>CAHJWN010000009.1 GCA_903642265.1 Acidobacteriaceae bacterium | reverse complement strand
TGTCGCCCTTCAAGGCTTCAATCCAGTGCTGGATGTAGCTGGTCGAATTCTGCTCGATCCGCTCATTGGCAATTCCGGCGATGGCGCAAAGGAAGCCGCTGCCAACTTCGGCGACCAGTTCTTCTTTGCTGTACAGGTGATCGCCAAAGCTCTCCCCAAAGGTGCGGTCAAGGCGGCTTTTGTGGCCGGTGCTGTGGACCAACTCGTGAAACAACGTCGCGTAGTAGTGGGGAGCGTCTACAAAGCGGCTGCGGATCGGCATGTGGACGGAGTCGGTGCTGGGGCGATAGTAGGCGCGGCCCTCATGGGCGTTGTCCAGGTTGAGGCTGGGGCGGCTAGTCCATCCGGTAACGATGGCTTCGCAACGCTCGTCCTGGTCAACCTCGGGAAGTGCGGCGATGGTCTCGGGAATCTTCAGGCCGTCGCACTGCTCGACATTGAAGACGGTGTAAGACCGGCAAAAAAAGCTCTTGCGCTCTTTGTCATCGGTGATCTCGACGGGCTGGTTCTTATCGGCATCCTTGGCGCTGATCTTCCAGAAAAGGATCTGAGTTCCCTTCTCGCCCTTCCGCACGGTGCCTCCAAGCTCCTTGGCCTGCTTGAAGGTCAGCCAATAAGGCGAGCTGTACGGGCTGGACCAAAGGATGAGGATGTTTGCTCCCCGGTAGGGTGCGCCAGTCTTGAAGTTGCGCGGGAATGGGTTGGTGCTGCCGTTGCCCTTCCACGGCTTGGCCCAAGGAACAACACCAGCTTTGAGCGATTCGATGATTCGGGCGGTAACGGCTTCGTAGGGGTTGGTCATGGTCTGGTCTCCTCTGGTAAGGAAGGGGTCTCTAATCCCTCCCTCTTGAATATAAGTATAACACGATAAACGTTTATAATTACAAACGTTTATAAATACATACTTTATTCTGAGTACATGAGGGGCTTTGTTTAATGCTGGATCAAGGCGTCTCCAGGAAGTCGTGCTTCCCCTTTCCGGGTTAGGTTGTGCAGTAGATGTCACATGTACTTTCCTGACTAATCTCGTCGCCGTGTTCGGGCGCGGCTGTGGGGAAACGCCAGCGGTACCGGCGTTTTACAAGTGGCGGTGGGAAGGTTGGGAAACAGCATTACCGTTTCCCAGGCTTTGCACGGTCACGACAGACGCGCTCGATGTTCTTGCTGGGGGAATGTGGGAGGGCGCTGGTTTCATCTGCGGCCTTCCAAGCGCAGCGTCATTTCCATGGCCGGGGCGTTACGGGGTGTCCCCGTAGAGAGGGTGGCGGAAGACGGGGCCAGCTCTATCGGCCCTGGCTGTAGTCAGGGGGAGCCGTCCCCCTCCTGAACTTTCCAGATGACATTCTGCGAAAATCGAGCTGGTAGGAGAGCCTTATATGGATCACCGTGAACTGCTGACACAATTCTTTCTTGAAGCCTTCCCGAATCCTGATCGGGACGGCTGTCCGGATGACGACGCAGTGCAGGCCCTTGCACAGAGCGGGCCATCTCCAAACGATCCTGTACTACGCCATGTGGCTTCCTGCTCAGAGTGCTACAGAGAGTACCGGCATTACTGCCAAGATGAGGCAGAGCGTCAAGCGGGCTGTCCAAAGCCAAACTAGGAGGTTTTCGCAGTGTGTGGACGCTACGTTCGACGGAGTGACAAACAAAAGATCGCCGAGTATTTCCATGCGAAACCGCAACCTGCCGAGCTGCCGATGCCGGGAGCAGATTACAACGTTGCGCCGACGACGCATCAGCCCATCATTCGACAGAGCAGGGAATCGGGCGAACGGGAAATGGTGCTCGCTCGCTGGGGCCTGGTGCCGTTCTTTACCAAAGAACTGAGCGACATCAAAGGCCTGTCCACCATCAACGCGCGGGCCGAGTCGATCACCAAGGCTCCTACTTGGCGCGAGCCGTTCAAGAAACGACGCTGCATCGTGCCTGCGAACAGCTTCTATGAATGGGTCAAAGACTCCAAGCCCCCAAAGAAGCCCTACGTCTTCGAACTCGCAAACGGCAATCCAATCGGCTTCGCGGGCCTTTGGGACGCCTGGAAAGACAAGGAAGGGCATTGGCTGCAATCCTTCGCCATCGTGACTACCGAAGCGAACGAACTCATGAGCCGGGTGCATCCGAGAATGCCCGTCATCCTCAACCCTCGCGATTACGACCGATGGCTGGACAGGGAACAAACCGAACAGCTCCCCATTGATCTGCTGCGACCGCTCGACTCCGACGAAATGGAGATGTTCGAAGCCAATCCCAAAGTCGGCAACGTCCGCAACAACGGGCCGGAACTCCTGCGAGCGGCCGTTGTCGCTGCCGAAGACGGGGCTTTACCCTTATAACTATTTATATTTATAAACATTTATAGCTTTAGGCGTTCATCCGGATCAAGGTATAGCGGCTATGTTGGTGATCATCTTTGCAAAGTAGAGAGGCACATCAGTCCACTGCGATCGCAACGATGTGACCGGGCCGAGCAAAGTATCGAGTTGCTTCAAACGCTCTTCGTCAACGCCCAAGAACATGCGCAGGAAAGCCGTCCAGTCCTCCGCATTTTGCCTCAGCTTGTGGGTATTTAAGTTTGGCGAACGCAGTTCTTGCACAACGAAGACAGCGGCAATCGACTTTCGTTCTGCGGCATCTGCCCAAGCGGCGGCCACGCTATATAGGAGCTGATACCTGAGCCCTCGCACAGTGTCGTCGAGGTTACGCCCAAAGAGCCTCTCCGACAGCTGCTCGATCCTTATCGGCACGGCAGACCGTCTCTTGCCCACGCGTAACGCATTTGCCGCGACGGCTGCGTCGTAAGCTTCACCAGTCAATGAACCAAATGCTTCATCGGCCTTGCCTTCGATGTGAACGAGAATCCCGCCTCGATGATTACTGGCCTGAATTACAAGGTCGCATTGTCGTGGCCCGGAAAACTGATCGAAGGGCACGTTACATTCCGGCTCTGCGGATTGGAGTGTGACGCCGCCGAATATCGGTTTCAGAAGTTCAAGTAGCCGTTGCCGTGATTCATCACGGAGCCACAAACGCGCCATTTCCTTCGCACTTCGCCCATCCACCCACTGCTTCTCACCCTTTTCAGGCGGAGCATGCAGGAACCATTCCTCTAGCGTTTCAATAGATTTGCTGTCTTTAGCTATTCGCATGGTTACCAAAGGTTATGGCGTCAATCCACGCGAAAGCAACGCGTTCTTTGAAAACCCACAAATGCGCTTGTCGGGAGTCGAAATGCCAGCAGAGGAAGCTTCCGGAGCATCGCTGAACAGCCACTCCGCTAGTAAGCCTATAAAGCGATAAACATTTATAAATGTAAAAGTCTGGAAATTTAAGACTTTGCCTGAACGGCCACATCTAGGAGTGCTTCGCTTTTCCTTCGCCTGCCCTGCTATACCTAATACAGGAGGCCGTGATGAGCCTGCAACTCGTGGAATGGGCAGCAAACTGGCCCCTGGTCTTGCCGTATTTCGACGGAAGTGTGCCTGCCGGCTTCCCGAGTCCCGCAGAGGACTACCTTGAAACGCCGCTCGATCTCCATGACTTCCTGATCGACAACAAAGCAGCGACGTTCCTCATGCGCGTCGATGGCGATTCCATGAAGGACGCCGGTATCCTCGACGGCGATCTCCTGGTCGTGGACCGCTCCGCGAAGCCCGACAACGGCTGTGTTGTCGTGGTGGCCGTCAACGGCGAATACACCGTGAAGCGTCTGCGCCGTGGCCCAGACTGCGTGTGGCTCGAACCGGCCAACTCTCGTTACCAGCCGATCCGCGTCTCGGTCGGGGAAGATCTTCATGTCTTCGGCGTCGTCAGACACGCCATCCACACCCTGCGGTAAGCTGATGGGCGAAGTCTTCGGCCTCATCGACTGCAACAATTTTTACGTGTCCTGCGAGCGGGTCTTCCGGCCCGATCTCGAAGGCAAACCCGTCATCGTGCTCTCGATAATGACGGAAATTCGATTAGCCGCTCGAATGAGGCAAAGGCCCTCGGGGTGAAAATGGGTGACCCCGCTTTCAAGATCCGTGACCTCATCAAGCGCGAAAACATAGAGGTCTTCAGCTCCAATTACGCTTACTACGGCGAATTAAGTCACAGAGTCAACGACGTTCTTGGAACGATGGTGCCAACCATCGAAACGTACTCCATCGATGAAAGCTTCCTGAACCTGGGCGAGTTTAGCGAAAGGGAAGTGGAGCCTCTTGCGCGTGAGCTGCGCGAACGCGTTCACCGTTGGGTGGGCATCCCGACGTGCGTAGGCATCGCCCCCACAAAGACACTCGCCAAGGTCGCCAACTTCATCGCCAAGAAGCGCCCGCAATATCACGGTGTGTGCGATCTGCGTTCCAGCCAGGTGCGGGCTGACTTGCTCTCAACGGTGCCGGTCGATGAGGTCTGGGGGATTGGCGCGGCGTCAGCCGCGAAGCTCGCCAGGATCGGAGTCCAGACGGCGGCCGATCTCGCTGCCCTGGACCCGGACAATGCGCGGGCGCTGATGACGGTGACAGGGGGCCGCACGGTCTACGAGCTGCGCGGGATCTCCTGCCTGCCGCTGGAGCTGATGGAGCCGACTAGGAAAGGAATCGCCGTCACGCGCAGCTTCGGGGCTCCGGTCACGTCTTGGTGGGAGATGCGCGAGGCCATCGCAAGCTACTCGACCCGCGCAGCGGAGAAGATGCGCCGGTACAAGGTCGCCGCCGAAAACATCTTCGTCTTCATGCACACGAACACCTTCAACAACGACCCGTTCTACTCGAATGGAGCTTCGGCCCGATTCTCCGAGACCACGAACGACACCGGGGAAGTGGTCGCCCTGGCCGTGCGCTTGGGAGAACGGCTCTGGCGCGACGGCTTCCGTTACTCGAAGTGCGGCGTGATGATTACGGAACTGATGCCCGAAACCATCCGGCAACCGGCCTTATGGGGCGAGCTGGATCGCGAGAAGAGGGAACGGGCCTGGAGAGCCATGGACAAGCTCAACGCGACCCTTGGGCGCGATGCCGTCCGCATCCTCGGTGCCGGTCCCAAGGACGCAGCCTGGAAGCTCAGGGCAGAGCATCGCTCGCCTCGATGGACGACACGATGGGATGAACTGCCGAGGGCAAAGGCCCGGTAACCTAAGCGAAGGGAGCACACTATGCAAAGCTGGTACGCGCAACAATTCGACTTCGGAATTCGGACGGCTTCGGCGGTAGGAACGCTCTCAATCTCTTTCATCGTTGCTACGATAACAAGGGCGCAATGGAGGACAAACCAGGAGAAGCTGCGCCTGGATCTTTACGCAAAGCGTTTCGATATCTATATGCGAACCCTTGATCTTCACAATGCTTTGCTCGCGTGGAATGATGAACCGGAGCAGGTTAAGCTGATTTCTCCTTTCTATAGGGCATATCGTGAATCCAGGTTTCTCTTCCCGGAGTCCGCTGGCGTCTTCCGCTTCATGGAGGAATTCAGCAAACATGCATTCCACATAACAAACTTCAAAGAGGTTAGAGATGGCTGGGGAGATGCGTTTCCGAAGGAAAAAGCGGACCTGGCACTCGCAAGGACAGACCATGTGAACTGGATCTTGACCTCGATCTCGACTTTGGAGGACCGAATCGCTCCATTCCTGAACTTTCATAAGATCTGAACATAAGGTTCAGGTACAAGCTTTACGCATTCTCAGCGCGACACCGTGCCGCAAACGGATAAATGGATAAGCGGCTACCAGTTTATCGGTATAACGCTCCAGCACTGTAAACCCTAAGTCTATTGCTTGCAACACTTCCGGTCATTTCGCGGACGGCGGTCACACTGGCGTGTCCGCTTGCCGTGAGATATTTGAGTCTGTCGAGACCGCGATCGTGAGGACGTTCAGTAATGCCGGAACTTCAGTTTAAGGGTAAAGAATTCGTTTACAACCACCACCTGTCGGTGCCATTCCGCCCCCTGCTGCCTGATCCGAAGAAGTCCATAGGCGAGCCTTCGCTCAGTGGCAACCTCATCATTCACGGTGACAATCTCCACGCGCTAAAGGCTTTGCTCCCGATATACACCGGCAAAGTCGATTGCGTCTTCATCGACCCTCCATACAACACTGGTAATGAGGGCTGGAGCTACAACGATAATGTCAGCAGTCCAATGATGAAGGAATGGCTATCCAGCAATCCCATCAACGGTGAGGACATGCTGCGCCATGACAAGTGGGCTGCCATGATGTGGCCGCGCCTCGTTCTACTAAAAGAGCTTATGTCCGATACCGCAAGTATCTGGATAACGATAGATGACAATGAAGTGCAGAACGCAAGGTTGATTTTGGATGAAATTTTTGGTGCTTCCAACTTCATCGCCACTTGCATCTGGCATAAAGCAGACAGTCCAAAGAACACTGCCGAGCATTTCAGTGTCGATCATGACTACATCCTGGTCTACGCACGGAACGCCAAGATTTGGCGACCAAATCTGAGACCTCGTTCGAAGAAAATGCTAGCTCGTTATAAGAACCCCGATAACGATCCAAGGGGTAAATGGCTCCTCAGCGACCTAGCAGCCCGGAACTACTATGCGCACGGAACCTACCCAATTACCACTCCTAAAGGGCGCGTAATTGAGGGTCCGCCACCTGGAAGCTACTGGCGCGTCCGCGAGAGCAAGTTCGAGAAGCTTAAATTAGAGAATAGGATTTGGTGGGGAGACGGAGAAGACAACCGCCCTGGGATCAAGAGATTCTTGACGGATGTGAAGAAGGGAATCGTCCCCCAAACCATTTGGGATTGGCGTGAGGTCGGAAGTACACGAAACTCAAAACAGGCGCTTTCGCGAATCGTAGGAAACATTGAGGGGCAAGACCTATTCATCACGCCCAAGCCTGTGAAACTGATTGAACGCATCCTTGCCCTTGCTTCAAATAGCAAGTCACTCGTCCTGGACTCTTTCGCAGGCTCAGGTACAACGGGGCATGCAGTTTTAGCGGCGAACAAAAAGGACGACGGGTCTCGAAGGTTCATATTGGTGGAATCAGAGAAGTACGCGAACAGCTTGACTGCCGAACGTATTCGTCGTGCGTCAAAAGGCTACTCCTTCACTGGTATGCACCGGGAGCAGCTTTTCAAAGAGAGTCTTAACTGGGGGAAACTAGGGCGTATCGATGCCATCTTGTCCAAAGTTCAAAAAATTGAGCAGGCAGAAGCTGCTCGTTTCGACACGATTAGCAAAACAGTAAAGGCTGGAGACATCATCGTAACCGGTGAGAAGCGCGTTGAAAAACGGGCTGATGGCCTAGGCGGTGACTTCACGTACTGTACCTTGGGTGAACCTCTCAATCTGGACTCTATGTTGACGGGAGAAAACCTGCCAGATTACCTCACGTTAGGATCTTGGCTGTTCCACACAGCTACAGGCGGTGTTTTTTCACCTGACCTAGCCAACGAAGAAGGCAAGTTTTTAGGAGAGGGGAGTGCATACTATTGCTGGCTCGTGTACAAACCAGATCTTGCATACCTAAAGAGCCCGGAAGCAGCACTAACGTTATCTTTAGCAGAGTCGATTGCAGCTTCCAAGCCTAAAGGTAAGAAGCATCTAGTGTTCGCTCCAGCGAAGTATGTTCCTAACAGCAAACTGCTGCCGATGGGGGTCGAGTACGCTCCGTTGCCATTTGCTCTTTATCGAATAGAGAAAGGCTGATCGGAATGGAGCTGAAGCCTTATCAGGAACGTGTACTTGAAACATTTGACCTCTACTTAGAGGAGCTGACCACCTGTCGCGTAAAAGCGGAGCAAGCAAGAGCTGTCTTGGCGGCGAATCCGGGCGTAGAACTTGAGATTCCCAACTTCCCAGAAAAGGCGTGGAGTTCGCTTCGCAACAAGAAAGCACTCCCAAAAGGCCGTCAGTCGCATCAATACACGTCTCGTCGAGATGGAGTTGAACGCGATCTTCCATCAGTTTGTCTGAAAATTCCAACAGGAGGCGGGAAGACCCTCGTTGGGGCACACTGCCTCTCTCGGTTGATGGGAACCTACATAGGAAGCAACACAGGCCTCGTCCTGTGGATCACTCCAAACGAAGCAATTTACAGCCAAACGAAAAAGACTTTAGCCAATCGAGAGAGTTCAATTAGGCAGCTTCTCGACCGCGTTGGAGCTGGAAGGGTAAAGATTCTGGAGAAGGATGACCCGGTCCATGCTTTAGACACGAGCAGCAACCTGTGCATCATGCTGCTGATGCTGCAATCAGCAAATAGAGTAACGAAAGAAACGTTGCGCCTTTTTCGTGATCGAGGAAACGTCCATGGATTCTTTCCGCCCGAGGGTGATATTCAAGCACATCATCAGCTCTTGGGTCGTATCCCTAACCTGGATTGCTACGGCCAGAAGGATACCCTTGGGGCTACGGTAAAGGACAGTCTAGGAAATGTTCTTCGGCTTCTTCGCCCAGTCGTGCTGATGGATGAAGGCCACCGTGCCTACACACCAACGGCGTTGAAGACTATCGGGGATTTCAACCCCGCAATCCTCTTGGAACTATCTGCGACGCCGAAAGATGATGCAAATTGGCTGGTGGACGTTAGAGGTGAAGATCTACGAGTCGCCCAAATGATTAAGCTGCCGATCAACGTGAAGCGCAATCCGGGCGACGACTGGAAAAACTGTCTGCGCGAGAGCGTAGATAAGCTCAATGCTCTGCAAGTTGTAGCCGATGCACTGCTTGCCGAGGAATCAAGGTACATCCGCCCGATCCTGCTCGTTCAGGTCGAAAGAACTGGCAAGGAGCAACGAGATGGCATCCACATACACGTAGAGGACGCCCGCGAATTTCTGCTCACTCTTGGCTTTGATAAGTCACAAGTGGCTGCGAAGACGGCCGACATCAACGATCTCGATAAGCCGGAAAATAACGACCTCCTCAGCCCAGCATGTGCCGTGAGAGTGATTCTCACAAAACAAGCTCTGCAAGAGGGCTGGGATTGTCCATTTGCTTATATTCTCTGCTCCTTGGCAACTAATAGGAACATGAACGCTCTCACGCAGCTCGTGGGAAGGATTCTTCGACAGCCCCAGGCGACCTTCGTAGACGAAGAGTTCCAAGCGCTTAACGAATGCTACGTGTTTTGCCATCATGCAGAGACCCGAGAGGTTGTTGCTTCCATCAAGAGTGGTCTCGAAAGCGACGGCCTCAACGACCTAGCAAAGAACGTAAGGGATACGGATGGGAATGCAGGCCCTACGCAAGAGAGACGGTCTCTGGAACGACGTGAGAAGTATCGGTCACTGCGCGTCTTCTTACCTGTTGTGAATTGGGTAGAGGGGGATGCGGCTAGACTCTTGAATTATGAAGAGGACATCCTGTTTGGGTTGCCGTGGGAGTCTCTTCAGGTAGAAGCCCTTGTGGATCGCCTTGCTCATGGCGTTGTAAGCGGCGAAAGTAACCTCGTCCGGCTGGCTCTCGGTCAAGGACAAGCGTGGCTGGAGCAGAGTGACGTACAGAACGTTATTGAGCCAGTAGTCTTCGACTCTGTCTATGCAACGCGAGTTTTATCAGATGTTGTGCCTAACGCTTGGGTCGCTCGCCAGATGATCAGCAACTTGATAGACGGACTGATAAAACGTGGCCTAAATGAGGACAAACTAGGAGCGATGTCGAGCTTAATCCTTGAGGAGCTTCGCAAGTGGATTGTTGGTGAGCGAGATCGGCTGGCCGAAGCGAAGTTTATGACCCATCTGCTTGAAAGCAAAATACAGTTTGGTCTGAAGTGGTTTCTGGACGTGTGGCAGCTTCCATATGAAATGCCCACCGACGAACCACAGAACGCACGACAGCTACTTAGAACCTCCGGCTCTTCTCTGGAGAAGAGTATTTTTGCGCCTGTTTACCAGGATGATCTCAATGGTGATGAAGCAAACTTCGCCTGCTACCTTGACACTAAAGCGACAGTTCAATGGTGGCACCGAAACGTGGCAAAGGCCGGTCAATATTCATTACAGGGTTGGAAGAAAAATTTGGTCTATCCAGATTTTATCTTTGCTCATCGAACGATAGCTGGCCAGGACCAGCTCGCCGTTTGGGAGACCAAGGGGGATCACCTTGGAGGCAAAGACACTGAGTACAAGCGCAAGCTACTCCAGATGATCTCTGACAATTATCAAAAGGACAAGCTTGTGCGAGCAGGTGAGCTGGAGCTTATCTATCCCAACGAGACAGAAGTGCCAACCGTACATTGCACCCTTGTTTTCATGGATGAATGGCGTCTCGTCTTAGACAAAGCGTTGAGCAGCTAAGGATCAAGCATTATGAGCAAAGTCTGGATGGTACGTGCAGGGCGAGCTGCTATCTACGCCTCAGAATTCATATCGCAAGGGATTACGGCTATTGGTTGGGGCAAGATCGGAACCCTTGATCACGTTCATACCCGTGAGGAGATCTCGGCTTTAGTGTCGGCGGAGTTCGGTGACTACAACCGACTGCGACTCGCAAATGCAACGGGGCAGATCTTCCGTTTCAAGGAAGAGCTGGTGCAGGGAAGCACAGTATTGATGTACGAACCTGCGAATCGGATGTACCGTGTTGGCACCGTAACAGGGGATTATATTTATAACCCACTTGCCGACGAGGAACTGCGACACACCAAGGCAGTCCAATGGGACAAAGAAGTGAGCCGGGATGTTCTCACACCTCAAACAAAGAACTCACTTGGGTCCATTGCAACCATCTTTTGTATCTCGGATGAAGCAACGAAGGAGATATTCGACCGGCTTTCGGGCCACGTGGAGACCGCGGCAAATGATGTGCTCAGCGAAGCACCGCTCGCAACGCCGACAGAGGCAATCGCTGCCGAATCAGACATTCGACGTGACATCGAGCAGAAGGCGTTGGAATTCCTTCAGGATCGCATCGTCCGTCTTGAATGGGATGAAATGCAGGAGCTTGTAGCAGGGCTATTGAGAGCTATGGGTTATAAGACGCAAGTCTCGGCTCCTGGTGCCGATCGAGGGCGCGACATCATCGCATCACCCGATGGCTTCGGATTTCAGGAACCACGCATCCTCGTAGAGGTAAAACATCGAAAAGGCACAATAGGAGCTCCCGATGTCCGTGCATTTTTGGGCGGCCTGCGCCAGCGGGATAACGGTCTGTACGTATCGACAGGAGGATTCACACGCGAAGCGCGATATGAGGCGGAAAGAGCGAATCATCACCTCGCTCTCTTGGATCTAGATGGTCTAGGGAAGTCGGTAATGGAGCATTACGACAACATGGACGCCGAGACGCGGGTTCTCCTGCCCCTAAAAAAGATCTACTGGCCCGCTTAGCAAGGCTGCGTAGAGTATTTTCGTTGATAGTCAGAAAACGTCAGGGGTTAGCTATGTCACTGAATCACAACGCATATTCGGATCTGACCACGGAACAAGCGGAGCTTATCGGCCGCATCGGAATCGAGTGGTCGAACGTAGAGTTTCTTCTTGGTCAGCTCCTTAGCCGAGTGCTCATGACCCCCGAGTTCCTTGGCCGTGTGTACACCGATCAGATGGGAGCGGTGCAGCTCCAGAAAGCCATCACTCAAGCTGTAGAAATTCAGCGTGTCCGGTACTGTTGCCGCGTCCTCGACTATGACCTGCTGCAGGCGATTAACAAGATCAATCCAGCTATTGACGTTGCTCGGGGCATGAGGAACCGGTTTGCGCATTTTTGCTGGGCGCGTTCTAGCGACGAGGAAATCTTTGGCACTGCGTTTTCAGCCGCATTGCCACATCAAAAGGAGAGCGAAAGAGACTTTAGAACGCTCTCGATAGATGAGCTGAAGCTGGCCCATAAGTCCGTGTGGGACATCGTTGAAGAACTGACAAAACTCTTGGCGCGCATTCCAGAATCTACGGAAGAGGACGCTTTAACGATGAAAGGTTTGCAACCCCGCTCATGGTCAGTTGTGACACGTTCTCTAGTTGCTGAATCTGAGGACCAACAGCCCTAGCAGGCACCAAACGCCAATTCAAGGCCCCTCATCGTATGTACATTAAGCCGATGCGGAAAGACCATGACGAAATAGGACAAAAACTCAGGTTCCTGTTGGAGGAGTGTAGGCAAACCAGATGCGTTTCGCGCTTCAGCTTCGGTTCGTAGACTTTGCCAACTCTGGGGTTCTGGGTAGCGTCTTGAGGCTAACGAAAGGTTCTCGGCCCGCCAGCGGAACCACTCCCATTCTTCATTAGGTACTGAGGTCATCAGAGAGATCTGGGTGAGACCTCGCCACCGCTGCGCTAATCCCTGTCGCCGCCAACGCCTGGCAAGGTACTCCGTAGTGAATTCAATGACGTAGGAGAATCCAGCGTAGCTTTCCGGTTGAAATGGCTTCAGTCGATGCTGGAAGACCAGTGCATCTTCAACCGAGGTGAAGATGTCGGGAATACCCCTTCTATTCGGTTCGTTGGCAGAGCTGGCGATTTGAAGGATCTGGAACATTAGGTTCTCTGCACTAGCTGACTGGCAGTTCATCTCTAGGTCTATTGCGGCTAACGCCAGATATGGAGCGGCTGACTCACCCCAATAAAAACTCTTACGCAATGATTGCCTGTAGAACTTTGCCGGGAAGGAAGATGGATTCCCAGCCCTCCGTTGGTTCAAGGCCCAGGCAGCAACAAGACCAGATAACAGTGTTTGTCGCGCTCCGTAAAAATAACCGTCTCCAAGAGGATGACCTTCAACATATTCAGTTCGTTCCTGGCACTCCTGTATAAGATCCGCCAGCGCCCGGCGTGCCGATATCAGCGCAAGATCGTAAGAATCCTTCCAATACTCCTTAGCTAGGGAATAGCGCGTAGCCATGCACAAGATGTAGCTGCATACCATAGTCCACGCCTCAAACTGTGGCCAATGGTTAGAGACAGCAACCGAGCTTCCGAGAATGTAACTGGTGAGAAGAAGGCAACTGGTGATCGCACGAGCACCATCCCGCTTTTTGGCAAGCGTGGCTGTTTCTAACGGGAGAGTTCCTTCTATGAAGGCGGCGAACGCGGGCTTGTCGAGGGGTGCGCGACCATCGCGAAGTATAAGACTGAGAAGTGCCTGAAAGTCTCTTGTCTCTTTTGGAAGGAACGTTCCATGAAGTTCGGTGAATTGACGAACGAGATTGCTCTTCTCAATCGTCCTGAGGGGAAAGGGAAAGCTTCTTCGAGACCAACCTAAATTAGCAGTGTTGATGTAGTCCAGAACGGCATCTTCGACACGTCCGTTGGTGACCAAAAAGGGCTCATGCCAGTCCGTACTTCTCACAGATGGAAGCTGAATAGGAAGCTCAACCAGGTTGTTTATCTGCTTGTCTATTTCTCGCCATTGAGCAAGCTTGATGTCGCCGCCCTTCATTTGATAAGCGCGGAGCTGTCCGCCTGAAGTCTCCGTGACGACATCCTTGCCTTTTTCGAACTGGCCATGGCTCGCGATGTACAGCAGTTTCTCGCCTTGGGCTGATAGGAGCTGGCAAAAGGGAATCTGGAAGCTTCGCTCGCTTGCGCTAGTCAACCAGTTTTCTATTATTCTCTCGATCAAGCCAATCGTTGTATTGCCGGTTGACGTCTGCTCGGTGCCGGGACTGTAGCTCTGGGTCATTTTCAATCTCTTTGATCGCGGCTTGGTATGAAGGAGCCATGGCTGAATGGGTTAAGAGCGTTGTCGTGGGAAGGATGTTTCCAGCCGAATCGAAGTCCATAGGCATTGTTTCCATCATTTGAAGAAGCAGGTCCCCATTCATGGGGCGTCCTCTCGCATCAATCCGATTACCCGTCATCTCCGTTGCTTCGTTGTGCTTTGTGAGCAAGAGATTCATTTGATGTTCACCTACCGCATCCGCGAGTTTTGCCATCTTCTCGCTGAGCTTGTCACCAATGAGAGAGGGAACCTCATCAAATGTAATCTCGATGGGGAAGGAAGCGGCGGTTAGATCTTCCTGCTTTTCACCGTAGCCCACTTGTTCATACCTCATAGAGCGGCCTTCGTGCTGGGTATAGCTCTTTATTTCCGCCAGCACAGGATGCTTTTCATGCACCATGCGACGCATGGTTGCGTGAGCCTGTTCCAGTACCGTCTTTTTCAATTCGGGAAAATCGGGAAACATCTCAACCTCTTCCTAGGCGCAACCAGATTTGCGCTGTCGTGGATGGGTATACCCCTGCGGTACATGGGATGTGTGACAGAATCACGTCTCACAAGGGTCGCGGTTCTGTTATTGTGACACGAGATGGTCAATCCTCAAGAACCTAAAGTGACAAAAGGGCGGCGCAGGGCGGGCCAACTCGTCGGCTACCTGCGTGTAAGCTCTCTCGATCAGAAGGAACTGCGACAGCTCGACGGCTTTACGCTCGACAAGCGTTTTGTAGATAAGGCTTCTGGTAAGGATCTCCACCGGCCGCAGCTGGAGCAGTTGACCGGCTACGTGCGTGAGGGCGACACGGTGATCTGCCACTCAATGGACCGGCTGGCCCGCAACCTGGACGATCTTCGCAAGGTGGTCCTCGGCTTCACGGATCGCGGCGTACACGTCCGCTTCGAGAAAGAGAACCTTACCTTCACCGGGGAAGACTCGCCGATGTCGCATCTGCTCCTCAATGTCATGGGAGCGTTCGCTCAATTTGAGCGTGACCTGATCCGAGAACGCCAGCGGGAGGGAATTGCTTTGGCGAAGCTACGCGAAGGAGCTTATGTGGGCCGGAAGCATTGTCTCAACCCCTCACAGGCGAAAGATCTTCGGCGGCGAGTTGCGGCCGGCGAATCCAAAACTGCGCTTGCCGGCGAGTTGGGCATCAGTCGTCAGACTCTATATAGATACGTTGCAGGGGCAGGGAAGTGAAAGCCGGGACTCAACGCGTGATGCACTGTCCTTGCGGTCAGCCGAAAGTGCTGGCGAGGGGCCTCTGTGCTACCTGCTACACGCTGAAGCGCCAGGATGAGGCTTACTTCGGTGGCCATCGCGAAGAAGTGTTAAAGCGGGACGGCTACCGTTGCCGCGTGGTCGGCTGTACGACGCTAAAGAGAGGCAAGCGGTCCGTCGCAGTTCACCATCGGGAGCCGGGGAACAATGATCCGGCTACGATGATTACGCTCTGTCTGTCGTGCCATGCGAAGGTCTCGCGCACTTTCTACGTCCAGGACAATTGGCCGGAGTTCCTTCGTGTGCTCTGGAGAGAGCAGCACCCGGAGGGTCACGAGCAGGTCGGATTGAACTTTGTGTCGGTGACGCCGCTGGAGAAGGATGTTCCGTTGTTTGCTGACTTCCGAGTGGCGACTGGAAAGGGACGGGTAGGTCGACGGGCGTGACCTGACCGGCAAAGCGGGACAGTCGTCCACATGTACCCTGAGCCCGTTGGCTCGGGAACGCCGTAACCGCGAAATCACCGCTTCCGCTCATGCTGCCTACAAGCATCGTATGGCAATCTAGGTTGAATCAGCGCAACGGAGGGTTCAGGCCAGAAGTCACATTTCCATAATGGCCTGCAGGGCGAGACAGAGACGCGGTAGCGGGCGACGAACGGCTAGAATAAACGCCTATGTCCGCAAAGCCAAACAACTCGCTTTCCGCTAATGTCATTGTTGGAATCGGGGAGATGGCCGACCTGGTGCGAACATTTCCCTGGGCAGAAAGCGTCGTTGGTCCAATCAAGGATTGGTCGAAGGAACTCCTTTCCCTCGTAAACATCATTTTGGCTTCGCCCCTGCCCATGTTTATTTATTGGGGGCCAGAGTCGCTTCTCATCTACAACGATTCTGCACGCTCAATCACAAGCATCAAGCACCCTGGAGCCCTTGGCGCACCTGCCCGTGAGGTGTGGCAGGAGGCGTGGCATATCGTCGGGCCGGAGATCAAACATGTGCTTGCGACAGGTGAAAGCGTTTCGCATGAGGGCATTCTGGTGCCTCTGGAGCAAGACGGTGAACTGACGGACCTCTACTGGAACTATTCTTATAGTCCAGCGTTTGAAGGTACCTCCATCGCGGGCGTGTTTGTGGTTTGCGCGGATGTGACCGAAGCGGTGAAGGACCGCTTGGCGCTGAAGACAACTGCCGATCAGTTGGACAGCGTTATGAGCGCTACTTCCGATGCCATCTTCAGTCTGGATCGCGCATGGAGGTTTACGTTCATCAATCCTCGTTGCTACCAAGTGATGGGACGGGGAGAAGACGTGCTGGGAACCACGGTCTGGGAGAGCTTCCCCGCGACCGTGTATGAAGGATCACCCTATCTGAAGCATTACTATAGCGCCATGTTTGAAGGGATCTCCGGATCTTTTGAAGCGTTCTATCCGGAGCCATTGAATATCTGGCTGTCCATCTCTGCCCAGCCGACAGATGAGGGGATTACGGTCTTCTACCGCGACATCACTGAGGATAAGCAACGTGAACGGCTCTTGATCCGCGCGGAGAAGTTGGCAGCAGTGGGACGGATGGCAGCCTCGATCTCCCATGAGATCAATAATCCGCTAGAAGCAGTGACCAATCTCCTCTACATCGCTCGGACGGAAACTGACCTTGGAAAGGTGCAGTCCTATTTGGACGACGCTGACCGCGAACTTCGACGCGTCGGCAACATCGTAAACCAGACTCTTCGCTTTCACCGCCAGCCCTCCAATCCAACAAAAGTTTCCTGCATTGACTTGATCTCATCTGTGCTTAGCATGTACGAGAGCCGATTGCGGAATGCTGCCATCCAAGTCGAAAAGAGGAAGCGGGCCTCCCGAACGGTAGAGATTTACGAAGGCGATATTCGTCAGGTATTGAATAATCTCGTAGGCAATGCCCTGGATGCTATGCCGAAGGGCGGCCGGTTGCTGGTTCGAAGCCGCGAGGCCACGGAGTGGACTACGGGTAAAAAGGGGTTAGTGATAACGGTTGCGGACACGGGTGCCGGCATGGCAAAGCGCGACCAGCAACATATCTTTGAACCCTTCTTCACAACCAAGGGGATCGGCGGCTCGGGTCTTGGCTTGTGGGTCTCATCGGAGATTATCGAACGCCATCAGGGCCGCCTGACGTTTCGATCGAGCCATGGCAACGGACGTCACGGAACGGTGTTCGCAGTCTTTCTTCCATTCGAAGGATCGCCGCAGCCGACATAACGATTTGGGCGGCAGCATGAGGGACCAGCAGCGATATTCTCTCGATATCTAGGAAGCTTGTTAGCTGGCACTTGCCAAACGCCTCACATGCTCGGCTTGTGGGCAAAGCGAACGTCAGCCGCGGATGGAGTAGATAGAGTGGACTTCCATTCTTCGCGCCATCAGGGTGGCACCAGCGACTGCAATGATCAAAGGAACGATCAGGGCGTCCGTGTGATTCGTCAACTCCAACATGAAGACAACCGATGAGATCGGCCCCTGCGACGCCGACGCCAGCATTGCGCCAGCTCCAACAATGGCATAGCTATCTTTGGAAACCGATGGAGCGAGATGGCTCCACCCCTCCCCGAACAGGCCCCCGAGTAGCGCTCCAAACGTCATCGTGGGCGTGAATAGTCCGCCTGGTGCGCCGGACTTGAGGCACATAGCTGTTGCCAGCGGCCTGAGTATCAGCAACCAACAGAGCAAACCCGTTCCTAGCTGGCTTCCAAAGGCTTCCTGGACAACGTTCTTACCGTTTCCAAGAACTTCGGGAAAGCGCATAGAAAGAACGCCCAGACCGATGAACACGAGAATCGGAGCAAGAATCACCATGTACTCTTTTGGTTTGCCCGATTCGGACCAGCCGATGAACCGGACGTATACGGCAGAAGCTGCCCCAAGAAGCGGACCTGCGATCACGGCCCATAATATTAAAGAGGGGCTGATCGAGAGCTGCGCCACTTGGAACGTAGGTGCGTTCGGAAGAAGCAACCAAGAGACTGCCACAGCGGTGACAGAGGCGAGTACGGCCGCCAGGACATTCGTCAGGGACATGGTTCCCAGAAGAACCTCGATTGCGAAGAGTGCGCCGCCCAGAGGCACATTGTAGGCTGCTGCCATTCCGGCTCCTGCCCCACACGCCACGAGCAGCCGCCTTTGTGGAAGTGACATGCTGGTCCAGTCGGATATCTTGCCTGCGACGGTGGCCCCCGTGTCCTTGAGAGCAGCTTCGCGGCCGATGGCGGCACCCATGCCTACAATCACAATCGAAATGATGGACTTTGCAATCGTCGGGCCGGCTTCGAAACGGCCCTGTTTATGCCAGATGGATCCGGTCACTTCCGCCCCCGACCCACCCGTCATTCGCCGCAAGATATAGAGGGATAACCCCGCGATTACGCCTCCCAGCGAGACCGCCAGGAGTCTGTGCATCGGCGAGACGTGGCGCACTCCTAGAAGAAAGTCCCCGGATGAGTAGGAAAAGGTGAGGTGTTGAGCCAAGCGAAGCAGCCTCATCAGCAATCCGCTGGTGAGGCCCGCTCCTGTTCCTGTGAGAAGCACCATAACCCACATTTTGAGTGTCATCGACGCAGAATCGGGCGTGGCGGCTGCCACATTCGGCTGGGCGCTTTCGATCTGTCGTCCCAGACTCTCACTTGGGAATTGCTGAGCGGTTAGCAATCGTCTCCTTCCGAAACGAGTTAGGAAGCGCGGAGTTCGTTTCTACGGGGCAAGCTGGCCACGCGCGTAGTCCAGGGTTCGAAGTGCCAGCAGATAATCGTATCGTGCGTTCACCGCCGCGACCGCTGCCTGTGTGCCTTGGAGTTGAGCCTGACTGAGTTCGACGATCGAACTGAGGCCTAGCTTATATCGTGTTTGAGCGAGTGCGAGAGCCTGAGCTGTTTGGTTGCGAAACTGGTCCGCTACCGCGATCCTGCGGAAGGCGGTTTCAGCGTTCAGAACTCCAATTCGGACATCCCGGGATATGGTGTTGGACAAATCCTGGGCCTGCTTTTCGGTCGCCTTTTGTCTCAGCCTTGCTTCCTCGGCTTGTGCGCTGATGCGGAAGCCTGTGAAGAAAGGGACCGAGAGATTGACTCCTCCAGCAGCGTAGAAGTTCGGGACGAAGACGTTGTCCGGAGCCACTGGGGTGATACCTCCCGTGGCCAACGCTGAAATGGTTGGTAGATGCTGTAGCTGCTGCGCACGAGCAAACTTCTCGTACGCTTGAGCATTGAGTTGCAATGCCTGGAGATCCGGTCGCTGCTTTTGTGCCTCTGCGTTCAAAGCATTTGAGCTATCCGGAGAAGGTGGCGGAGGTGGCGGAGCTGAGGAGTCTTCCTCAGCCGCGTAAACCGTATCGGGTGATGCGGCGAGGACGGACGCCAGCGCTGCACTCGCGGAGGCCACTGCATTCTCCGCATCCAACAGTAAGAGTTGCGCCTGAGAGAGATCGGCTGACGCAACGTTCAGGTCGAGATCACTCTTCAGCGCACTTTTTGTAAGAGCAGAGGTAAGGTTCTGCGTGTCAGCTCTAGCCGCCACCGTAGCTTTCGCGACGCGGAGTAGTGACTGCGCATTGAGCAAACGATAAAACGCCGTGTCGGTCGCCATCATGACGTCTTGTTGCGTTGCGATCGTGGTCTTATCCTGTGCCTTCTGCTGAAGCTTGTTTGTGGCGACAAGGTCTCTGGTGTGCCCAAAGTCTGTGATGAGCTGTGTAAGCGTACCGCCAGCTCCTGCATGAGTGTAAAGGCGAGAATCGGTGAGGGAACCAGCCCCGATGCGTCCGCCGTCCTCAGCTTTTTCTGCGGTGGCCGCCCCATAGATCTGGGGCAACTCGTTCGACCGGGTTTGTCGGGTAATCTGGCCGGCGGCGAGTGCGAGCAGAGTACTGGCCGTGATACGTGGATTGTTTTTTAGAGCCAGCGTTTCAGCTTCAGACCGCGTGATGGGAGTGCCCGGATTGCCGGGATCCAGCAACGGAGGTTGCTGTCCTCGGCCTGCACCTGTCTGAGGTGCAGGCGAGGTTTGACCCAACATCGCCGTGTCGAAGACACGAGGCGAGCTTAATGGAGCCTGAGGCAGGCTTTCATCTGACTGTCCAAACATCGGCAACGGTGCCAGCAAAAAGATCAGAAGAACGGTTCTCATGCTGTCGCCTCCATCGCCTGCCCGGTCAAGCCCGATCCTGCGGATCTTGCTTTCCGCGCTTCGATTCGCCTGTGAATGAGCAGGTAGGCACTAGGTACGAGGAAGACCGTGACCACACCCGATACGGTGAGGCCGCCCAGAATCGCTCGAGCTAGCGGCGCGTACTGCTCGCTGCCGGCTTCAAGTGCGAGTGCCATAGGAATGAGTCCTAGAATTGTGGCTAGCGTTGTCATGAGGATGGGCCGTAGACGAACCTTGCACGCTGTGATGATCGCGTCTTCCAGATCTCTACCCTGTTCGCGCAACTGCCCTGTGAACTCGACGATCAGAATGCTGTCCGACACGACGATGCCGGTCATCATGAGCACACCCATCAAACTCATGATGTTGATGGTGGTGCCGGTCAACAGCAGGAACAAGATCACACCGGAAATCCCGGGCGGTATCGCAAGCAGGATGATGAATGGGTCGACGAAGGATGCAAACTGCGCCATCAGGATAAGGAAGACGAGAATAATGGACAGTATGAGACCGATCGCAAACGATCTAAAGGAATCATTCATGTTGACGACCGAGCCGCGTACTGTGACCTTCGTGCCTTTCGGAAGGTTCATCTGAGCGACGACCTTGTTCACGTCAGCGTTCATTGCTTTTAGATCTTCCTTCTTCGGCATGATGTACACGTCGAAGACGCGCCGAAGCTGATAGTGATCCACCTCGGTGGGCGTGTTGATCGACTTGATGGAGGCGACTGTTTCGAGCGGCGTCGTTGACTTCCCGTCCGCGGAGCGCAGCGGGATCTGCTTGAAGTCATTCAGAGTTTGCACCTGCGACTCTGGGTACTGGACAGTCAACATGTAGTTGTTGCCGGTCTTTGGATCGATCCAATAGCTGGGTGCAACGACTCCATTCGAGGTCATGGCCGTGATGACGCTATCGACGATCGTCTTCGGGGTTAGCCCTTCCAGGCTTGCCTGTTGACGATCGATGTTGAGAGCCAAACCGGGATAGTCGACATCCTGAGGAATCAGGACGTCACTCACGCCATGGAGCGCGCTCATCTTCCGAGCGAGCTGCTGCGCCGTTGCGTATCCACCCGCCATGTCGTTGCTGCTGACCTGGACGTCGAAAGGAGCCGGCAGACCCTGGTTGACAATGGAATCGACCAACCCGCCTGTTTGGAAATAGGTCTGGACCGAAGGGAGATCCGATGCCAATTTGGCGCGGACTCGATCAATGTAGGCGAAGCTGCTGAGGCTGTGCTCCTCCTTGAGGCTTACCTGAACGAAGGCCGTGTGCATCCCAGAGTTCGGCGTGTAGATCGCGGAAAGATCCGGGGTAACGCCGATGTTGGAGACGATCATGTTGAGATCTTTAGGCGCCACCACCGATCGCACATCTTCCTCTACGCGAGCGATGTACTGGTCGGTGAGTTCAATGCGTGTCCCCGTAGGAGCTTTGACACTGATGACGAACTGTCCAGGGTCTGTGCGCGGAAAATATGCTCTACCAAGAAACGGTGCGAGAGCGAAGCTCAGGACCACAAAGATGGAAAAACTAACTATCACCCAGCCTGGGCGTCCCAGGCAGTAGTGAATCGCTCCGTCGTAGCGTGCCTGAAGCCAACCGAACCCCTTGTTGAAGGAATGGACGATCTTCGCAAAGAGGTTCTTCTGTCCATGACCTCCGCGCATGTGCTCCGGCACTGGATCGTCGCTTTCCGCTGATTCGTGCTCCTCGCCATGCCCTGTGTGCTTGATGAATTTGGAGCAGAAGAGCGGCACAACGGTCATGGCCACCACGTAGGAGCAGAAGAGGGCGATTACGACCGCAAGCGCGAGCGCGGTGAAAAGGTACTTGCTGACACCGGTAAGGAGGACAACCGGAAAGAAGACGATGGCCGTGCTGACGGTAGCGGCCAGCACCGCAAGTTGAACTTCCTTGCCTCCCTCCTGGGAAGCCCTAACGCTGTCTTCGCCCATCTCGAAATGACGGAAGATGTTTTCGAGCACCACCACGGAATTGTCGATAAGCCGAGAGAGCACGAGCGCCATGCCGCCAAGAACCATGGTGTTGATCGAGGTTCCGAAGGCATCCAAGATCAGGAACGTGGCGATACAGGAGATGGGAATGGAAAGTAGCACGGCGACCGTCGCTCGGACATTCCCAAGAAAAAGCAGAATCATGATGCCGGTGAGGCAAAGACCGATGGCACCTTCGCTGATGACGTTCTTGATAGCTGTTTTCACGAAGACCGATTGGTCGAACACCACCGCCGTCTTCAGTTGGTCTGGAATGTCGAGCAGATGAGCTGTGGCCTTCCGAATGCCATCCACGATGGTGATGGTGTTGGAATTGCCTCCCTGCTTCAAGACGGGGATGTAGACAGAGTGCTGGCCATCCACTCTTACGATGTTGGTCTGAAGCTGCCCGCCGTCGACGGCATGGCCTACATCGCCCACCAGAATGGAGGCGTTGCCAACAGTACGCAGCGGGATACTGTTCACATCGTTGGGGGTCGGTACCTGGCTGTTCGCATAGATGTTGTAGTCCTTGGGACCGATACGAACGTCACCGGCGGGAAGAATCAGGTTGGATTCGTTGACTGCATGGACGACGTCCATCACCCCAAGCTGTGAGGCCTGCAGCTTCAGTGGATCGACGTAAACCATGATCTGCCGGTACGTACCACCATAGGGCTGCGGAACGGACGCACCCGGAACATTTGCTACCTGATTGCGAACGCTGAACTGGGCTAGATCTTTGAGTTGCGTTTGGTTCATGCCGGCACCCTTCAAGGTGATCAGGCAGACCGGCAAGTTCGCAGCATCGAAGCTGAGCACGACTGGGGGCAGTGTGCCGGGTGGGAGGCGGCGCAGGTTGGCCATCGCAAGGTTAGAGATGCCACTTACCGCCGCTGTCGGATCGGTACCGGGCTGGAAGTATATTTTGATCAGGCTGACGCCGCTCATCGAGCGTGACTCGATGTGGCTGATGTTGCTCCCCAGGGTGAAGAAACGTTCATCACTGTCAGTGATGTCGGATTCGATCTGTTCCGGTGGCATGCCCGCGTAGAAGGTTGCGACAACCACCACCGGAATCTTCACGGGGGGGAAGAGATCAACGGGCATATTCATGATGGCAGCTATGCCTACGACGACCACGATCATGCACGACATCAGGATAAAAAACGGGTACTTGATAGCGAAGAAGGACATGCTTATTTGCCGCCCTTCTGGTTTGCGCTCTGAAATTCGGTCAATTTGCTCGATGCCTCTTGCGGTGTCACCTGCTGACCGGGTTGCAGGGTGGAAATCCCACCGATGATGACTCGATCCCCAGGGTGCAAGCCGGAGGCTACTTCCTGCTGGTTCGCACCGGCGATCCCCAGATCAACCGGCCTTTTCTGTACTCGATTGTTGGCGTCCACGAGCATCACCGATGGCTGGTCTCCCTGCATGACGGCACTGGCGGGGATGATCAGAGCACCGTTCTTCTGCTCTAGATTGAAGGTCACATCGGCGTACATTCCTGGCGTAAGCGTCAGGGCCGGGTTCGGCACGTCAACCTCGGTCATCATCGTCCTGGTCGCATTCGAAACATCCCGTGTGAAGCGGACAACGGTACCCGGGAATTGCTGGCCGGTAGCCTGCACATGAACTGTGACGACAGAACCGACGTGAACGAAGGGAACGTCCCTTTCAGGGACGGGCATGCGCAAGCGGAGAACATCGCTTTGGGCCAAGCGAACAACAGCTTGGTTCAAACCTTCGGCGGTGCCGGCCGGAATGAGAGATCCGGTATCTGCGTAACGCATCGTGACCACGCCGTTGTAAGGTGCCGTGATGGTGGCGTACTGCGCCATGCTGCTCACTCTGAGATTTTCAGCTCGGGAGACGCCGAGTTGGCCCTGTGCTGCTGCGACGGCCGACTTCGCCGCGTCCACCTGCGAGGCGGCCGACCGATCTTTGGCTAAGGCGTCGTCGAGTTCCTGCGCTGCAACCAGTCCGGGTTGCTGATCCGAGGCTTGCTTCAGCCGAACATAGTTCGCGTGGACGGCAGCATAGCCGGCCTGCTCGCGTGCTACCTCGTTTTGCAGCCTGATGATATTTTGCTGAGTTTGAGAAATCCCTGCCTGGGCTCCCGCTACCTGCGCCTGAAGCTCCGGAACTTCAAGGACGGCAAGAGTCTGGCCCTGGCGAACCCGGTCGCCGATGTCCACGTAAATGTGACGTATATAGCCCGACACCTTGCCGTGAACGTCGATCTCCTGAAAGGCCTGGAATATACCTGCAACGGTGAGCTGGTTGGCGATAAAACCGCTGTGTGCGGTAGCTACCGACACGGTTGGCAGTGGAAGTGGAGCTTCCGCCGTTGGTTCGGCTCCGCGATGTCGATGGACGACATAGATAACGACCAGAGCTGCAAGGATGCAGGTCAGGATAAGAACTAGGCGCTTAGAGCGCATGGAGACCTTCTTTCGAGGGGCGGGTCTAACACAAGTAAATGTTCAGCAGAGGCGTAAGTGCTTGCGGCACGATGATGTAATCAGCGAGAAAAGTTCTCATGGACTTTGGAGAAGACGGCGTGCCGCCCCTACAACCCCAGCTGGATTGCCGGACGCTACGACGGATTCGTCGTAAAGAGGATCATCAAACAGCTCGGAAGGCCTACCGAGCAGAAGGATCTTGGCTGCCGGCCATGTGTGCCGCACGTGCGAGGCGGTTCGGACGGCTGCGATCTCATCCGGTGCAACGCCAATTACCGCGAGGCTGCAATTGCTCCCTGCCGGTAATGAGACTACCTCTCGGTAGCCACATACTGCCAACACCGGCTGGTCAAGCGAGCTCAGAAGAAGCCTCCTAGAATCTCTCAATTCGCGGTCAACTTCAACGAGGAGCACGGAGGTAAGGCTAAGCGGTAGGTTCTGGACCCCACGTTCTAGGGGAACCGGAGGTACTCTCATTGACGTTCCTGTCAGACTCTCATCTCAGGCAGAGCCAAGCCTTCGCCATGCATTCCTGACATTCCGGGCACACTAGAGCCGATGTTCCTCATGTGGGGCGAAGAGTCACAGCGGTTCACAGCTCGGAGCAAGAGCTAGATAGCAGAAGGCGGGGGGCGACGCAGAGAAGTGACACAGCGCAACTGTGATCGGATGGGGTCCGAAAGCGCCACTGCAACTGTCCGTTGGACAGGTACTGGGCTTAGGAGATCATCAACCTGACTAAGCAGAACCGCAAGAACGTTCTGAGTGATCGGTTGCAGGTCATCGCTTCTAACCTCCAGCGATCGAAGTGCCTCTGCAGAATGCCTCTCGGTAGACAGCTTCGCAGCCGCAATCTGGACAGGCGGGTTTGCGCTGTACAACACGAGGCGCGCTTGTAGACCAAGGCAGAAGACGGCGAACGCCAGAAATAAAAAGGCACACCTGCGAGCTAAAGTAACGCGATGGACCATTTTGAGAGACAATGCCGGCTCCGTGCTACAGCTGATGCCAGAGTACATCTGCACATAGCATTGATGCATATTCGCCAACGATAGATGTCTACTAACCAACTGACGGCTTCGCGAGCCTAGACTGATGAACTGTAGCTGACAATTCAAGTTGGGCAGCACATCGTCGGCCGGTTTCATATTCAGTGATCGGAGGGGCTCAAATTCAGTAAAGGTTGTGGCTGAAGGCGACTCGCCGCTTCGAGTGGTATCACCTTGCGTACTGGATGCCATGTTGTAACCAAGGCAAATGCGAGCAGCATCTCAGAGATGTCCCCTCCGAAGTACATCAGTTCCGCTCCGCGATGAAGCTGTTCCACTGGAGCCATGATCGAAACGAACAGGCCTGCGTACAGCATTTGTGAAATTACGGAGTGCATGACGACTGCGATCCCAAGGATGACAAGCCGTGCTGGAACCGAGGGCCGGTGGGGCGCGGGGTCTGGGCCAGCAATAACCCACGTGTAAAGACAACCAGCCGCAAGGAAGTGAAAGTGCACGGCATAGTGCAGAACTGGATGCATCATCATCGCCATATAGAGCGGCGTGAAGTAGAGGGCAGCCATCCCTCCCAGATTCAGAGCAAGCGCGCTGACAGGATTGGCAACGAGTTGGAGAATACGGCTCTGCATGAAGTGGCTGATAGCCCGGCCCCAACGTGTAGGTACAGTCCTGAGCACCAGCGTCATCGGAGCCGCCATTACCAGCCCGAGAGGAGCGATCATGCCGATGATGAGGTGCTCCAGCATGTGCTTGCGGAAGTCGCCCGCAGGGTAGGGCAGATATCGAGGCAGCAAACCGAGCGTAAGGATACCGCTGCCACCAAGAAATGAGGCGGTGCGCCACGCACTCCAGCCACGTGGACCGAGATGCTGTCGCATAGCCAACGCAAAATAGCCAACTGCAAGCAGGCCCACCAGGATCACTGGAACGATCATCGTGGGCCCGTCTCCATGCATCATCATCATGACCCCAGCTTGCTAAGCGTGCGCGAGCGTCTGTGCCACCGGCTTGGCCTTGCTCCGAATCAACCTACCGATAACGAGCAGGATCACTCCGAGAGCAAGGAAACTCATGTCCCAGGCCAACTGGTTCGGGCCGGAACGCACATGATGAAGACCGAGAATCTGGTGATCGAGAATGCCTTCAACCACGTTGAAATAGCCCCAGCCCGACAGTATCCAGGCCCACAGGACGCTCGAACCCCACACCTTTCGGCGTGATTCGGTCACGCGTGAATAAAGGATGTACAGACCGACTAATACAGAGATCCACGTGACGGTATGGAAGACGCCGTCGCCCAAGGTGTTCATCTGTAAACCTTGAACGGTGTCCACTGTGATCTTGCTGCTGAACATGTGGTGCCACTGCAGAAGCTGGTGCAGGAAGATTCCGTCAAAGAATCCACCGAGACCAACACCAAGCAATATACCTGGAAGCGTTAGTGGCAGAATTGGTTGCTGAGATTCAGAGTTCGTTTGTGTCATGTGGTCCTCCAACTGGCGATTGATCGTTCAATAGCAACTTTGCAAAGTACGAAGCCGCCGCTTAAGGGGAACCAACGAACTCAGCGCTGAGAACTGACGCTAAGCTACGGTGACTTCCTCAGCATGTTTCCGTTCGAGCCATTCGTAATCGTAAGCTTCATGATCCATGATTGGCGTTGCAAGGAAGTTCTCAGTGAGCGGCGGCGACTGAATCTGCCACTCCAAGCCTGTTGCCTGCCATGGATTGTTGCCGGCGATGGCACCATACTTCAGCGACCATGCCAAATACAGAACTGGCATGAGGAATCCGATACCGAGAACAGTGGCTCCGGCGGTCGAAAGAACGTTTAAAACTTGAAATTCTGGAGGGTACGCATGATAGCGACGGGGCATCCCGAGGTAGCCAAGGATGAACTGCGGCATAAAGGTTAGATTGAAACCGATGAAACTCGTGACCGCAGAGAGCTTTGACAGGGATTCCGGATACATCCTGCCCGTCATCTTCGGCCACCAGAAGTGAATGCCGCCAAGGAACGCCATAAGCATGCCGCCAACCATTACATAGTGAAAATGGGCGACGATGAAGTAGGTCTCAGTAAGGTGAATGTCCATTCCCAGCGATCCCAGGAAAACACCCGTAAGGCCGCCTATCGTGAACAGGCCGATGAAGGCAAAGGCATAGAGCATCGGCGTTTCGAAAGTGATCGATCCCTTTTGCAAGGTGAAGGCCCAGTTGAAGATCTTTATGGCGGAGGGCACCGCGACCAGCATGGTGAGCAGGGAGAACACCAACGCCGAGTAGTTCGACACACCCATGATGAACATGTGGTGAGCCCAGACGAAAAAGCCGAAGACGGCGATTGCTACAGACGAGAACGCGACCGCGGTGTAACCAAAGACGCGCTTGCGGCTGAACGTTGAGATGATCTCGGAAATGATCCCCATCCCCGGAAGGATCATGATGTAAACGGCAGGGTGCGAGTAGAACCAAAAGAGATGTTGGAAGAGAAGGGGATCGCCACCTTTTGTTGGATCGAACACTCCGATGCCGATAGTACGTTCGAGGGCGACCAGAAGGAGCGCGATTGCAAGCACGGGGGTGCCCAGGACCATGAGAATAGAGGCGGCATAGTTTGACCAGACGAACAGAGGTAGACGAAACCAGGTCATTCCAGGAGCACGCATCCGATGAATGGTGACGATAAAGTTCAATCCCGTGAAGATCGACGCGAAACCGGCAATGAAGATACCTGTAGCTGCCGTGATGACATGAGTGTTGAGGTAGTGAGTCGAAAGCGGCGTGGTGAACGTCCAGCCTGTATCGACTCCGCCTAGAGCTAGAGCCGCTAGTGTGAACAGCCCCCCCGTCAAATAGAGATACCAACTCAGCAGATTGAGTTTAGGAAATGCGAGATCTTTGGCACCGATCATGATCGGTACAAGGAAATTGCCAAGCGTTGCTGGCACGGAAGGCACCAGAAAGAGAAAGATCATGATGATGCCGTGCATCGTAAAGAACTTGTTGTAGGTGTCGGAGGCAACGAGGTCTGGCTGGGGAGTCAGCAACTCCAATCGAATCATCCCGGCGAAAAGACCGCCCAGGAAGAAGAAGAACGTGATCGAGATGAGGTAGAGGATGCCTATGCGCTTGTGATCGCCCGTAAGCAGCCAACTCATCAAGCCGTGCTCATTGTTGAGATAGGTGCGCTTAGGCAGGGTAGCCGTCTGCTGATTCGGAAGGGAAACGATAGTGCTGACGGAAGCCATGGCATATCCTCTGCGACGAAATAGGGAACATATCTTCCCTTCTCACCTGACGATAGCCGCAAAGCCCTCTGGCGGTATTGAACGAAATTGCTCTGCGTATCGCCCGGGTGTGGTTCCCACCATCGCTCTGAATACCCGGTGAAAATGGCTCTGGTCCGCGAATCCGCAGTTGTGGGCAACCTCGGTCGGCGGCAGCACTTTGAGGAGCCTCTTCGCCGCGAAGATCCGCTGCTGGAGTTGGTAAGCGTGCGGAGGAAGGCCGAACCGGTTTCGAAAGGCTCGCAGGAAGTGAAACCTGCTGATTCCGGCTGTTGCGGCCAGTTCAATCAAGGGAACATCTTCAAACAAGTGGTCGTGTAGATACTCGCGCGCGGCGAGTATAGCCGACGGAGCACCGATAAGGCGCTCTGGAGTTGCCCAGGAACTCGCCTCACGCAGGACTCCCGCGATTGCACCGATAAAGAGGCTCTCGGACTCTAGGGAGGAGGCGCCGTTTTCCAGGCTTCGGTGAGCTGCTAACAGATGTCTCGCTACGCTTCTGCTCTTGAGCACCGCATTCTGAAAGTGAAAACTGTCTTGAGGGTGCCGGCTGGGCAGTGCTATCTCTCGAATAGTCGTCTCAGGTATATACAGCATGCGAAAGCCGAAACCGCGCTCATCAGCTCCTTCGCCGGTATGGACGTCGCCCGCGTTTAGAAGAACAATTTCACTTTCTACCGCTTGGTGAGTGACGCCCTGATACTTGAACCGCTCGACTCCCGCATCAATCAACCCAATCGCATACTCTTCGTGCCAGTGCGGGGCGAACGCGTGTTCGTAATAACGAGCATGCAAAACCTCGATTCGCCCTGCGATATTGAGGGTAGTGCATCTGGTTTGCTCTTTCACCCTTCTTCTCCCTAGCCTCCACTGACCTAGAACGTTTGACGCAAGAAGCGCTCGCGAACGCCGCAATATCGTACAAGACGATTCCCCGCTTGATCTCTTCTAATCTCCTAGGGAGGAACTATGCGCGAGTTTGATCTGACGGCCGATGCTTTCACCATACGGTCTTCGGGGCCAAACAGGGGCCGCCCTTCTCTTCAGCACATTCCATTCTTCAACTGGCGCATGCGTTCATTAGCCAGCGGCACCGCTTTATCTTTTGCGGGTATCCCGTTTTCTTCCTGGTGGGCCGGCTTTGCGCACACGCATGCAACACTCTTTATGGTCTTTCCGGTACTTCTCACCCTCATCGGTATCTTTGACACAGCCAGATGTATGAGAAAACGGTGGGATTTCTATCATGCAGGGGTGTTGCTGCTGCTGTATGCAGATGTAATGGCTCTCAGCCTGCTCACGTTTCTATTTCTCTATCCATACCTGCCGAGCTTTTGAATCTTGGAAGCTCCCGAAGCTGTTCCAACAGTCGCGGCTTCAGATTGACGTCACTGGCAGACATTGCTCATTCCATGCCGTCATGCCGCCGCTCATACTGCTGACGTTTGGAAAGCCTTCTGCCTGAAGGAGGCTTGCAGCGATGCTCGAACGATAGCCACTCCCGCAAACTGTGACAATACTGGAAGTCTTCGTAAGCTCTCCGAGCCGTTCCCGCAACTCACCCAAAGGGATGTGGACAGCACCCTCTATGTGTCCATTTTCCCATTCCTTGTCACTGCGCACATCCACGATGTGAGTGCCGAAAGCCCGCGCGGCCACATCTTTCGTCGAAAACTGGATCGTCCTCGTGAGCTCCAGTCCATGCTCAATCCAGTTGGCCATACCATGCTGCAAGAAGCCGTCGATGTGATCCAGGCCCACGCGAACCAGCGAACGACGTGCCTCCTCATCATCTCCCGTGTCGTTTACAAGCAGCAGGTGGCGCTCCGCATCGATCAACCAGCCCGCCCACAAAGATAGGTTCTGGCCTGCGCCTATATTGATAGCGCCAGGTATGTGAGCGCCACCGAAAGCTTCGGGCCGACGCAAGTCGATAAGGGTGACCCCAGCTTCCGAAAGGAACGTTGTAAAGCGCACAGGAGACACAGCTTCCACACTCAATGAGGCAGAGACGTCAGCAGCGCCTGCGGAATTTAGCTCCTTCATGCCTGGGTAATAGGACGGCATGGGCGGCACGCTATCAATAATCTCTCGTACAAATGCCTCTTCCTCCAGCTTGAACAAATGCTGGGTCCGACGTTCATAACCAAGCGTGGACTCGGGCCGGTCACTCATGCCGGATCCGCACAAAGAGCCTGCGCCATGGCCCGGATACACCTGCACCCCGTCGGGTAGGGAAGCGATCGTACTGTGAAGACTCCGGTAGAGCTCGTGCGCCAGCTGTCGTTTGGAATCATCTCCCAAGAGGTCCGGTCGGCCAACAGATCCAACAAACAGAAAGTCGCCGCTGAAGAGAGCAACAGGTTCAGACGCATCCCGCTCTTCATCAAAGAGGACGAAGCTTAGGTGCTCTGGTGTGTGGCCCGGCGTGTGAAGGGCCACCAGCCGCAACTTCCCAACTCGCAATACATCGCCATCGCGCAACGCATGATGCTCCATGCTGTAACAGTAAGGATCCTGATCGTAGGAACTGACTGCCAGCTCGGCTCCGGCGGCGTCGGCCAAAGCAAGCGCCCCCGAAGCGAAATCGGCATGAATATGGGTTTCCGTAACGAACTTTAAGGTCAACCCCTCTGCCTGCGCGTACGCCGTGTAACGGTCGTAGTCACGCATCGGGTCGATGACGATCGCTTCGCCTTCCGAAGAGAGGACGTAGGAGTATTGTGCCAGCCCTGCGACTTCAAATTGCTTTATTTTCACCGCTCCCCCCTCGCTGTCCTGCCAACGCCTCGAACTCTCGCCGGCTCCTTTCCGCTTCGCTGCTGCACACCAGAGCGCATAGCTTGAAGACCATGGGATCGCTAATTGCGTAAAGAATTGATGTGCCTTCGCGCCTACGAGAAATCAGCCCGCCGTCGAAAAGAACTTGCAAATGCTTGGAGATGTTGGGTTGGTTCCCAGTCAGAGCGGAAACCAGCTCCCCGACAGACTTTTCGCCGCGCTCTAATTCCTCGAGAATACGCAGGCGGTAGGGCTCCCCCAGATTACGGAACCGCCGCGCCACCAAATCGAGCATTTTGTCGCTCATGGGCATGACTTGAATATATCACTATAGAGGCATAGAGTGGTTTCGGATGGAGGTACCTATGGACGCTCGTTTGATCGATGTACGGGAATATCCGGAATTTGCCGCGGGCCATATCGAAGGGGCTCAACTCGTTCCCCTCGGAACGCTTGCGAAGGAAAGCGCGGATTGGGATCTTTCCGCGCCGCTGACGTTGATTTGCCGCACTGGACGCCGCGCGGAACAGGCCAAAAGGACACTTGCCGGTAGAGGCTTCACATCGCTTAAGGTTTTGGACGGCGGCATGGATGCGTGGGTGAGTGCAGGCAAGCCAATAGCCGTCGCAGCGAACGGACCGTGGTCGATGGAGCGTCAGGTCCGCATCACAGCAGGGTCTCTCGTCCTGACCTTCTTTGGCCTTGGTCTGGTGAGCTCACGGAAGTTCTTCCTCGGGGCCGCCTTGGTCGGAGCAGGACTTGTCTATGCTGGCGTGAGTGACAACTGCATGATGGCGTCTTTGCTGGGCCGCATGCCTTGGAACGATCCGGAAAGGGCGAATGTATGACATAACCACCAGTCATGTCTGAAGAATGAACGCCGGATAGGTTTTAGCTGCTAGCGCGCTGAGCGGAACCAAGGACCTGGACTCCATTGCGTCAATTCTTGGAAGAAAATGTCAAAGCCGTCAGACCGCAATTTCATACAATACGGGTCGTAGAGTCTGGAAGCACACTGGTCAGGCAGCTTAAGTTAGGCGGTTTAGACCATGTACTTCAAGCAGTTTTATCTCGGCTGTCTCGCTCACGCTTCGTATCTCATCGGCTCTGAAGGCGAAGCGGTCGTTGTAGACCCCCAGCGGGATGTTGAGCAGTATCTTAGGGAAGCTGAAACACAGGGACTCACTATCAAATATGTGGTCGAAACTCATCTTCATGCCGACTTCGTCAGCGGTCATCATGAACTTGGGCAACGGAGTGGAGCCGAGATCGTGTTTGGGGCTGATGCCCGTGCCGCCTTCCCGCACAAACCCGTTCGACATGGTGAGATCTTAAGAGTTGGGAGCCTCTCGCTCAAAGTGCTCGCCACGCCCGGACATACTCCCGAGGGTATCTGTCTCCTCATTTCAGACGATAACGACCCATCTGCGCCGGCCAAGCTCCTCACGGGCGACACCCTGTTCATTGGCGACGTCGGTCGTCCAGACTTGGCCGGTTCCAAAGGGTTTACCGCGGCCGACATGGCTGGAATGCTTTATGACAGCCTTCGAACCATAATCCTTCCCTTGCCGGATAGCACCGAGATTTACCCTGCCCATGGCGCGGGTTCCATGTGCGGTCGCAACATCTCGAAGGACACCTCCTCCACTCTTGATCTGCAGCGCCGCACCAACTACGCACTTCAGCCAATGGGACGCCACGAGTTCGTCACGATGATGACCTCTGATCTACCAGAAGCCCCGTCGTATTTCTCACAGGACGCTGAAATCAATCGTCAGGGTGCAGGGGCGCTTGCGACCAGACCTTTTCCGGCGGCGCTCAGCCCTATTGAAGTCACACAGATGATCTCGGAAGGCGCAGTTCCTCTCGATGTACGTCCATCTCAGGACTTTGTTGCCGGGCACGTTCCCGGCTCCATCAACATTGGTCTTGGCGGCCAGTTCGCAAGTTGGGCAGGTGTGCTGCTTAAAATGGAGCAGCCTATCATTCTGATCGCAGAAGATGATGAAGCCATTGCAGAAGCAGCGCTTCGACTGGCCCGTGTGGGAATCGAATCCGTTGCTGGCTATCTTCAGGGTGGTGTGGGAGCTTGGACTGCGTCAGGTCATGATCTGCAAGAGACCCCTCAATTGACCGCAGATGAACTACAGAATATGCTGTCCAGCCATGCGATCACGGCGCTTGTTGATGTCCGAAAGCCCGGTGAGTACAAAACGGCGCATGTAGACGGGGCTATCTCGCTGGAGCTTTCGCATCTGGAGCGTGATGTGGATACGCTACTTCCCGATCGCAACACTCCAGTCGCGGTCATGTGCCAAGGGGGCTATCGGTCTATTGCCGCAGTTTCTCTCCTGGAGCGCGCCGGATTCACGAATGTGCATAACGTTGTTGGAGGAATGGGCGCGTGGCAGGCCTTTCATTCTTCTCCAGTCTTGAAAGAGAAAGGGCAGGCCGGCGCATGATCGAAAACATCAAGAAGGTAGGAGTTCTGGTAGTCGGCGGAGGCAGCGCAGGCATCACTGTCGCAGCGCATCTGCTTCTAAGAATGGGTTCCGTACTGAAGAAACGGTATTCTGTCGCCATCCTCGAGCCGTCCGAGGTTCACTACTACCAGCCAATGTGGACGCTCGTGGGTGGAGGAATCTACCCTAAGGAATATTCGCAAAGGCCCGAAGCTAGCCTAATTCCACGCGATGCCACGTGGATCAAAGATGCTGTGGCAAGCTTTTGCCCCGAAGAGAATTACGCGGTCACGCAATCAGGCCAGCGCATTGATTACGAGTACCTCATCGTCGCTACCGGTCTTAAGATCGATTGGAACAAGATCCCAGGCCTCGCTGAGAGCGTCGGTAAAAACGGCGTCTGCAGCAACTATTCATTTGAGACGGTGGACTCAACTTGGGAGAACATCCGCAACTTCAAGGGCGGCACGGCTATTTTCACGCAGCCGAACCCCCCAATCAAGTGCGGCGGTGCACCTCAGAAGATCATGTATCTGGCCGAAGATTATTTTCAGAACTCAGGCATACGAGACAAATCCAAGGTTGTGTTTTGCTCGGCTGCGGGCGGCATCTTCTCGGTCAAAAAGTATGCAGACACCCTGGAGCAGGTGCTCAAGCGTAAACGAATCGAGACCCACTTCAAGCACAATCTCGTCGCACTCCGTCCTGAGATAAAGGAAGCAGTCTTCCAGAACTTGGACACAAAGGAAGAGGTGGCGATGCATTACGACATGATTCACGTTACGCCCCCTCAGAGCGCGTTGGACGTGGTGAAGCAGTCATCCCTGGCCAACAAAGATGGTTGGGTCGATGTCGATAAAGATTCGCTGCAGCATGTCCGCTTCCCAAATGTCTTCAGCTTGGGCGATGCAAGTGGCCTACCGACGTCTAAGACCGGAGCGGCCATTCGGAAGCAAGCTCCTGTGGCTGCACGCAATATGATATCCGTGATGAAGGGCTCTCCCGAACGCGCTCGCTACGACGGCTATACATCATGCCCGCTGGTCACGGGGTACAAAAGCCTTGTGATGGCAGAGTTCGATTACGAGAGCAAGCCTGCGGAGACGTTTCCTATCGACCAGTCCAAAGAACGTTACAGCATGTTCCTGGTGAAGAAGTACGTCCTGCCCCGTCTTTATTGGCATTTCATGCTGAAGGGCTGGGCCTAAAGGGATCCTATGAACGACTGTAGCGCCGAACATCGGACTATAAGATGGCGTGAGTCCTGCCGTTTTGGTTCATTCGCTTCTACGACGGTGCTTCTATGAGCACTGTCGCGATCGCTGGTGGCCTTACGCTCGGTCTGATAATCGGGGTCATCTCAGGCATGATTGGGATTGGGGGCGGGGCCTTTTTGATTCCGGCACTCGTCTTCTTCTACGGGATGTCGCAAAAGACGGCACAGGGCACTTCTGTCGCTACTCTGCTTCTTCCTATCGGCATCTTCGCTTTCTGGACTTACTATAAAGCTGGTCATGTCGATCTGAAGCTGGCTCTGCTGATTGCAGTCGGTTTCGCTGTGGGAGGGTGGTTCGGCGGGATCTGGGCACAACACCTTTCAGATGTAATGCTGCGACGAGGTTTTGCTGTTTTACTCGTCGCACTGGCAATCAAGCTTGCCTTCGGCCGTTGAGGAGAACAAATGCTGAGAAAACTTATGGTGCCTGTCTTAATCGTCGCAGGAGCCATCCTGTGCGTTCTGCCCATGCGTGCTCAGGTGAAAGTTCATAAGGTCGTCTTTGCACTGACATCTCCTGATGAGACTGATTGGAAACTCACATTGAACAACGTGCGCAATCTTATGACCGGCTTGGCTCCCGAAGCTGTGGAAGTTGAGGTCGTATCCTATGGCCCTGGCATCGCCTTTTTGAAGAAGAACGGTTCAGACGCAGATGAAATTCTAAAGCTGGAGTCAATGCACGTTCACTTCGCAGCTTGTGCCAACGCAATGAAGAAGCAGGGACTCGAACCGGCGGACTTGGTGTCGGGCGTCGAAATCGTGCCTGCCGGAATCGTGGAAGTCGTAAAGAAGCAGGAACAGGGTTGGACCTACATTAAAGCTGGCCGCTAGGCGGGAAGAGCCAGGGGGGTTCGATGTGCGCAACGACTAATGCATCCAGACGTGTGGTCCTCATTCGGGCCACACGTAGTAATCCCTCCCAGAACTGCCTCACTCGTTGCTGCGCTGGCCGATTTCCTGGAGAATTGCCTGCACGCCCGGATCTTCAAGATCCTGGGCAATACTGACTTCAAATCGACGCGAATGCCTATGTGCTGGGCCTCCTTGCGTCCTTCCGATGTATTGGCTATCGCTTTGCGCAAGGTACGGCATACTTGTCCTCGTGATGTTTAAGCACCTCTTCTGAAAACCTGAGGAAGCTCTAGAACGTAGAGTTACGAGATGCCCAAAGCACCTGCAGCAATCACATCTCCCAAGATCAAGAAGCTCGCGCAGAAAGCGTTGAAATCGCCCAGTATGTTGACGACCGCGGAAACGCGTGAGCTCGGCGCGTCCGTCATGGCTTACGTCTCACCTCCGAAGGAGGGAACTGCCGTTCCAGCAAAGAAAGCGGCCTCCAAGAAGACCCCTGCAAAGCAGAAGTGACCTACTAACCCGTTCGATTTTGAGGATCTATGGCAACGAAGAAAGCACCCGCAAAGAAGATCGCTGCTCCCGTGGCGGCCAAGACCAGCGCCGCTCCAGCGAAGAAGACAAGCTCCACCAAGAAGATGACGAAATCAGAGCTGGTCAAATTGGTCGCAGAGAAAATGGAGTTGTCGTCGAAGCAGACTGCAGCATTCTTCGATTTTCTCGCTTCGACTGCGATTCAGGAGACCAAAAAGAACGGCGAGTTCACTATCCCTGGCCTCGGTAAGCTGGTGAAGGCTCAACGTGCGGCTCGCATCGGCCGTAATCCCCAGACAGGTGAAGCGATCAAGATCAAAGCCAAGACGGCCGTCAAGTTCCGGGTCGCGAAAGCAGCCAAGGACCTGATCGCACCCACGAAGTAACGAGTAGATAACAATCGATCCTTCGCGTCGGCGGAGGATCGACTATTTAGGTCCTCGAAGGAACATAGGTCCGACCATGCTTTGAACCCGCGATTGACCATACCTAATCAATGGGTTATCAGATGTTTGCCTCTTCGTTTGACATAGATGCATTGCAGCAGGGTGCTTTCCTGGAAATGCTTTCGAGCCGCACTCGAAACTCACCCGAAGGGTGGAGCGACGGACATCACTCCACTCTTTCGGGCAGGTGAACCAAGTCGCCACCATACTATGGACGATAGTGCCAACCAGGACCCCAGCCGCCGCGCCATCCAGGATGGGCCCTGTACCAGCCATCATGATCCCAATAGCGGTGGCCATCCCAATAGCGACCGTTGTACCAGCCAATTGTAAGTCCTGGCCCGCCCACGACAGCTTCCGGCCGATAGTTCCACCCCGGCCCCCAACCGCCGTTCCATCCCGGATGTGCCGCGTACCATTCACGACGCCGCCAGTAACGGTTTCCATCCCAGTACCGGCCGTTATGCCAACCCACCACGATCTGGGCATGAAACCCAGCTACCGGGGACAGGCTACCGCCTAGGGACAACGGAGATGCTGACATCGGTTTGCTCGCGGCCAAGCACAACCCTGCCACGACTCCAGCCAACGAGAGATGCCGTAGATACCTCATAGCTAACTTCCTTCCTCTTTGTTCTAGATTTGAGCCTACGATCCTGATGGTCGATACAGAGCAAGACCGTCTTCATGGCGTCTTCAAAGTTCATCCCTCGATGCTCCATCATTCAGTTTGGAACGCGAGGGCGGCCAAAATGTTGCATCAATGATGCCTGGAAATCGAGGCAACGTTTGCGCTCCAACATCAACTTTGACGCTAAGTGACCGCTCACGTATTCGCAGGTCCGCCGCACGCCATAGGTGCGTATGGCTACGTTGCTGGGATGATGTCCGATGGAACTGAGCTCATCCATGCTTCTGCCTCTTCCTCTTGTGCCTAAGTTTTCAGCAGGTGAATACTAGCCGATTGCGGGAAACGTTTTGAGAGTGGAATAGAGAGAGAGCGAACCCTAGCTTGGGGGGACGCCCGGGTCGGTCGCGGCATTGTGGTTGCGATCATAAATGCGCTGAGAGGTGCGGTCCTGCTGACGGGCCAGCTTATGCCGATCCTGGCTTGTGAGATGACCGCCGTCGGCGGCCCGCATGTTGCTTTGTTCGGAATTCAGACGGGCCTGGTGGACATCAGCAGCCGCAGCACCCTTCGGAGTGATCTGGCCATCGGCCACACCCTTGTTAATACGTGCCTGCTGGCGGGCGTCTCGTGCGTTAACCGTATGACGCTGTTTGTAGGTCGTTTGCTGCGCCAGAGCGCTTGCTGCCGGGATTGCTCCGAGAGAAACTGCAACGATTAAGCATTTCAAATTCATAGTGTTGCTCCTTTTGGTCCCTAAGTTCGTCAATACCCAAGTACGCGGTCTATGTGTATGAATGCAAAATCACAGCAAATTCTCCTCCCGTCGAGAGGGTATTTCTCCTGCCCTCCATAGGGTATGGTGCGAAGAGCAGATGCTTGGGAAATGGATGAATTTGAAACGATTGATCTAGACCGAGAGTCGTTTCATCTTCGCGGAGGGACGGCCCAAGCATTTACCGCGCCGGCTCCTCCTACTCTCTCGACGGTATGGAAGCATTTGAAAGGCAGGGATATCCTGAATCTTGGATGGTTGCACTCTTTGCTGCCCTATGAAGCCAGATAAGCCTAACCTCATCGCTCCATCGCTCTTTTCCGGGAGGAAGATCCTGTGGCTCGGTTGCGCCTTAATCCTGGCGGTCATGTGTATCAGCACTGCCGATATTGTCTACTCCCTCCGCAAGACAGCGGCCAGGAGCGATGCAGTGACTTCAGCGTTTCGGCAACGAACTCGGCTGCTAGACGGGTTGCGAGGCTTGATGCTTCGTTCCGCTCTCTCCCCCGACAGTGGCAATGAACGCGCGATGGATGCAAGCGAACTTCCAGCAACACATGAGCGGGCCAATCGACTCCTTGAACAGTTCGGAAGTTCCATCGAAGCAGGCAGTGACAAGAACACTGAGGAAAAGCTGGCCGAGCTCAGGGATTCCATCGATCACTACTGGGCTGCTTTACCCGATCTACGAGAGCAGAATGGAAAGCTTCCACCAGCAGCAAGGCCGTCCGCGGGTTCGCCGGAACGGAGACAAATAAGACATATCGCTCGCCAGATCAATGCCTTAAACAGAGAGCAGCAGGATCGTGCCGAGACACAGCTTCACGCAGAGCAGACCCGACTGCAAGCTGAGCTTCTTGTCTCCTCCTTGATCGCTTTGGCTTTGGTCTTTGTGCTCATCGCTGGAATGTCCTTTCGGATCCGAAGAACTGAGAGGTATGCCGAAAGTCAATATAGAGAGGTAGTTCAGGCACGGACAGAGCTCCAATTATTCACTGGGCGGCTAGAACATGCGCAAGAAGAAGAGCGGCGGGCCTTATCTCGGGAGCTTCATGACGAGTTCGGGCAAACGATGGCGGCGGCCCTTGTCGAACTAAGTCGAATCCAGAATGAGATGGTTGAAGATGACGGCACGAGACAGCAACTCGCGCGTGTTAAAGCAGAGCTGGAAGGGAGTATGCGTTCCATTCGAGATATCGCCCTGGTGCTTCGCCCAGCCATGCTCGATGACCTCGGTTTGGTTCCAGCTCTTCGCTGGCAAGGTCGAGAAGTTGCCCGACGATCCGGTTTGTCCGTTCGCGTTGATGCCGAAGACAACGGCGACTTCCTGCCGGATGCTTATCGGACCTGCATCTACCGTGTCGTTCAGGAGGCTCTCCACAATACCGTGAAGCACGCCTCGGCCAGTTCGGCTGTCGTCGTGTTCAAGCCAAACGAACACGTACTTCTGCTCACGATAGAAGACGACGGAAAAGGCTTTAGGCCCGACTTGGAGAAAGGCATGGGCCTCCTCGGTATCGAAGAGCGAGTCGGGAGACTCCTAGGGCAGGTGCAGGTTGTATCACGACCAAATAGAGGAACGTCCCTCCACATCACACTCCCGGCCCCGGCTGTGGAAGAAGCAGGAAGGCTTGGATGATCCGTATTGTTCTTGCAGATGATCACATCGTGTTGCGGGCCGGACTTAGGTCTCTGCTGGAACGTCAACGCGACTTTCAGGTGGTGGGGGAAGCCGGTGATGGACGTGAATTGATTCGCGTGGTGGATGAAACCACTCCCGATGTCGTCGTCACTGATATCGGCATGCCAAAGCTCAATGGGGCTGAGGCAACATCTCAGCTTCTAGCCAAGCACCTGAAAACCCGAGTGATTGTGCTCAGTATGCACAGCGATGAAGCCTATGTGCTTAGAGCCTTGAAGGCAGGTGCGCGCGGATACCTTGTCAAGGAATCCGCTGAGGCGGACCTTATGACGGCTATACGGACAGTTCATTCTGGAAAAGCATTCTTCAGCCCGTCCGTCAGTGCTTTGCTGGTCGAAGACTATGTGCGCCAGATGCGCGATCGTGGAATTGAAGATAGCTATGATCTTCTGTCGACTAGGGAACGCGAGGTGTTGCAGTTGATCGCAGAGGGGCAGAGCAACAAAGACATCGCCAACCAGCTTGGCCTAAGCGTATATACCGTGGAAACACACCGGGGCAACATTCTCCAGAAGCTGAATCTACACTCCGTCCCTGAACTGATCCTCTATGCGGTGCGGAAAGGCGTCATCCGCTGAATGCTCTGGAAATCTCGCGCCTACGTGAGCACGATCCTCAGTTGCTGGTATTAGTCCGATGCACGCATCCACGGATCTGTTCGCTAACATATGGTCCGCCGCACGACCGCAAGGGAAAGGCATCGGGCGAATGACAGGTCTGCGCAAAATGTATTCGGCCTTAGTGGAGGGGAAGTACCGTAATCGCAGTCCGATGCCTAGCACTGGCACGCGGTCTTGATTTCGAGGATGCACCGGTCGATTGCCTGGGCCGAAGCTTCGAGCATCGCTATCGACGTTGCATGACGACTTCGATCGTTGAGCTCTAGGCGTTGTGCCTCCGCTCTGTATTCCTCACTGACAGCGGTCCACTTGATGACCAGTCTTTGTAGTTGATCCTGGTTGCTCACGGACTAATTGTATCGACCGGACGTAATCTCCATTAGCTGACATAAGTCTTCAGAGATGAGTTCCTCAAGTCGTGAACATCCTCATTGAAGCAGGGCTCGAGGCTCTCCAGACTGACGAGTATACGGCTACTGGAATGACCGAGATCCTTAGTCGCGCCGGAGTGAACAAGGTTTGTCACCTCATCTGAGCACTAGCAGATAGATACTCATGCCCAGTCCAACTAGCGCAAGCAGCGAAGCCAGGATAACCGCACTTCTAGAGATGCGGCCCGGAACCCATGATCCGGTCTGAAGCTCGCGGATCAAGGTCAGATGTTGCATGACTGATGACACAAGAACGATGACACCAAGGAAGACGATAGCAACTCCCGACCAGAGGGAAAGGCCTGAGCTATGAACAACAGAATGGGTTTCGCTCGCTCGCATTTGCCTCAGGAACAAGCCAAAACGAGCCACTGCAAAGCCGACTCCCATTAGTCCCAATCCAGTTCTAATCCAGGCCAGGAAAGTACGCTCTGCTGCAAAGTACACTCGGGGATCTTTTTCTGGAATGGGTGTCACGTTGCGTTTACCTCGATTGATTCTGGTATGGGTAGAGCACTCCTCAGCTCGGATGCTGAGGAGTGCGACATCATCTCGATCATCCCATTTGCTGCTTAGGGGAGCCGCTTAGTTGGAACTCATCTGCATCTGGTGCGTCTTGTAATCATTCTCGACGCTGATGCGCCGAATGACCGTCAATCCATCGACCCCGAGCAGGAACGTCGTCCCAGTCTCTTCGTTCACCACGCGGTGCTTGACCTGTCTGATCGTAGTGAGCAAAACAGGCTCGGCAGGTGTTGAGATGTCAACGACCTGGTAGTCGCGAGGCATAGCCCGAACATAGTTGTAAGGTTCATTGACTCCGAGAAAACCGGTCTCACCAAGCGGTTCAGTCGGTCCTGGGTCCAAAAGTCCTGAAACGACGTGGAGGCTCGGCTTGTTCGCCTTACGCAGATCGAGGACTGCAACGGTTTTCCCGTCGCGGAAACGGATTAGTTCCGCATTTCCATCGAGCGATCGAACAAAGTCGAAGGGACCATCTACCGTCAAGGGCGTCGTCGAGACCATCTTGATGCGGCTTGGGTCCGTCACTTCGAAGACAGTAAGCCTTGCGCCTTGCTGCTGTTCCACATAGAGGTAGGTGCTGCCAGCATTGTCACTGTGCAGGAAGAAGGAGTTTCCGCCCAACTGAGCCTGCTCCGGGAGGCTTCGCGGTTCGACCACAACAAGTTCCCCCGACTTTGACCGGATCTGTGCCTGGCAAACGAGGGGCGTAATTGCTGTGGATACTAAGGTGAGGCTGGCGATCAGGGTACGAGTGAGGATCTTGTTCATGGTGTTTCTCCTTGTCGAAATCCAGTGTCGAGCCGGCGGTGTGCCCTCGTCCAAGCAGTAATCGTTATGGGGTATAAGGACGTTGAGAGCTGCCGCTTATACCCCATAAGTATTTGCGAATTCCTTTCCGTGTCCCCGTCTCCTAACGTAAGTGACAGAGGAAGTAACGATGACGACAGGACAGGAAACGAACCGCACGGCCAGCACGATCGCGATTATCGGCGGAGGCGTGAGTGGCGCTCTTACCGCCTATCACCTCAGCCGACAGAATGTTCAGGCCCGCATCATCGTCATTGAGCCCCGCCCAGAGCTGGGCCTCGGGCTCGCATACTCGACCTCAAGCTTGCGACATTTGCTCAACGTCCCAGCAGGGAAGATCAGTGCTCTTCCAAGCGATCCGCATCACTTTCTCAACTGGCTTCGCGCTAACTATGACGTAGATGCCACCGCCGCTACCTTTGCACCACGAGCGATCTTTGGGCGCTATATCCAATCCATCCTGACAGGACTACGGGAAATCGAGCAGATACAAGCTTCGGTCGTTCGTTACACTGCCCAGTTTGACGGCGCTTCCCTTCGCCTGAATGACGGAAGCGAATTGCATGCGGATCTCGTTGTGCTGGCGACAGGCAATTTTGATCCATCCTCACTTTCGGGTATCAGTGAGGAGGTCATTTCTTCTGGGGTATACCGGCACAATGCCTGGTTGCCGGATACCTTTGACGGGCTGGACGCAGCAGCGCCGGTCGCCTTGATCGGAACCGGCCTGACTGGCGTGGATGTTCTTCAAAGGCTTCGGGAGCTAGGCCATCGAGGCATCATTACCGCTGTTTCGAGGCACGGTGTCTTCCCGAAGCGGCACGCAAGCTATACCTCTCTGAGCACCCCTGCGGTCCCCCTGGGTACGCCTGCAACCTGTGTCGCCTACTTGAGAGCGTTCCGTCTCTCGATTCGTGGCGGCGCGGAATGGCGCGCCGTGGTTGATAGCTTGCGCTCAACAACCAACGACCTGTGGCTTGCGCTTCCCCGCAACGAACAGCAGCGCTTTCGCCGCCACTTGCAGCGTCGCTGGGACGTGGTGAGGCATCGCATGGCTCCCTCGGTAGCAGACGCCGTGGATGCCGAACTTGCCGCTGGCACATTAATCATCCGGGAAGGGCATCTTACGAGCGTGGAGGCTACTGGGATGGGCGCTGCCGTAATGATCAAAGCCGGACATAACGTGGGAAAGTTCACCAGTGCGAGAGTGATCAACTGCACCGGACCGAGCATGAACTATCGCAAGGTCAACTCAGCTCTTCTGCAAAGCCTTTTCTCGCAGGGAGCGGCTACAGCCGGTCCCCTCGGTGGAGGGTTCAACTGCTCCGAGCATGGAGCGTTGATTGGAAAAACCGGTAAAGCTTCAAAGATTCTGTTCAATCTCGGACCGGGGCGCTTGGGAAATCTACTCGAATCTATCGCCATTCCTGAGATCCGCGAGCAAGCGGTAGCTTTAGCCTCAATCCTGACAGGATGCATCAGGACCACGGCGATCCACTATGCTCCTGCCTTCACGTCATCTCAGATGACGAAAACAGCTTCTCGTGCTGGGGTAGCCGCCTGGTGACTAGTGTCTTTCAACAAACGGCCGATACTCAGAGCAGAGTTGCGGAAAAAGCAAAGGCTGGGCTTTGGGCTCTCACTTTGGGGACCGCGAGCGGCCTCGCGTGTGTTGCCGTTCGGCTCGTGTTTCGTTGTCTTCAGTGGATTTTCACGCAAAGCTCCGGACTTTTACCTGAGGCTGCCAGCCTCCTTTCGCCAGGACGACGGCTTCTTACACCCGTTTTGGGAGCCTTGTGTGCGACCCTCGTGCTCTTTGCGGTCAAGCGATGGTCCCGTGCTGAATCCGCTGTTGAGTATGTCGAGGCAGTTCAAGTCGACAACGGCAACATCCCGTTCACGTCCACTCTCTGGAAGACCGTTTCCTCCGCTTTCTCCGTTGCGACCGGTGCAGCCGTAGGTCGAGAAGGCTCGATGATTCAATTTGCCGCCGCGACCACATCCTGGCTCGGCGCCCGCGCCCGCTGGACGTCCGTCCCTCTATCGAGGCAAGTTGCTTATGGGACAGCCGCAGCCGTTGCAGCGGCATACCAGGCACCCGTAGCTGGAGTCTTCTTTGCTTTGGAGATTGTGCTTGGAGAATGGGCCTGGGCTGAGGTTCCTCAACTCGCTCTGGCGTCAGTGGCTGGCTGGCTGATGAGTCGCCTGATTCTGGGCGCAGGGCCGCTTTTGGGAGTTCCGGGTGCAGTTTCACTAACAGCAAATGCTCTGTGGGCGTTGCCCCTTGCGGTGCTACTTGGGGTTGGTGGGCCGATATACCAGAAGCTGCTCCGCACCTTCCACTTCATCGGTCGCTGGCCTCTCGCACTTGTATGGGCCGGTTTGGGCGTGGGTCTCTTGGGCATCTCTCGCACCACCGTCTGGGGCAATGGCGATCTGGCGCTTATGAATGTGCTCAAAGGAGACCACGCCTTGGCGAGCGTCGCTTTAGTTCTCGCGCTCCGGCTGCTCGCAACGACTCTTTGCGTCGGAGCAGGGACAGTCGGTGGAGTTTTTACGCCGACCCTGTTCGCTGGAGCTGCCCTTGGCCTTGCTTCAGCACAACTCGTCCACGCGAATATTCCGATATTTCTCGCCTTAGTCGGACTAAGCACCTTGCTTGCTGCCGTGACGCACGCTCCGTTCATGGCCGGCTTCATGGCAGTCGAGCTGACTGGGCAGTATCATCTTCTTCCGTGGCTTCTGCTGCTCAACCTTCTTGCCTGGTTCGTTGCACGTTCCCTTTCAAAGCGTTCGCTTTACGCCATTTCAAGCGAAGTTCCAACCTCATCCTAATCGGTACAAGGAGAATTTATGCCTACAGCCTCAGTCGCCGCCGAGCCAAACATTGGTCTCATTATCCGCGAGCGGGATCCCCTGAACCTCGAGTATCCGTTTGATGAACTCGATGAGTTCCTCACGCCCAACGATCTCTTCTACATTCGCAGCCACTTCAAAGCTCCGGTTCTCGATCGTCATTCCTATGAGCTGGCCATCTATGGTGCAGTCGAGAAACCGTTCAAGATTAGCTATGAGGAGTTGCTGGCTCTCCCGAGCGTGACACGTCCTGCGACCCTCGAATGCGCGGGAAACGGGCGCATCTTTCTCGTTCCGCAGGTGAAAGGTGCTCAATGGCAGCTTGGTGCAGTCAGCACCGCCAATTGGACAGGGGTGCCACTCTCTGCGCTGCTGGAGCGAGCGGGAGTGAGCCCTGAGGCCTGCGAGATCCTGTTTGAAGCTCGCGATAAAGGAACTCCGAGGGAGGAGCCCGTACCTCCTGGGGAGACACAATACGCTCGCAGTCTTGCGATAGCGAAGGCCGAGGACGTGATAATCGCGTACCAAATGAACGGGGAAGAGATCCCGCTCGACCATGGCTTCCCGTTGAGAGCCATCGTGCCGGGCCACTACGGCATGGCTTCAGTCAAATGGCTTACCGGCATCCGTATCTTGACTGAGCCTTTCAAAGGGTACTGGCAGACCTCTGATTACGCCTATTGGGACTATGACGAAAACAATAATCCTATGCGTCGAGCCCTCGGACAGATGGCCTTGAAATCGGCGATTGCCCGACCACGTACACGTGAATTCATCCCCGCAGGAGAGAACTACCGAGTTTTTGGCGCAGCGTGGGGGAGTGACACAGTCGTCGAACAGGTGGAAGTATCAACCAACGACGGAAAGACCTGGGAACCTGTGACGTTCATCGATGACGCAGTCCCGTTCGTCTGGCGTCGTTGGGAGTTCGAGTGGAAGGTTCCATCAGAGAAGGGAACGTACATTCTGAAATCGAGAGCAACGGATAGCCAGGGTAATGTGCAGCCTGACCAGCACGATAAGAAGTTCGGCACCTATGTGATTCACCACACGTTTGGGATCGAAGTGGTCGTCCGCTGATGATCGAGAACTTCCGAGTTCGAGTCTTCCGAACAGTAGCCCACCACCTCAATTTCAGCAGGGCTGCGGAGGAGCTTCTCCTCACGCAGCCTGCGGTCACCCAGCAGATTAAAGCGCTTGAAGACCAGATTGGCGTCCCGCTCTTCGACCGTGGAGGAGGTAAGATCGTGCTCACCCCAGGGGGTAAGGCCTTGCTCCCCTTTGCAGACAGAATGAAAGTTCTTGAAGAGGAGGCGATCGCGGCAATTGCAGGTGCCTACGGAGAACACGCTGGCGAGTTGGCGATCGGCGCATCTCAGACGATTGGTCAATATCTTTTGCCTAGGTTTGTAGCCGCCTTTGTAAAGACCCATCCGAAAATCCGTGTCACTGCTCGGAGTGGAAACACCGAGCAGATGTTGGAGGCGTTGGTCGCCGGTGACGTTCAGATCGCCTTAATAGAAGGTTTGGATCAACGCAAAGATGTACATATTGAAGCATTCATGGAAGATCAACTCGTGTTGGTAGTGCCCGCCAATCATGGCTGGGCAGAGCAGGAGATCACACTGGAAGATCTCCGGACGGAGCCCGTGCTGATGCGCGAGTTCGGCTCCGGTACTCGTCGAATCATCGAAAGTTGCCTCGCAGAAGCGGGTCTGAAGATGAAAGAACTGACGCCGGGCATGGAACTCGATTCGAATGAAGCCTTGCTGAACGCCGTGGAGGCTGGCCTTGGCTACACCTTCGTTTCCCGATGGGCGGTGCGCAATCAGCTGGCGCTTGGAACGCTCAAGCTCTCCAGGGTTAAGGGATTGAAGCTTTTCCGAAGCTTCTCGATGGCCTATCAGGCCGGCCCTGAACCGACGGGCAGCGTTGGTGCGTTTCGCGGTCTCCTACTCGCCCAGAACCTTCAGCATGGAAGAAAAAATGCTAAGGACAAACGCGCAAAAGCATCTAGCAATTAGGTACCCAGCGCTGGTGCGGCCCGAGGTCGTGTTGAAACCTGAAGCCTAACGGCTGCACATTGGGAACCGCATGCATCAACTGTCTTTAGGGGAATGCTGTAGTTTACCGCGCTTTGAAAGGGGTTACCGCTTTGCAACGATATGCCTTGGTGGCGTTTGGCGGCGCATTGGGCGCTATGCTGCGCTTCTACGTCGGCGCTCTAGCGGCCCAACGTTTCAACGCTCGTTTTCCACTTGGAACACTATCGATCAATCTGGCGGCATGCCTCATGATCGGCTTCACATTGCAGTACCTGAAGCTGCACGCTGGAGTGCATCCCTTTTGGAGATATTCGTTCGCGATCGGTTTTGTGGGAGCGTTCTCGACCTTCTCAACGTTTGAATGGGAAGTGTGGTCGGACTTCGTGAGCGGAGACTATCGGATCGGTTCTCTTTATCTTATGGTGAGCCTCATTGCAGGAATTCTGGGCATTGCCTTGGGTGCATATGGAGCACGGGTCATATCGTGAACGCCGTTCAGTGAATGGGAAAGCACTTGGCAGAAGGAGTCGCTACAAATTGACTAGGCGCAATGAAGGTGATCGGACAAGCAGGTGTGCGTAAACGTTTCGCCGGCTAACTAGGGGTAAACCCAACAACGCTGTCACCAGGGGCAATCTGATGGCACCAAATCGGCCTCCGCCGGGTGCCTGCGCGGGAAATTTGCTTTGATCCATCGCAAAACATACTGCAATAGAGATTACTTTCAAGGCCGACTTCTGCGACACACATTTGGCTGATATCTGAAGGAGCAAGATTCATCGCGAAACTTACAAGATTTGCGACAAAACCGCCTTTGTAGGGCTCTACAGAGCACCGACCAGGACTGACCGCCGGAAAACACCGTCACAGATTGCCCTTGGTGACAGCGTTGTTGGGTTCACCCCAGGAACGGCGATCTGTGGCGGTTCGGCAATTGCAGCCATTGCGCCCATCACGGATGCGAACGAAGAAGAGATCTCGGTCTCAATGGGCACAGTTTTTCTACTCAACTCCGTTGCGCTCCTCTTGTTTCCCGCTATCGGATGGTGGTTGCACCTAAGCCAGAACCAATTCGGCTTGTGGGCTGCGCTGGCCATTCACGATACTTCTTCGGTCGTGGGGGCAGCAGCGAAATATGGTCTTCAAGCTCTCGCGATCGGCACAACAGTCAAACTGGCCCGCGCTCTCTGGATCGTGCCGGTCTCGCTGATCACCGCTGCCTACATGGGCAAGGCATCGAGAGCAGCGGGAAGCACAGGGCCCAAAGCAAAGGTGAAGGTCCCGTGGTTCATCTTTCTTTTCATCGGTGCCTCCGTGCTCAGCACCTATGTACCACGCTTCATGGGACGTATCTCGATTTGAACAAGCTCGGCAAGGCCGGTCTGACAGCGACCTTGTTCCTGATCGGCACGTCGCTTTCCAAGAAGACATTGCAGGCTGTCGGCATCAAGCCTTTCCTGCAGGGCGTCATCCTGTGGATTATCGTTGGCTCAGCTTCACTGGCCGCGATCTACACGGGCCTGATCTCGATCTAGCCGGGTTCTGATCACGAATCTCGCGATTCGGGAGTTGTTGTAAGCTGCCTCCAGGTCACCACGGCGTCAGGACAAACGAATACATCAACGGTTTGTGGAGCCAAGTGAACTATGCCTGCGTAATCGGTCCACTTGCCATTTATGTCTGCTGGGCTCAACAATGACCACAAACCGCAGCCAGCATCTCACTTCGTAGACTATGCCTCCAACCTGCTCTCTACCCTTACATTTGATAAAGATCGGGGCCTCTGGCTCCGTCGGAGAACGAATGAAAGTCGCTTGTTACCTTGCCTCAGCATCGATTGCGATGTCCTGCTCCTGTTCGGCCCAAACCTTGCACCTGTACGGTCCCGGAGGTCCACTCGCAGTGATGAAGGAGTGTGCAGCCGTCTACCAGAAGAGCAGTGGTCTTGAGGTCGTCGTAGAGGGAGGGCCTGAGAAGGAATGGTTTCCGGCTGCACAACGAGACGCTGATCTAATCTTTGGAGGGGCTGACTATATGCTGACTCAGTTTGCCCTTGATCACGAAGGCTTCCTTCGTAAGGGTTCGCGTGTAGAGCTTTATGATCGCGCCATGGGTATACTCGTCCGTCCCGGAAATCCGAAAGCGATTCGTTCGCTGAGCGACCTTACGGGTCCAGGCGTCCGCATCCTTGACGTCAATGGCGCTGGTCAAGTCGGAGCGTGGGAGGACCTGATAGGTCGTCTTCATCTGATCGCTGAGTTCCAACGGAACATCGCCCTTTCAGTGTCCAATACTGCTGACGGGGTTAAAGCGTGGGACGCCCACCCCGAACTAGATGCATGGATCACGTACGAATCCTGGGTGAAGCGTCTTCCGACGACAACGGCTCTGGTGCGTTTGCCGGAAGACGAACGCTTATATCGCGGGACGCCTATTGCGGTGGCCGAACGGTCCACACACTCCGAACAGGCGGCCGCTTTCATCAAGTTCCTGCAATCCCCTCAAGCTCACGCCATCTTTGTAAAGTGGGGCTGGCGATGAAGTTTCTCAAATCCGCGGAATGGATCGGATAAATCTCCAGGATTCTAGCCCTCACGTTGCACCAGCGACTGCAACGTGAGGGACTTATATCTATCCATGCTCTCTGAGCACCTCTTCTAAAAAATTCAGAGAGCTCTAGAACGTAGAATTACGAGATGCCCAAAGCACCTGCAGCAATCACATCTCCCAAGATCAAGAAGCTCGCGCAGAAAGCGTTGAAATCGCCCAGTATGTTGACGACCGCGGAAACGCGTGAGCTCGGCGCGTCCGTCATGGCTTACGTCTCACCTCCGAAGGAGGGAACTGCCGTTCCAGCAAAGAAAGCGGCCTCCAAGAAGACCCCTGCAAAGCAGAAGTGACCTACTAACCCGTTCGATCTTGAGGATTTCATGGCAACGAAGAAAGCACCCGCAAAGAAGACTGCTGCGCCGATGGCAGCAAAGACCAGCGCCGCTCCAGCGAAGAAGACGACTTCCATCAAGAAGATGACGAAGTCGGAGCTAGTCAAATTGCTCGCAGAGAAGATGGAGTTGTCCTCGAAGCAGACTGCAGCATTCTTTGATTTACTCGCGACAACTGCTATCCAGGAAACCAAGAAGAACGGCGAGTTCACGATTCCAAGCCTCGGGAAGCTGGTGAAGGCTCAACGTGCAGCTCGCATCGGCCGTAACCCTCAGACAGGTGAAGCCATCAAGATCAAAGCCAAAACGGCCGTCAAGTTCCGCGTTGCGAAGGCAGCCAAGGACCTGATCGCACCGACGAAGTAACGAGTCCATCAGAGCAGTGAAAGCGATCCTGCGCGTCCGCGGAGGATCAACTGTTTGCATTCTTGGGAGCCTTGCGTCCGATAATGCCATTACCCGCGATCGACTATACGTAAGGAGGCTTATCAGACATAAGTCTTTTCTTATGAATAAGATAATGCAGTATAGTGTCTTGATTCGGTCGATGCTAACGACTGCTCGTTTGGAAGCGTTTCGCGTCTCAGCTGACACGGAAGACGCTTCTATATACTGGAGCGCAATGGATGCCCGCGAGGAAAAAAGGTGGTTCCGAACAATCGTCCTGCTGACAGTGACGGTCACCTTATTGCTTGCACTGCTGATTCCTCATCCTCAGACCCACCATGGAACAGTGCTCGCAACGATTCTCTTGTTGCCTCTGTTCCTATTTGGGATCATTGAGAGACAAACGGCTTCATGGTTGCCTGGCTCACTAGAAGAGCCAAGTGCTCGACCGTTGACCTGCCGCCCCTCGCTTTTCCAAAGACCGCCTCCGCCCTTGTTCGCCTAAACAGCCAGACGACAGCCGCATGAAGTGATCACCACGCTCTTGCGTGCGGCGCTTAGTCACGCCTGTTAGACGAACTGTGAGGACACAAGTGAAACAGAATCTGGACGGTATGCTCCTTGGCGGGCTCTGTTTGTTCTGCGCTTTTATTGCCATTGCTTTCTTTTTTCAACGATATCGATGGCGACGACGAAAAAGGCAAGGCAAGAGCAACTGGGGTTTCTACCCAAGTTCCGTATCGTTGGGAAACGCGTTGCAAGAGCTTAGCGTCATGGCGCAACCTCAGGTAGAACACGTTCTTGAGGAGAAGTCGAACGAGGATGCTGAGGACGATAACGAGGGCGGCCCTGAGAATCCAGTGGCCCATCTACATAAGCAGGCTGCCAGGATAAGGAGGGGCGAGAAGCTGGATCGTCTTACCGCAAGACGCAGGCCATAGCTCTGCGGCAGCACCTTGGGACACTGTGTCAAGGATCCGTTTTCGATCTCCCCAGGAAAAGCAGAGCCGTGGAAATGCCGGGGCGGTGCAAAGCATGGAAAACGATAAAACCGTTTCCCACCCTTCACACCGCTCCTTGGAAGACGCCGATGCTACTGGCGTCTCCCACATTCCCCCAGCTCTCTCGACGGCGATTATATTTATAAAAGCATAAAATTTTATATCTCTAAATGGGAGGCGCACTTGTCGTTTGTGCATTCCAAGCGGCACGTTCCCGCAGAGCCACGCTGTTATCTCCTAGTATTAACCCGCTGCCTTTCAGAAGAAGGTTTGGTGAATTGGGTGCGCAGATGTAGACCCCGGGGCTGTTGAGCGTGCCGACATTGCACCAAGCAGCGGAATCGCCTTTGACGTAGCGGACTGGCTGACCGTACTTCGTCAGAACCGATTGCTCGAAGCGGCCCCTGTCGGCTGCGGTAGGAGTCATGGCCGTATAGAAAATGCTGGTGAGTTGTTCGGGGCGCTGGGGGTTATAAGGGTAGCTCTCCGTGAAAGTGACCAGCACTTTGAACTGAGGTCCATTCGCCGAGAAAGCCTGAGTGTAGCGGGCAGTCGGCGTGAACTGCGGCTGTCCTGGCTCGAATGCGGATTTGGAGATCTGTGGCACTCGGCTGCTGATCGCTGCAGAGGCTTCTTTCGCTGTCATGCCGAGTTTGAGGCCGAGGATATCAAAGGTGTAGGGATCTGCCTGATTAGGTATGCTCGCGGCTGCGCCTGAGCTGGCGTTGGAGCGGACGGCCAGAGCAGGTGATGCCGGTGTGGTCGTCGGCACGGTGGTCGGCACGTCAAAGGCTGCATCTGTCTGGAACTGTAAAAGGGCCTCGGGCTTGAGGTCGATCTGCTTGCTGGGGGTAAGTGCGCTGGCTCCCAGCCCGACGGCCCCGCCGCTGACAGCTCCGATTCCTACCCCGCGTCCACCTCCAGCGATAGCTCCGATTACAGCTCCCAGACCGGCTCCTCCTGCTGTTTTCGTGGCAGTCCCAGTGCCATTACCCTTGTCTTTGCTAGAGAGCTGTTTGGTGACAATGGATACGTCCTGCTGCTGTCCACCTGGGGCAGGTAGCTTGATGCTGACCAGCTCGATAGTAAGCAGAGCAGCTCCACTCAGGCGGCCTGCTGCTTTGACCTCGACAACCCGTCCCGTCACTGGCGTTCCGCTAGGAATGACGGTCGTTCCGGCGTTGCTCACGTTGGCGGCTGTGGTGCCGGTGAAGGTGTCCCCTGCGTTAGCAGTTTTGGTGTCGATCTCACCGGAGAGCCGGATGGGGATGGTCGTTCCTCGGGGAACGGTTACGGGCTTGGAAGCGGCGAGAACGGGGTTCGCGGCTGCGATGGGAGCCGTGGTCCGGTCGATCACAGTCAGCAAGTCGTTGATGCTTTTGACGCCTCGCAGAGTCGTGATCTTGGCTTCGGCAAGCGTCTTCTCGTCGTTGGTGCGGACGTTGCCGTACAGCTTGACGACACCCGCGCTGACGGAGGACTGGATGCTGGAGCCGTTGAAGGCACCATCGGCAAGCGCCTGCTGTACCTCAAGCTCGATGTCGTTATCTGAAAGCACCGTCGTTCGGTGGCTTTGTCCGTAGGTCGATGAGACCAACAGGACGCTTAGGGCGGCGGTGAGTTTTGGGGAGCGGTTCATGCGACTTCTTTCTGGACTACGGGGAGCCCGGTTACGGTGCTTAGAGTCCGAGTCCGAATCCCTCAAAATCAATCTGAGGGACAGTCGGCTCCGGTACGTTGCTGAGAGCTGAATCAATGGAGAACCCTTCCTGTGCGACCTGCACGTCTGTAGCGACTCCTTGCGCTTGTTGCAAGGGGTTTGTGCCGTCCGACGTGTAGATTCCAACCTCGCGGGTGTGAGGGTTGAGCTTCGTCAGGGCCTCCTGTTGCCCCGCGAGTTGACTGTTTTCTCCGGTGAGGATGAGCCGGTCTGCGGAGAGATGTTGGGCGCTTTCGACGGTGTAGCCATAGTCGATGTGCCGGGCCTTTTCGGCGTCTAACTCGACGGCCCTGCCGCTGTCGAGCCTGGCTGAAATGGAGTTGTCATCGCCGATTCGTTCGACCGTGGCGAAGTCGCCAGACCGGACGCCGCTCTGACGGTCGGTGGTGGTGAACGCAATGCGGTCGCCCTCTGCCAGCTCGCGGGTCTCCTCGCGGTAGACGGTGCTCTCTGCGGTCTGTCGTCTGAGCTGGGCGGGGTTGTAGGAGACCTGTTCGCCTTCGTGAGTTTCGACCGTAAGGACGTTCTTATTGCCGTCCACCGAGAGCACGGTAGCCGCGCTGTTGTTCGGAATGCCCTCTGCGATCGGACTCCCGGTCTTGTAGTGGATCTCGTCGCCGGGCTGGTAGTTCGCTGCCAGTTTCTTATTGGAGAACTCCTGTTCGACCAGGACGGGCACGGAGCGGCTTTCGTCCCGGATCCTGCCTTGGGCCTGGAGGTCCGCGCGGATGAGCTGCGTAAGCTCCTGACGGTCGGCGGGGTCGGGCGCTACGATCACGGTCCGATCCGGGCGGGCCACATAATCCTGTGCGACTGCCGCAAGACGGCTGTCTGCGTTTGCGTATTCATAGACCCGGCCCTGCTCCTGCAATATTTCCGTGGCCTTCCCCGGTTCGTTGGCTCGGAACGCCTGGACGGCTTCACGCGCCTGCTCGGTTGGGCTCGGTGGGCGGAAGTCCACGGCGGCGGTTTTGGAGATGTCGGTCGCCAGCCGCTCACCCAACGTCTCTGCGTTGTTTGTGTAAATGCGGGCATCGTCTGACGCGCGTGAGATGGAGACGTAGGCCAGCCGGGTGTTGATGAGGCTTCGCGCTGAATCGGTGTCGATATTGGCAATCACCCGGCCAGCCGTAAGCCCCTGGGAGCTGTGCGAGGTCACGGCGTAGCCATGGTCGAACTGCCGGTATTCTTTGGGGTCGAAGGTGACGGTACGCTCCTCTTTCCCGTCCATACGCACAGTGATTTTTCCGTCTTTAAGGCTCCTCACCGTTCCTAGATCGCGGTTTGCCACTCTAAGGTTTCTGTCTGGAGCGGTGAACTGAATTCGGTCTCCAGTGGTGAACTCTCGGGTGGTTTCGGTGTAGACGTTGACGCCGCGCAACCGGCGCGGGTCATAAGTCACGCTCGATCCGCTGTCTAGGTCCACCGTAACCGTATTGGCTCTGGCATTGACAGAACGGACGGTAGCAAAGCTGTCGCGTTCCATCCCTTCAACCTTGCTACCAGTGGTGTACTGGACGATTTCTCCAGGCCGGTACTGCGCGGCCCATGTGCGGTCGGCTCCGGTCATATCGGAGCGGAATGAAAGGGTGCGGAACTCGCGTCCATCATCGGCCAGGGTGCCATTCTGCCGCATCTCGCCGCGCACGGCCTCATTGATCTGCTGTCGGCTCTTGTTGTCGGGGGAGACAATGATGGTGTTTTGGGGAGAGGCGGCGTAGTCCTTCGCAATAGCGGAAACACGGTCTTGGGAGTTTCGAATCTCGGTGATGCGGCCCTGCTCGGCCAGCAACGCGACGCCTTTCTCAGTCTCGCCGGTCGCAAGATGCTGGACCGCTTTTAGCAGCTCGGGGTCCTTCTGACGCATGATCTTGTCGAGCTGGGCGGTCTGCATCCCGGCCTCCTGCATCTGCTGGAAGGGTCGGCCAGCATCGACGCCCTGATGCTGGCGAGTGTCGCCGATCACGAGAACGCGGTCCTCGGGGTTCAACTTATCGAGGAAGGCTCGCATCTGACGGCTGCTGGCAAGGCTGGACTCGTCCAGCATGTAGAGATGTCGGGTGGCAGGGTCCGCGCTGGGGTGGTTGTCGCCTCGGGCAAGAAAGCTCTGGAGAGTCGTGGCTTCAATCCCCGCCTCGCGGAGCTGCCCCGCAGCTTTCGAAGTTGGGGCAAAGCCCTCGACCTTGTACCCGCTCGATTCCGCGCCTTCCCTGATGGTCTGAAGAGTCGTCGTCTTCCCCGTTCCGGCTAAACCCTGTAGACCGTGAATACGGTCGGTGGAGTTTAGAACCTGCTCGATGGCATTGCGCTGGGAATCGTTTAAGAAGTCCCGCGAGTTGGCTTTTTCTCTTGCAACCTCGGCGCTGAGGATGGGCGCGACGGTGTTCCGGCCTTCCAGAACATACGCGACGTTGGCGCGTTCGGCGGCGATGGTCTCGGGCGTTGTGAACTTTCGGCCGGAGTCGTACTTGTCCGCCTGGACACTGCAAAAGCTGCCTGCCGTCCGCCTCGCCTCAAACTCGGCCCGGACCTCGGAATAACTTGCCTCTCCGAAGCTGCGGCGTAGCGCATCCCGCATGATGGCTCGTTCGTCGGCTACAGCCTCACGCTCGAAGATGCGTTCCCTGGCGAAGGTCACCGCTTCTTTCGCCTGGGTATTGGTTTTTTCCGTCGCTTGGGGCGTTTGCTGTTGCCGCTCGGCTCGTTGCTGAGCGGCGGCAACGACCTGCTGGGGCTGATTGCCGAAGTCGGAAGCCACTTCCCGGTGGGCTTCTAATACCTGGTCGGGGGTCAAAACCTGCTTACGGTCGCGGGTCGAATGCGCGGCGACCTCGGCGGCTTCCGGCCCGGTTCGCCCGATCTTTTCCAGGTGTTCCTTGATCTGCTGTGAGCGTGGGCTGGAGGCATCAAGGTACTCCTGGGAGTAGCCTTTGATCTCAGGGGCGCCACTCCGCCCCGTCTCCAGTTCATAGCCAAGTTTGATGAGCCTGTTCGTAAGCTCCGACTGGTAAACCGCCGTTGCGAACTGTTGGCTCTCGAAGAGTCCCCGGGGCTGGACCGCGCGGGTAGACCCGTCCGTCCGTTCGGTGACGTTGAAGATTACGGCGTGGGTGTGGAGCTGGGGAGCGGCGTAGCCGTCCACCGGGCGGGCCGTGTCGTGCTCAAACTTTGCCGCGATGAACTTGCCAGTCGTCTCGGCTGGGTTGTTCCCGCCGATCCGCGCTTGAGTGTACCTCTCCAGCTCCGAAAGGGCGGTCGTCACTGCCTCCCGATGTGCCTCCCGCACTCGCTCATCGCCGCCGACAAGGGAGGTCAGAGATACAGACTTTGGAGCGGAAAAGGTCGCATCCCACCCTGCCCGATGCTCAACGGCTTTAGTCGTCGTGCCGTCCGCATTGCTGTACTCCTGGGCGGGGCGGTGCTTTACGAGTTGCTCCTCGGTCTGCGGATGCTGGCCGTCTGCAAGACGGGAGAACTCCAATGGCGCAACCTCACCCGAGAGGCCGAGTGAAGCGGAGAGTTTGCCCTGCCACTCTCCCTTCACTGTGTCGCCTTGCTTGTAATAGTTCTGAGTTTCAGACGTGAACTCCAGCTTGTGATAACTCTTGGCCTGACCGGAGCTGAGGGCTTTAGAAATGGTCAGCATGGCTTAGGGCCTCAATTCAAGCGAGGGTGCGTCTACCTCGATGTGTTCTACGTGGTGCTTTGCTGCGAGGAGCCGCTGCACAAGCTCAGTCTCCTCCTGCTGGGCTGTCGCAAGGCTTGGTTCGACTTCGGATTCGAGTGCAGGCGCGGGCCGGTTCTTTTCGCCGGCGCGCGCCAGTTCCTGGGCGGCATTCTTCGGCCAAGGAATCGGCCCTGGCTTCTTTCCTTGCGCCAGAGGGGACGGATTTACGTTGCCGGTCTGGGCTGGACCTTTGGCTGCCGCTGTTGCGGTCGGCTGCTCGACCGGCTCTTCTTCCGCCGTGCTGGATGGCTGCGGATTGCGCGGCTCCAGGGTGTCAGGATTGAAGCTCATGCCACCGTCCGCGTACTTGCGGGACAAGAAACCAACTGTGGGCGTGGGAAGGTCGATGTAGTCGAAGTCGAAGCGGGCGACGTTGTTCCCCAGCTTCAAATAAGCGTGACGGTCGTCGAGGCCGGTGATCTCTGAACCCATGACCAGCGGCTCGATCTGCCGGTCGATGGTGAAGTTCTTCCCTGACCTCGAACCGTCAAACTTGGTCTCCTTGACGCGCTCGATTTCGACTTTGCCGATGGCCTCGGATATCCACTCCGCTGCTTTCGGCTCGGCGGTCTTCATATAAATTTTGGTCGCGGGCTGGGACAGCATGACCTCGGCCAGATGACCGTAAATGACCTCAAGCTGCGCCTTGCCCTGGAATCCAAGTACCAGCGGATTCTTGCTCTTCCGGTTCTCGGTAATGGCCGTGTGGAGCTGCGGGAGTTTCTGGAGACTAGCCAACTCATCAATCACAAACCAGACGTGCCGTTGTCCTAGCTGCGGCGCGGAAAGGAGCCGCATCACCAGCAGATCGATCCAGAGAGAATGCAAAGGCCGGAGGGTTTCACGCTCTGGCGGCCGAGACGTAATGAAGATCCAGCCGCGCCGTTCCCTGGCCCACGTCCGGGCATTCCATTCCGTTCTAGCCTGCCCCTTCTCGGGCAGGAGCCGAAATGACTTCGCGACCAACCCGAGAGAGGCAAGGACTCCGGCCCGCTGCGGTCCGGCCTTCCGGTCAATGTAAAAACTCATCTCAGTTCCCTTCACCAGCTCCTCCAGCTTGTCGGCGTCGGCCATCCACTCGGCGAGCATCTTGGGCGTCGGACCGCGCTTTAATAGGTGCGCGAATATCTGCGCCGGGGTCTGGTGAAAGAACTCGTCTTTGGCGTCGGTCGCGGGCGAATAGAGCGAGGCTGCGATGGCATCGGCCTCGGCGTTCGATCCCATCTCCTGAGCCGGTCCCCAATAGGGACACCGCTCGTCTAGCGGGTTGAGTACGATATCGCCGCGCTTCTCGTCATAGAACCTCTGTATGTACTCGCAGGCTGGGTCGTAGACGATGGCAGAGTCTCCTCTGTCACGAATCTGCCGCAGGATTTGCATGATTAATTGAGTCTTCCCAACCCCTGTATCACCCATAAGCTGAATGTGCTGCGCCTCTTTCCGCTCTGGAATTCGCATCATCTTCTTCAGCTCAGTTGTCTTGAAACCGATGCCCTCAGTTGGCTGGGGAACGATTCTCTTCGTCACGGTCGGAAGCAGCTTGCGGAGCATATGAGCCTCGAACTTGCCAGCGAACATCCCGCGCTGCACCTGGGGGAAGGTGACACAAGGAGTCAGTCTTTGCAGGCGAGTCCACGTCCATTGCAACGCTTTGGACTCCTCATACTCATCGTTGAAAGCCTTCGGGGTAAGCATGTTCGGGCCGCGCAGAACTCGGCCGTATTTCATCTGCCGGAACCTTTTCAGGTCTTTCGGAATAGCGAACCAAAGCATAACGGCGAGGCACACGCCACCACCGATGAAGCTGACCTGAAACATTTCTGCGAGGCCTTGGTTTCCGTAGACCGCACCCTGTAGCCAGCGATGCATCCCGGCGTCCGGTAGCTTCGCTTCCCGAGCACGATAGAACCACGAGTAGCCCTGGGCAACGGCCAGCTCCGAAAGGCCGATAGGTACCGTCCTGCCATTCGGGAGCGTGGTCTTTCCGTTCGTCAAGTCCACAGGCAAAGCCAGACGGGGCTTCACCTTCCCGCCAGCCAGCATCACCAGCTTGTAGCTCTGATGTGCTTTGAACGTGGCTCCGACTTCTGAACGAACGTACTCTGTGATGTAGCTCTGCTGAAGCGGAGACATCTTGAAGTTGAGCCGTTCCCACATGAAAAAACAGGTGAGTAGAAGCGCGGCAACAATCGCGCCGTAGCTCACAATCGGAGCGTGCGGCGGCCAGATAATCGTCTCTTTGCGTCCCCAATGTTGCGGCATATCTATTGGCCTCCCGCCTCTTCCTCGTTGTACTGCTGCATGACTTCCTGAGCCGCTTTCCGCTTCCCTTTCCGTACTGCGGCCATCGCATCGGTGATCCACTCTTGAGAAACCGGCTTCCCCATGGCAACCGGCTTTAGAAGATTCACCAGCAACATCCGAGTAGCGACTACCTCAGTGAGGACCGGGTCACAGTCGGCACGACGGGCCTCCCGCAAAAGCACCTCCCGCGCCCATTCGCTGAGGGCCTTGCCCTCAGCTTTGGCAGCGGCGTCCAGCTCACCCCGCTCGGCTTCAGTGACCTTCGCGCTGGCGACAATCTTTCGCGATGTGCGCCCCTGGGAGCGGCGAAGGCTGGTCTCAAAATCAATGGGTCCGGCTGTGCTTCCTGACTGCATAAGCTGCTCCTTGAGGGCGGTAGACAACTGGAGACTCAATGTCTACTGTTGTCTACCGGTAACCTCTATTCCGTTCATTCTGTTGCGGTTGCCAGTTGTCTACCGTCTTGGCTCGAAACACCACCCTGCAAGGGGTGGAGTGTCACCATTTGCCTCGCATGCGAAGCATGTGCCTTTGCTGTTGCTGTTGTTGTTGCGGCTGAGGTTGGGGTGGCTGTTGCTTTCACCTGTGCTGGGATCACCGGCACACCTGCAAAGGACCTAAGTAGTCGCTCGCATCGCGAGCTGCTACTTGGGTCCGGAGCCATTCCCACCGGCACCGTTCTTGCTACCGTTCTTACCTGCTGCGACGCTTGGGGGAATCTTCTTCACGCGCAGGGAGCTGGGCACTTCCTCTTCGGGGTTGGCGCGAAGATGTTGCTGGAAGTCCTTATCTTTGGTAAATATGTACTCCAACGCTTCATTCACAACGTCATCTGCTGGACCTTTGTGGAAGTGAGCGTATCTATCGAGCATTTTTGCCGTTGACTCTTCAAGTCTGATGTTGGTGTCGATCTTCTTTGAGGTCTTCACAGAAAACAGTGGCATGGTGTTTGGCTCCTTGGTTTAGGCTGCGTGGGTATGAGGGGCGCGGTAGATCACATCCGTCTCGAAACGCTGCTCTTCGTGGATGTAACCCTTCACAGTGATAAGTTCGCGGACCTGACGGCGACCGCTGGCTGCTCGTTCGCAATACAGAACGAAGTCGATGGCCTCGGCGGTCTCAGACCGCATGAAGCCGTGGTTTAGATTTGGCCTGGCACTCAGCGCAAGGTTAGAAAGACGGTTCAACGCATCCCATGCGCTCTTTGCATGGATCGTTGATAGGGTTCCTCCGTGGCCGGTGTTCATTGCCTGGAGCAGGTCGTATCCTGCCTCATTGCGTATCTCGCCCATGATGATGCGGTCTGGACGATGCCTGAGGGCAGCGGCTAGTAATTCACTAGGGGTCACAGCGGCCTGTCCGGGGATAGCTTCGACGGCCTCCCAGCGAATGGCATTCGGCTGTGACACCTTCAACTCTGCGGGCTGCTCGATGATGCAAAGACGCTCGCTCTCAGGGATGTGATCGAGAAGCGCTTTCATCAAAGTTGTCTTTCCTGAGCCTGTTCCGCCTGCGATGATTCCGTTCTTACGGGTCATGATGAAGCTGATGACGTGATCGCGCACCTCTTCGGGGATGCTGCCTGAGATCACCAGCTCGTCCGACGTGTACCACTTGTTGAATTTTCGAATGGTGAGAGACACGCCATTGATCGACGCTGGAGGACCTACGACTGCAACACGCGAACCATCTGGGAGCCGGGTGTTTAGGATTGGGTTCTGCGTTGTGAGGTCCTGGCCGAGAATACGCGCCACACGTTCTATCGCGGCTGTAAGCCTTTCATTGGTGTATGGCGTGGTGAGGTGGACCTGCACAGTCACGCCGTTACGTTCTGCGAAGACGCCAGTGGTTCCATTGATCATGAGGTCGGAGATGGTCGGGTCTAGAAGCAACTCCTGGATCTCGGGCGGAAAGAACGGAAGAATGAGGTGATAGCTCAACGGCTCGCTCCTGTAGGAAGTTGGGGAAGGCTGGCGGGCACAATCGTCTTCATGGGACCGACGGCGGTAAGTGGCCTGACGCTTGCCGCTATTGGTGACTGCTGCTCGACTCCCATCCGGTTCTCATGAAACTCGGTGATGGTCATGCCTAGCGGATTGATCGTCTCGAACTGCGGGAAGATGCGGGCTTGATCGCTCACCTGCTTTGGGTTGAGGTAGTACGTCACGCTCAACATCCAATGCTCTGTCCGAGGATCGTGAGAGTTTCGCGCTGAGTAGAGCTTGTCGATGTCGATTAGGGCAGTTCCCTTCGACATCCGAAGCCCTTGCACTTGCTCATCGGACATGCTGGTGATGGTGACGTTTCGCACGTCCACGTCGCTCTGTTCAACCTGTCCTGCGGTTACTTGGGAGACCAGATGGTCGGTGTTGTCCTGGTTCATCATTTGGGCTGCAAGCTGCTGGGAGAGGAAGTAGTAGTTGAGCGGATACTTCTTCGCAATCGTGTCTTTGCTGACCGTGTAGCGGTAATTAGCCCAATCGGTGAGGTAGGTTCGCACCTCGCCCTCACGCGGACTGTAGTTGAGGTCGGAATACACAATGGCTTGAGCGCGGCCCACATCGTCAATGCGGATGTAACGGTTTTGGACGGGTTTATGAGCGAGAGCAACGATAGCTGCGAAAGAACCCAGCAACGTCATAGAAAGCATCCCGATCACAAAGCGGCTCAGCCTGCGCTCGGAGTAGTGCGAGGCGTACACCTCGTTGGCGATGGTGTCGGTGAGCAGCGCGTCCTTAGGTGTCCAAGCTGCATCCGTGAGAGGGGCGGTGTGGGTTGCCATGGGTGAGGCTCCTTGCGTTGTGAAGTAGGCGGCTACTTGTAAGGCACGATGATCGGTCGGACGCGCTCTGTTGGGTGCGCTAGTGGATGAAGGTGGCGCTGATTTCGTATCAGCCCAACCATGGTGAAGACGACGGCTGCTATGCAGAGCAGCAGAAGGCAAAGCCGCAGGGTTCCTCCAACGAGGTTGATAAGCCAACGAGCAACGGGATGGAGCCGGGCTTGAACGAAGAAGATGGACATGCTTCCCTCCTGGTCTTATGCGGCGAACTTGGCAACGGCTAGGGCTTTAGCGACGACACCCTGAACGGTTCCTGCGACGCTGGCTCCACCGCCAAAGATGGCCTGCGTGATCGCCGGAATGAAAAGCATGTTGATGATGAACGCGACGAAGACCATCACGAAGGGAATGAAGTTGGCAATCCACATACCTATCGAGTAGTCGCCGTGGAAGGTTTGCGTCATGAATTGGTTGATGAAGCCTTCCCAGACGAAGATGAAGGCGGACGCTACGGCACGAATCATGGCGAAGCTAAGTAGAACCTCAACAAAATGAAAGAACTTACCTCGAAAGCTATTCGTCATGTAGAGCGGAATGAATAAGGGTCCGAACAAAGCCGTGATTGCGTAGAAGATGAAGGAGCTGACGTTGATCACAAATAGGACCGCTGATGCCAATGCGAGAAATATCTGCACCAGCCAATAGCAGGCCTGCTCTGGAATTGAGAACATCCCTGGGGCTCCCATCTGGCTACCAGCGTCGGCAAGAAGCTGATTGAAGTTCTGGAGCGAGTTCTGGTCGAGAGCTGAAACGATGGCTTGGGCAACGGTCGAAAACAGGTGATTGAGGCTGATCCCCGTACCCGGAACAGGATTGACCCAATAAGTTTCCAGCAAGCAGCACACAGCAAGACGGAGAAGGAACTGGATGATGACTCCACCCTCCAGGGGAACCGGATTGAAGCTGAAACTCATATTGGCCGTCGAGTACGTGATAACCATGTTCACCAGCATCATCAACGCGATAAAGCTGAGCATCGAGAGCCCTAGACTGGTCAGAGCGCCGCCGTTGGCCGTCGTCAAGTTCGTGAGATTATTGACGAACTGGTAGAGCCAGTCCTGGCCGGGTATGACTAGAGCCAATGCTTGCGGGTTGAGTAGGGTCATCATGTTCGCGTCTCTCGTCTTTGCGCTGCGTTGGATTTAAGGGACGTAGGTCTGCCAAACCTTCGATCCGCCCCTATTGAAGGAGTTGGATTTCTTCTTGTTCGCCTCAACCTGCTTCTTCATCTCGGCGTCATGCCGTGCCTGAGCCTCTTGAAATCGCTGCTGCTGCTGGAGTGCTGCGAGTCTTGCTGCATCATCCTTGGGTGGTACGGCAGACGCGGGCGGCTGCTGTCCTGGGCAACCCGTCAAGGTCAAGGCGAGAAGCCCACTGAGTAAAATCGTAGAAAGATTACGGCTAAGGTTCATAGAAGCTCCGGAAGCTAAGAGGAAGAAAGGAGTAGCACCGTAGCTTGACGGTGCTACCGCCTGGGTTATGGAACGTAGGTTGTCCACGTCGAGGAGCTGGTGACGTTGAACGTGGGATTAGCCTGATGCTGAGCCTGAACGTTGCCCCAAGTATTCAGGTCCTGGGCTGCCGCGTTTCGCTGTTGCATGTTCTGAATCGCCATTTGTTGCGCGAGACAGGCATGGATGACACCCTGCGCCTGGAGTTCCTGAAGGTGCTGGGCCTGTGAAGCGTTGAGGAGGTTGAGCTGCTGAACCTCCGTGTTCGTGTCGTCGTCGTCGTCAAGCTGCTCAGACTGCAGACTTTGCTGGGCCGAAGCATTGGTGTCGCGGGCGGCACGGTACGCGCCGACTGCATTCATGCAATCTGGCGAGGCTGCGTCAGATGCCTCGATCATCGCAAGCTGCGAACGGCCGGCGCTGTTCGGATTCTGCGAGGCAAGGTAAGTAGAGGTGCTGCTGTTGACGGGCACTGTTGCATTGCCCCAGGCCGTCGAAGCAGCGGAGGGTGAGTTAGTGTTTAGGGCGACGGAGAACCCTCCTGTCTCTCCAAACTGATTGGCGACGTTGACGTGCTCCAGCTGGGTGAGGGCGGTCTGCCACTGCTGTTTGACAGAAAAATGCACAAGATTGTTCTTGAGCATGTTGTACTGCGTCGTCATCTGCGTGAGCTGCGAGACGAGAGACGCATAGCTGGTTGGATCGAAAACGATATCCCCTATCCCGAAGAGAGCGAAGCTGGGGGTAGCGGTTCCGAGAATGACGACACCAGCAACAATCCACTTCCGGCGTCGTGTGAGCTGTATGTTCATGCGTCCTCCTTTTTGAGGAGTTCTGGAAGCGTTAGAAATAGTCGGGCTCATGCCAGACTGGCCGTAGTAATTCAGAGAGTGAGTTTGAGGTTGCGTCCTCGACCCGACTTGCGACGCTCACCATTGAGGGGAGCAAAGAAACAAGGAAGACAAGGAGCAACGTGCCAAATATGAGATCGCGTCGGTTTTGACTGAGCGGTTTCATTTCTGCCTCGGCGAAATGGTTAGAGAGCTGGGTCTACGCGATGCTCCGCGTAGGAAGGAATGAGCATGTCCTGCGTGATGTATATGCGGGCGCGGGAACCCTCCTTTACGGTGATGACGGGCAGACGATTCAAGAACTTATTGAGAATCTGCTCGCTCTCTTGAGCTGTCTGCTCAGAGATCCCGTTGCGTAGCTCGGCATCGGCAGTGAGGACGGAGCCTGTGTTGCCGATCTGCGCGAGGCCGCCGATCCCGCCTATCAAAGCGGCGGCGGCAAACGAACTCAGGTAGTGGTTATTGACGTTGGTTGCAAGGCCGGTCGTTCCGAGAGGATCAAGGCCGATGAACTTGTTGAGCTGGACCGAGAAACCGTCCGGGCAGATGGCCCGGTCGAATGTGACAAATAGCTTCCTCGCTTGCGAACTGCCGACGCTCGACACGCTTCCGATAAGGCGAGTTCCCTGGGGCAAAAGGAGCTGCTGATGGTCATGCGAGTAGTAGTCGGTCGTCAGCATGACGATCATGGGACCGGCCAACCCGCCGTCAATGTGGTTGGTCACGACGCCTTCAAACACGGTGCCCTCGAACACGCGAAAGAGCCGCCCCTGGTAGCCGTCGAAGTCGTAGCGGGCCATAGGGTCTGTGTTCGTGGTTGTGCTGAGGCTTCGTTGTGCGGACACGGGCTGCAAAGCAGGCTGTCCGGTGCCGCCGGTCTTCCCTGCTGAGGCTTGGGTGCCGAACTCTTCTCCACTCGCCTGCGTGCCGCCTTGTTCCTTCGCAGCCAGGACGTTTGCGCTCTCGTGGTTGGCGGGATTTGTCAGTTCCGCCGCTGTAGTCGTTGTTGCGGAATGGGCGAAGTCAATCGCTACGGTGTCGCTGTTGAGTGCGTCTTGGTGCTCCTTCTCGCGGGCAAGCTGCCTCTGCTTGGCTTCGGCCTGGGCCTGGGTCACGTTCGAAGTTTTCTTCGGTGCATTTGGGCTGTCGCCGTAAATGGCCTTCCGTTGCGCCTCTGTCATCGGCGCTGCTGTCTCAGACTCAGGACCGGGAACGGCTTGCTGGTTCTGAAGCTGCGCCATCTGGTCGGCCAACTGCTGCTGATGCTGCCGGTCCTCCTGATCCTTTTGAGCCTGGAGGGCCTGCTGAGCCTGGAAGCTGTGAACTTGCTGGGCATTCGGTGAAGCGGGCTTCATCGCCAGATTGCTACGAGGAGCTTCCTTCTTCGCTCCTCCTGTGAAGTTGGCTAGATTCGCCAGGCCCACGATGCCGAACAAGGCTCCCAGCCCTAAAATCAACGGCATCGATTTCTTGATAGCAGGCGTTGCCGCTGGCTGCGCTGGCAGAGCTCCGGGGTCCGTCGTGGTGGGTACTTCATGGTTATCTGCCATGGCGCTAGTTGCCTCCTTCGGTGTGATCCGTGCTGGTGCGGTGGAAGTCCACGCGCTGCTTGCCGATGGTCAGATAGCCCACGAGGACAGTCTTGGGAACGGTATAAAGGCCGTCATTGAAATCGAAGTTGATGAGGCTTCCCTTCCCGTCCTTCAGTTCGTACAGGGCGGGGGTCTCCTGGAAGTGCCCGCGTAGATAGGTGAACTTGTCATCCCGCCAAACCTGCTGCAACCCCAACGCATCGGCCTTCTTCCGGTCCCATGCGTAATCGAAATGCAGTTCTCCCGGGTACTGGCTCCGATACGCCTCTGCTTTGGTCTGCGCAACCTTCAGCTCGTTCGTCTGTTTGGCCTGGGCTTCCGCTGCCTCGCGCTTTGCCTTGTCCAGCTCCGCGGCTGGGACGAAGACAGGCATTGCCGCCAGCTTGTCTTTACCGGCCTGATCCCCTGGGGTCACGAACACTTTTGAATCGAAGTGGGAATCGTCGTCTGTGGAGACCTCGCGGAGCTGCAAGGTGTACTCATTGCCGTGGTCGGAAACGATATGAACGTCGGTCGTACTGTTCGCCACCTTGGGCTTGATGGAGATGTAGCGGCTGGCAACGTGGCCTCCATCGAACACCCACGAAACGGTGTCTCCTCCAAACACAGTGGCGACCTTCTCCTCGGCCGGAAGTTCTATGAGGGTCGCCTGCAGGAGTCCGGTACGGATGACTGGAGGCGTGTCAGTCTCGGTGATGATTACGGTTCGCGGTGCGCTGGGTAGCAGGACATGCTTCGGGTCCGGGGTTGTGGCGGCGTAGCTGCTTGTGGTCGCCCCAGCCGCAAGGCCGAATGTTAAAAACAGAATCGGTACGTTCTTCATAGTGTGTCCTTGTCGGTGGAGCCGATGGTGCGGGGTTGGGGTTAGACAGACTCTCCAAGGGCAAAGCGCTCGATGCCCTCAGTGAGCCCGTATTGCTCGACGAGTTTCATCCGGCGTACCCGGTCCATCGGTTTAGTCGAGAACTTCGCGTAGCTGCGGCTGTCCAGGTTGAGCGTGAGCACCTTGGTAAGGCCGTCGCGCCTGATATAGAGGGCTTCCCGTTGCCGCAAGCTCTCGAAAAGGTCAAGCTGCTGCTCGTTCATCTTGAACAGCTCTCCGTAGGTCTTCCGGTTGAACGTGGCATCGGGCAGGAAGACGAAGGATGTGCAGGAGTTCACAATGCTCTCGGCATTTTCGCCAAGGTCGCTTGCCGACTGGCCGATCAACGTGACGCCGCCAAGGTTCTTCCGCACCGTCTTGATGGAAGAAAGAGCCGCGTCAAGAAGCTGTTTGTTCTTCATGGAAGAAAACAGCTCTTCGATGATGATGTGCTTGGGAACCCCGAGATTTGCAGGGTCAAATAGTACGGCGTTGATCCGGTGGAGTAGCCACACCATCAGCGGTTCGATTAGGTCCGCATACTGCTCGTTGTTCACGCCCTGGAAGTCGAAGCACTGAAGACGGCTCAGGGAAAGCTCATCCTCCAGATTGTCGAAGATCTTGGCGTACACCCCGTTGTTGACCCACTTGCCCATAAAGCGGTTGAGACGTGGGGGGAGGCCGAGAAACGCGAGGCGGCGGGTCTTTGCGTCAAGGTAGTACATGCCCTGGACGGCCTTGTAGATTACGTCTTCATCCTCGGGCTCTAGCTCCGCACCGCCGTTGGTCAGCAGCAGTTTGACGAAGGAGTACAGGAACTTCAGATTGTTTTCGGTCGGTTCCAATGCGAACGGATTGACGCGTGGGCCGTCCTTGCCTACCCGGTCCACCCTGCCGCCGTAGAGTTCGACCTGGCTCTCATAAGAGTTCCCGATATCGAAAATATAGGTAAAACCCCCATATTTCCGCTCTAAGGCCGCCTCCTGATTGATTAAGACGCTCTTGCCTGAGCCGGTTGGTCCGATGACTAATTTCACCCGGACACCGTTCACATACGCGTCCTGAAAGAAAGGCGTCCGCGTCCTGGTCTCAAACACGTTGAGATATTCGCCTTTGAGGTCTTCTGATCTCAAGTGGCCGATGTGGGGAGCGAAGACAGACGACATCCGTGCGTGATGGTTCTCTGCCAGCCATAGCGGAAAGACGTTGAACTTCCCATTGGCCGGGAACATGGTGTAAAAGGCCGAGAGATTACCAAGGCTCTCCTCGATCACCTGGGCGCGAGCATCCACGAACTGACGATGGACAGCAGGCACAATCTCATGGAGCTGTTCCATGCTTTTAGCAGCTACCAGCAGGCGCATCGTAAACTCGCCCTGTGCCGTCTTGTCGAGAGAACGGATGACTTCGCTGAGGTCGTCTACATTCTTGTCGGCGGCTTTGGCTCCGGCCCCGCCTTCGAGCGAAGCTGTGTTCTTACCGGCCAGCACACGCGAGAGAACACCAATTTTGAAGAAACTGATGAATTTTTCTTGCTGCGAGATCTCCGACCGGGCGGCTGATGTCGATTTCGGCCTCCAGCTTGTGCAGAGAACGCTATCGCAATCGAGCGTCATCAATCCGGAGAACTGGCAGGGGCGAGAAATCTCAGGCGTCGTCATCAGCGAAAACAACTGGACGAACCGCTTCCCTGACCTGAGATGATCCGTGTTCCACGTCAGAGGACTCCTGACGATCTGCCGATCAACACCGCTGTCTTTCTCCAGTTTGCAATGCTCGGCCCAAGGCTCGAGGTTGTAGAGATAGCACATAAACGGGAAGGATTCGTGCTTGTTCATGAGGCGTAGCCCGACGATGGGGCCGAGATGCGAGACAAGTATGTTCGCGGTCTTTTGAAGGTTCGCCATCATTCGGGCGTTCTCGCCCGCATGTTCGTACGGGGTTTTTTGGAACGGGTTTCCCTTGGGTGGCTCGATGGTGAGGCACCAGCGAAGATCAATGCGGCGGAAGCCCGCAGTCTCGTCTAGAAAGTTGATGCGGTCTTTTACGAACGCCTCGGTTACAGGGTTGTCGTATTTGTTTTGTCGAGGAATATCGAACCCGGAGAGAACCCGCGTGTACTGGTACAGGCAGGCTCCCTCGGGTAACCCTCGAAGGGCCGCCTGAATGAGACGCACCCGGCTCTCTAACTCCTGATCGGTCAGGCTCTCTTCGTCCATTCCGGTCAAGTCGAACCAGCAGGCATACCCACCGGTCTTGAGAGCAAGCATGCTCGGGCTCACATAACGTGAGAACGGTACGATACTGCAACCTGCACCGGCCTTCGCGTACCAGGGGGCGATTCGTTTCTGCACTGCATTATTTGCGAGGGTCATAGTAGGACTTCTGTAAAAGGCTGTGCCCCCAGAGCTGGAACATCTTTGGGTGCTTGCGAACGGTAAGCCACGCCCCGCCAACCAACACCGGGAAGCTGAGAATGGCCATCATGCGAAAGCCGACGAGGAAAACCATCACCGAAATGAAGACGATTGCCATCCATGCCGACAACTCCAGCCCGAGCTTCGACCTGGACCGATTCATCGCCTGATTGATGGGTAACGGTTCTCCTCGCTTGGCCATTTTCTCTGTCTCCTTTAGGCCAGGAACTGGCTGTGATGAACTACGATCATCGAGACCGACTGACCGGTGAGTGAGCTGATCCAGCCAGCACCCCAGCCAAGAACGCCAGCTCCGAAGATCGCGCCGCCAAGTGCTGGAATGGCGCGGGTAAAGTTGCCGCTCATCATCTGAACTCCAGCGAAGATTAGGCTGATAAGGCAGATCACGGCCCCTGCGTACTCCGCAAACGTCTTCACAGTGGTCATTAAGGTTGTGGCCCCCGACATATCGATGGTCCCTTGCGCGTTTGCTGCGGTCGTTGCAGCCAACGCGAGGAAGAAAGGGGCAAGGGTGCGGCCAGCGGACAACATGTTGCGCTTGGAAAGCTTGCTGGCGAAGCGGCTGGAGAAGCGGGTATCGAGTGACTTGTTCAAGGTGGGTCTCCTGGTCAGACGGGGTTGAGGGTTGTGTTTACAGACACGACGCCGCGCACACGTTTTCACGCGGCTTTACCGAGATTTTTTGAGGCTTTTGGGTAATTCACCCACATCAGAAGTGCTATTTCCTGAAGTGATGAGAAGGTTTTACCACGTTACATATCTGACATGTCAAGTAGTGCCTTTTATACTTGCAACGAAAAGTATGTGAATTGTAAAGTAGCACTATTCGTGGACACAGCCCATTCCATGTGAACGACGGGTATACGTTCCGTTACCTGCATCCCGACATCCGAGTAGAATCCTCGGTCGTACTGCTATATAGAAAAAAGAGGCCTGATTTTTGGCTCCGGTACGAAATGTCGAGTGGCAGGGGGACCGTAGCGCTATCGCAAATTCAATGAATGGGAAAGTGAAGACCAACGAATGTGCTAACAGACGAAGAGTTCCAAGGTTTTACAAAGGCGCTTGGCTTGCGAATCCGTCTTCTCCGAAAAGAGAAGAACGTGAACATGCGCGACATAATGATTTCCACCGGCTTTTATGACACTCAATGGCGAAAGTACGAAGCGGGGGGCGGTCTAAATCTACGGTCCCTAATGAAGATCGCGCAGGCGCTTAGGGTCACATTGGTAGAGCTGTTTGATGGCCTGGGCCAATGGCCTGAGTTCACCGTCCAAGAGATTCAAGCCAAGCACAGTATTCGTCCCGAAGTTGATGCGGAACCAGACCCGAAACTCGATCCTGAGCTGATACCCAAACCTAAACCCCGGCGCGAGCGCATTGTGTCTGAATCTGCCTCGTTGAAACCGACTGGTACGAAGAAGGGTGCGAAGGCGAACCCTGAGCCGCGTCCAAGGGCTAAATCGCCATCCCGTACGTTGTCAAAATAGGCACTCGCGGGCCGAAGCCAGACGGGTAAGGCACCGCTTTTGCAAAAACGTCGCAGAAGCCACTTTAAAACAGATTGGGTGGGAGAGACATCATCTGAGGCCTACAAAGCTGTCCTACCGGCCTTTCTGCTTGTTTGCCGCCTCTTCTAGACCGTTAGCCGACGACGCCAACTAGCCCCCACCTTTCACTAGGAAGGTTTGCTTTTGGTTTGGTGTTGTTGTTGTTTGTTTTCTTTGGCCTTCGTGAGGATTTCCGCTTTTCCACCAAGAGAACTACGGGTGACCTGGATATTTCTATAAAGACGACTACAGGAAGCTTTTACTACTAGCGCGGGAAAACCTTTGAATTGAATGTACTTAGGTCCCTTTTGGTCCGGCAGAAGTACGCACTTTCGCTGTGGAAGTCCGGTAGATGTACGCGACGGGTCCGGTAGATGTACGCGAAATGGAGCGGTTCTGGTCCGGCAAAAGTACGCTTCACCTGAGCATCTTCACAGGCCCTTCTGTGGATAAGCGGCCTCCCGATTCCGCCCCCGCAGGTCCGGTAAAAGTACGCAGCCATAATTGACTGCTGCGGTCCGGTAAAAGTACGCAAATTCTGAAGCCGAAAGCCTTTCCCGAGTCGCGCGGTAGACAAGAGTAGACATAGGGTCTCCGGTTGTCTACCGCTGCGCCATCCCTTTGAGGAGCCTCGGTCCGGTAAAAGTACGCAGAGTCAGGAAGGTAAAACCGCCTTTTTAGGCGTTGCAGGGACGGGGGTAGGAGAGGGGTGAAGCATGATTCCCTTCCCCTTGGTATCAAAGCTGATGCGCAGAGTGGGGTATGCCACAGTTACGCGGGTCTCGATCTGTTTTTTAGACTCGGTGCGGAAGTTGTGACGGCCTCGTTTGTCCGTGAAGTCGTATGCGGAGCCGAATTGCCCATGAAGCTCTGCCCACGTGACGAGTCTCGACTTTCTGAGACTGAACATTGTCCTGGCAAACCAGAGGTAGTAGTCGATTGCAAGCGGAGAGCCGCTTAGGATCGGAAACGCTCGGGTGTCGATCGGGACCGGGTTCAGCAGCAAGTATTCCCGAAACTTCGGGGTTAGGGCGATATATGAGTTCCAAAGGGCGTCCTGGTTGTCGGTCTGACCCCAAAGCTCGATCTCATCTGCGAGCTGGGCGCTCTTGTATCCGAAGTGATCGGGCACGTCGTCTTCCACCGTCACAGAGATCTTCGACGTGAAAAGGGCAATGAGCTGTTCCTTGACGTTGCGGATATATTTGCCAGTCCTGGGCAGATGCAATTCGTCTTCTAGAAACGAAGACAGATTCTTGCCTAGCTCGATCTTGGTTGCGCTAGGATGGCGTACTTGCCACGTAGCGACCCACGCTATCAGCAGGCGAGGGATGCTCCCGTATGGGACTCCATATCGGCTGTCGGCTGTGATGCGGAGCGTTCGGTTGCCGTCTTTGCGAACCCACTTCTCTCCCTCGACCGGGCTATGTGGCAGACCGAATTGCGTGGTGAAATAAGGCGTGTAAGCAATGACTTTGCCATTGGAGGTCTTATCTGGCGGGTTCGTCATGATGTCGAAGGATTGCGCGTGTTTTGCTTTCGATTTCCGAGCAGCTCGTTGTGCTTTTTTTTCAGGAGTGTCCGGCTCGCGTACCTTCTTCACCTTGCCGGTGGTCACAGATTTTTGGTCCGCAACGGTTTTCTCTTGGGGTATTCTGTCCATCAAACCCGCCTCCTCTGCGGGGGTTTGTAGACCACTCGCCTCTTATGCGAATGGATGTTTCACGGCCCTCGGCGCGGGAACGCTGGGGGCTTTACCTTGCACGAAAGACTACATGATCGAGACGATGGGCTTAGATAAACTGGTCATCAGCAGCCCTCCTCCTCTGGGTGGGCTCTGAGCGGAGAATTCAAGCGGGTGGTTCGGGGCGGTCTCCCTGAATCACCTGTCCGTTCCTTCCCTTCCCTACTTGTTTTCCTTCACCCATGTTGCAAGCAGGCGCTCGACCAGCTCGGACATATCCTCGCCTGTACGCAGCTTCTTCAAAAGGGAGCTCGCGTCGGCGTGTGTATCAATTGTGAGGATGATGGTAAAGCCCTTCATGTTTGGGTCTTTTGACTTGGCAAGAGGCTTTTTTGGCCTACCGGGCTTCCGCACGGCAGGCGGTATCGGAGCGGCTTCAGGGGCCTGTGAAGCCTCTTCAATAGGCTCGGACTGTGCTGGTTCGGTGCGCTTCAGAAGCCCATCGTACTTGGTCTTACTTGCCATGGCTCAACACCTCTTTTGCAACGGTTTGATATGCGCCCCATGCGCGAGCTGCACGAGGAGCGTCCTTCTTCGGGACTATCAGCTTGTTTACGGTCGTGCCCGCTTCTACGGCCTTGTCGAAGATGTTCAACCGGGGAATATCAACCGAGAACAGCGGAACACCCTCGGCTAGGAGCGCGGCTCTAAGCTCGCGCCCCTGTGGTTCTGGCGGCGGAGGTACTTTGGTCAGCAAAACGCGAAAGGCATCGTTCTTCATCTTGCGAAGAGTGTTGATCGTGAGAGACAGTCCATCATTGTCTAGACCCGCTGGAACGGCGGGAATGATGAGAAGGTCGCACCCTTCCATAAGCGCTTTCAACTCATCTTCCGACGGGCGCTGGCCAGTGTCGATGATGGTGTGCTCGTAGTTGCGGGAGAGCTTAGCGGCCTGCTCAATGCTGGCGACTTTGAATGGGAAACCGTCGCCTTTCTGGCTCCATGCCGTAGCGTTCCGGGTATCGTCTCCATCCAGGAGCAAGGTCGGGCCCGTGAGCTGAAGGCAAGCCGCCAAGTGGACGGCTGAGGTCGTTTTGCCCACTCCCCCTTTGTTGTTTGCGAATGCGATGATCATGTTTATCCTTTTACCAATCTAAAATCACATGCGTTTATATGTCTATACTTTTATAAATTTAGAACGATAAATCTGGGGTGCCGCATTTGGTACTCGGCTGGGATCTAGGCCGCGAGTGGGAGATAGAAGGGGGCACCGGTCTCGCCGGTCCCCCCTGTGGTGTTGTCGCCCTGATCCTCGTTCTCGAAGGCATAGCCGACGATTTCATCGGCTGCCTTTTGTGCCGCTGATGCGGCGGTGATGACAAGGCGGCTGTCGCCCTTCAGGGCGTCAATCCAGTGCTGGATGTAGCTGGTGGAATTCTGCTCCGTCCGCTCGTTGGTAATTCCGGCGATGGCGCAAAGGAAGCCGCTGCCAACTTCGGCG
>CAHJWN010000008.1 GCA_903642265.1 Acidobacteriaceae bacterium | reverse complement strand
GCGGAGTTTCTAGGGCGCGAGGTGCCTCAGGTGCTGCAGGATGGGGACCATAGTGCGATCCGGAGATGGCGACGGCATATGGCGCTTGAGAAGACGTGGCGCAATCGGCCGGATTTGCTTGCTGCTGCTGTGCTGAGCCGGAATGATCGCGAGTTTCTAGAGCGGCTAAAGTTTGAAGCGGATGGAAACGGAGAGATCAAGTGACGACGACCGCCGTACTGCTGATCGATTGCCCAGACCGAAAGGGCCTTGTTGCCGGGATTGCGAACTTCCTTGTGGCTGAATACGACGCCAACGTTCTGAACGCCGACCAGCATCAGGACGCTGCGTTGGGGCTGTTCTTTATGCGGGTAGAGTTTCAGTCGGAGAAGGCGAATTGCGATGGGCCTAGGTTTCATGCGGCGTTTGCGCCGCTGGCTGCGTCGATGAATCTGAATTGGACTGTCACGTTTGAGAAGCCGCTGCGCGTGGCAATCTTCGTATCGCACTATCTGCATTGTCTTGCCGATTTATTGCATCGGCACCAGACAGGTGAGCTGCCGTCTTCTTTGGTGCTGATTGTGAGCAACCATGAGAGCGCGCGGGCGCTGGCGGAGTTTTACAGGATCCCGTTTCACCTGATCCCTGTGACGAAGGAGAACAAGCAAAAAGTGGAGCAGGAGCATCTTGATCTACTGGCCGCAAAGGAGATTGACCTGGTGGTGCTTGCGCGTTACATGCAGATACTTTCGCCGCGATTTGTAGAAGCGTATCCGCTAAAGATCATCAACGTGCATCACTCGTTCTTGCCTGCATTTACGGGGGCGAAGCCGTACCACGCGGCGTTCGCGCGTGGGGTGAAGCTGATTGGGGCGACGAGCCACTATGTGACGGCGGAGTTGGACGAAGGACCGATCATCGAGCAGGATGTAACGCGGGTTTCGCAGAACGATCAGCTGCCGGATCTGATTCAGAAGGGGCGCGACCTGGAGCGCCTGGTGTTATCGCGAGCGGTACGATGGCACTTGGCCCATCGCATCCTGTCGTATGCGAATAAGACCGTGATCTTCTGCTAACTGTTGCCCGCTTCGCCTGGAGCGTCTGGCCTCATTCGGGATCGTGCGTCCCGCAGGTGGCCTTCCGCCGGCTGAAAGCCCCCCGAGAGCGCAAGACCAAAGGCTGGCATGTTGGCGTAGACGCATTCGTACTTGCCCGCTGAGACCTGGTAGGTTTCGTGCCAGATGCCGACCGTGCCGTCCGTTCCTACCTTCTGATTGAATGCTTTCCATGCAGGAAGGTGGGCGGCGTTGCGAGACTGTGCGTAGTCGATGAGTTGGTCGAAGCTGCGCCAGTACTGCGTCAGCATCACGCCGCGCCAATAGAACGAGGGGAACGCTGCCAGCAGGCCGAGGGAAGGGTCGGCGTAGAGCTCGTTCAGCATGGGTCCCATAGCTCGTGCAACGGGCAGCCATTTATTCACCGCAAGCAGCCGGTTGATGCGCAGCCCGATGATGAAGACGACAAATGGGCCTTCGATACGTGTGGAATGGCGACCTGGGTAGACGGTTGGCATATCCGGAAATATACAGCCGGTCTGTGCGGGATTTTCAGTGGCAAGCCCGGCCAGTTCAATGCTTGTTGATCTCACTGTCGGCGATGAGGGAGAGTGACGAACTTTTCGTCATCGGCACTTAGCATCAAGAGATGGAGAGCATCGCCCCGAAATTTGAGCGCCTGATCAAGCCAGCGTATCCCACTGGTAAAGATCTAAAGGACCGTCGATGGGTGTTTATTCCTTACGACCGCTTCACCGACCGAGTCGGGCCGCTGACCCAGCAGGCTGCGGAGAAGACTGGCATCGTCATTGTCGAATCCACAGCAAAGGCGCATCGAAGGCCGTATCACAAGAAGAAGCTGGTGCTGCTGATCTCAAACATGCGGCATTTTGCGCTTGAGCAGGCGGCTCGGGGGTGCAAGGTGATTTATTTCTTTTCGCCGAACAGCCATGCGACGGCCCTGCTAGAACTGCAGCAGACGCTGCCGCTTCCGGACATCACGGTGATGCAGCCGGCGGAGCGGGAACTGAGGCTGGACATTGCCGCTGCGACAAAGCTCGGACTGAAGTTAAACGTGGTTGAGGATACAACGTGGTTCTCTACGACGGAAGACTTTACGAAGGTATATGGGGCTTACAAGGCGGGCAGAAGCTATGTAATGGACCGCTTCTATCGCGTGGTGCGGCAGAAGTCCGGCGTGCTGATGAAAAACGGCAAGCCTGTCGGCGGGCAATTTTCCTACGACGCCGACAATCGCAATCCGTACAAGGGGCAGGTGCCGATTCCGAAGCCGCTCAGCTTCCCGCCGGACGAGCTAACGCTTGAGGTGATCGACTTTGTGGCGCGTGAATACGGGCATCACTTTGGAGAGATCGAGGGCTTTGACAGTCCCGTGACCCAGGCTGATGCTGACCGTGCCTGGACGTTTACGCTCGAACATCTGCTGCCGCACTTTGGACCTTATGAAGATGCCATGCGGGATGATGAGCTACAGCTGTTTCATAGCCGAACGTCGGGCCTGGTCAACCTTTCGCGGCTTCTGCCGGCGCAGATGATTGCCGAGGCTGCCCAGGCTATCGAAAACGGTCGTGTGCCGCTGGCGAGTGGTGAAGGGTTTATTCGACAACTGATGGGTTGGCGAGAGTTCATGCGACACCTGCATGAGCAGACAGATGGTTATCGACTGCTTGCCGGAACCATTCCGCAGGAGACGAAGAAGCTAAAGAAGAAAGCTGATCCCTATGCCGGGGCAGTGCCTACGGCTCTGAATGCCTCGCTGCCGCTGCCAGCGGCCTACTGGGGTGTGAAGTCGGGGCTGCATTGTCTAGACACGGTTGTGGAACAAGTGGTGCAAGAGGGCTGGTCGCACCATATCACCCGATTGATGGTGCTCTCCAATCTTGCGACGCTGTGCGGCTTCTCTCCACGTGAGCTTACGGACTGGTTCTGGTTTGCCTATGTCGATGCATACGACTGGGTGGTCGAGACGAACGTGCTGGGCATGGCGACGTATGCCGATGGCGGGCTGACGGCGACGAAGCCGTATGTTTCGGGCGCAGCTTACATCAACAGGATGTCGAATTATTGCGGGCACTGCCAGTACGATCCGAAGCGTTCAACGGGCGAGGGATCGTGTCCGTTCACGGCGCTGTATTGGACGTTTCTTGAACGTAACGAGGCGGTGCTGGGTGGGAATTTTCGCATGCAGATGCCGTACAACACGCTCCGTAAAAAGTCCGGGCCGGAACTGGTGCAGCTTCGCGCGCGGGCTGATGAGGCGGTCGCTCATCTGCAATCGTTCCCCCGGCCTAAGTATTAGGGCTCACGCGTGAGTTTGCGGATGAGGTCCGATTCTAAAGGCCAGCCGGAGAACAGTTCGGAGCGATTGCCTTCGGTGTAGTCTTCGAACTCGAAGCCAGGAGTCACGGTGCATCCAAGGAGCGCCCAGGACCCGCCGTAAACGAGGTGTGAGCCCTGCCAGACGCCGTGTTCGACCACCACCTGCGGGATCTCTCGGGCTAGTAGATCGTTGCCGATGATCACGCGCCTCGAAATGCCGCCGGGGTGAAGTTGGAGCATCTCTACAGGGTCGCCAGCATAGAAGTGAAAGATCTCATCCGATTGGAGAAGGTGCATTTCGCTGAAGGTGTCAGGCTCGAGCAGGTAGTAGATGGCGGTGCCTGTGCGGCGGGGTGAGGTGTAGCGAGGGTCGGCAAAGGCAGCGGCGGGCAGCATCTCAGCTGACTCGTAGGTGCGGACGTACCATCCGCCCTCGCGCGGGTGCGGTGTGAGCCGGAGGAGCTTCTTTACTTCATCGGCGGTCATGCTGGTCCTCGGTTTCCGCACCTGCGTGCGTTGAAAATGCTCTATGCTTGAGCCAATCACTTCAAATCTATTTTTACGCGAGACTCGCCTGCTGCCCATGCGCCTCTATCTGGAACGATACTTCGGCTTTGAACGGCTGCACACGAACTGGCGCACGGAAGCTCTTGCCGGACTGACGACGTTTATCACGATGGCGTACATCATCTTCGTGAACCCCAATATTCTCTCGCAGACGGGCATGCCGTTGGCAGCGATCACGGCAGCGACCTGTCTGTGCGCGGCGTTTGGCAGCATTCTGATGGGCGCGACGGCGAACTACCCGCTGGCGCTGGCTCCAGGGATGGGGCTGAATGCGTATTTCACCTACACCGTTGTTCAAAAAATGGGGATCAAGTGGGAGACTGCGCTGGGCGCAGTGTTTCTGTCGGGAATGATCTTCCTGGCGCTGACGTTTACCGGGATCCGGCAGAAGCTGCTGGCGTGTATTCCGCACCAACTGCACGCGGCAGTTGCGGGCGGCATAGGACTCTTTATTGCGTTTGTGGGGCTGCGGAATGCGAACATCATCGTGCCGAGCGCAGCGACAACGGTGACGTTGGGGAACATGAGGTCGCCGGAGACCGCGCTTGCTCTGTTCGGTATTCTGCTGATCGCCGTGTTGCAGGTGCTGCGGGTGAAGGGGTCGATGCTGATCGGCATCCTGGGGACGCTACTGCTCGGAGCGGCATTGCATCGGGTACATTGGCAGCCGGTCCCGTACAGATTTTCAGCGATCACCGACACGGCGTTTCATCTGGATATTCCAGGGGCGCTGAAAGTGGGCGCGTTCGAAATTATCTTTGTATTCCTGTTTGTGGATTTGTTCGACAACATTGGAACGCTGGTCGCAGTTGCGGAAAGAGCCAACTTGATGGAGGCGGACCATTCAATCCCGAGATTGAATCGCATTTTCATGGCGGATGCGGCTTCCACGATTCTCGGTTCGATCGCAGGGACAAGCACGGTCACGAGCTATATCGAATCCGCCGCGGGCGTTGCAGAGGGTGGACGCACGGGTGTAACAGCGATTGTGACCGGGCTGCTGTTTTTCGCAGCGATGTTTGTAGCGCCGCTGGTAGGGGCGATTCCAACGTTCGCTACATCGCCGGCATTGATTATTGTTGGCGGCTTGATGCTCGCGGGTGTTGGAACGATCGAGTGGGACGATCCAACGATTGCTATTCCAGCTTTTCTCACACTGGTCACAATTCCGCTGACGTATTCGATTGCAGATGGATTGAGCTTTGGACTGACAAGCTACGCGGCGCTGCAGGTGTTGACAGGCCGATTCAAGAGACAGGACTGGATGCTTTACCTGCTGGCTGTACTGTTCATGCTGCGGTTCGTTTATGTCGCCAAAAAGTGATGGTTCGTCCGCCAAGCAGTCTCCAGAGGGGATTGTCATGCCTTTCCAATGCGCCCTCAAAGTTTGAGACGCTTAGAGTCACCAGCATCGCTGGTCTTCTCTAGTTGTTGCAAGAAGATTGGAAGTGTGGAGTCGTGATCATCATTGGCGCCCGGTCGTGCCTGCTCAGCCAAAGTGACATTCAGGATGGTTCCGCGAACGTGACACAGACGCCACAAGGATCTATGGCGGCGAATTCGGTGCTGCCCCAGGGTTTCTTCTGTAATCCGCCATTTGGATGAACGTTGCCGCCGCGTCGCTGGTATTCAGCATAGTATGTGGCGACGTCGTCGACCAGGATGCGAACCATCGTCTGGTCTCCAACTAGACGGCCGATGTTAACATCGCTCAGGCAAGCGATGTGGATCGAAATCCCATTACGAGTAATTCCCGCATAGGTTGGTGGATCACCGTGGCTGAAAGTCTCAGAGAAGCCGCACACGCCTATCCACCAAGAAGCGGAAACATTGATTGAGGGAAGTACTGGGACTGCAGCTTTTACGGTAGCGTCCATAATTGCAATATTAGACGAAGCAATAACTTCGAAAATGGACCATCACCCACCTCGCCTAGCTAGAGTGAAGCCTGTGACGCGGTGAGTGGATCTACGAGAAAAGTCGAACTAGGCTGAAGCTGCCGCGACGAACCCGTCGCATCCGCTGATCGCGGTCACCTTGAGGTGCAGGGCAGCATGCTTTGGGTGCCCGCAGTCATCGAGGAATGTTTCCTCGGCTTTCTTGCTAGAGAGAATACTCACGAGAACATCGGTTTTATGATGTTCCCCAAAGTGACCACATGCTCCGCATTGACCATCGTGAATTGCCTGCATTGCAAACCTCCTGTGTTACATCTTTTGACTCCGTGCGATAGGCGGCAGTTGTCCTTGAAGATTAAACTACAGCAGTAATCTACAATCGTGAGCCGCCGTTTTTAGTCAGTGGTTCGTTGCGAAACAGCTTGGGACCACAGGGCGGTCGCGACGGACGGGTGACAGGATTTGTACAACGCTACTTCGTCGTTGCTTGTGCCGTGTCTACCTTTGGGAAGTAGCCGCTGCGGGTGCGGACCTGCAGCTTGCCGTAGCCTTTTTCCTTTGCGTCGACATGAACCTGGCGATAGCCGCCGAGTGTTGGCGATTTTGTAGAGTGATACGCGATCGTGTATTGGGTGCGTATGTCCTGTGCGACCTCGGCGGCGATGGGATCGACCTCCTTGAGGTTCTTGGGGAAATAGGCGACGCCGCCGGTCTGCTCTGCCAGGGCTTCGAGGACACGACGGGCATGGCGGGCCTCGGCTTTGTCGGTGTCTGAGCCGAAGAGCAGGCCAATGCAGTAAATGGTGGGTCCGTCGAGATCCTGGATGCGCCGGATGGCATCTTCAAGCGAGGCGCTTGAGGCATTGTCTTCGCCATCTGTGACAACTAACAGGACCTGCTTGGGGTGTTTCGAGTTCTTCGAAAGGTAGTCGGCCGAAGCAACGAGTGCGTCGTAGATAGCGGTACCGCCGCTTGATTTGATGTATCCGAGACCTTGCTGCAGCTTGGCAGAATCGGACGTAAAGTCCTGATCGATGAACGCTTCCCACGAGAAATCAACCAGAAAGGCTTCATCCGCAGGATTTGAAAGCTTTATAAGGTCAAGCGAGGCCTGGTTTACGGCGCTCCGCTTGTCGTACATGGAGCCGGAACTATCGATCAGGATGCCAAGTGATACAGGCAGATCTTCGTGGCGGAAGCTGGCAACCGTCTGCGGAACCCCGTCCTCGTAGACGTGAAAGGCGTCCTTGGTAAGATCGAGGACCGAGCGGCCGGAGCCATCGAGGACGGTTGCGTTGAGGCGAACCTCGTAGGCATCCTGACGGAGGGTGTACTTGCCTCCTGCGCCGCGGGTAACGGCCTGCGGGCCTGCATTGGCCTCGTCGGCTTGCTGGGGTGAGCCCGGGGCAGGGTCGGGGTCTGGCGACGGTACAGGATCACGGTCAACTGTGAGCGACGGCTGTGCAGGGACTTGCTGGGGTGCGTTCTGGGCAGGCAACAGTGGAGTCAAAACTAAACAGAGAAAGCCCTGGGCGATGGCAATACCCACTCGAACAGCCTTCTTATAAGAAGAGAAGAAGCGAACTGGAGCCCGATGAAGCCTAACTCCGGCGGAAAGCCTACTGCGAAGGTGCATAGTATCCCTGTCGATAGTGCACGTCCAAGATCGGAAGACCGGGTGGCGGCAACAGTCGTACCTTCAATTTACGATAGTTGCCATCGTGTTTCACCTCGGATGGACGATAGCCTATGACGTACTCGTTGCGGAGTTCGGCACTGATGCGTGTGGCGATGTCGCCCATATCTCCAAGGTCTGAGATGCGGAAAAGGCGCCCGCCGGTAAGTTCACAAATATCGGTGAGGAGGATGGGGCCAGTCTGTTCCTCGATGGTGGAAGCATATGCATCGAAGATCCCGATCGAGTAAATCTGGATATCTGATTCGCGAACTACGCGGCGAAGCTCACCTTCCGAGTATCGGCTGCGGTTGTCACCACCATCAGAGATAATGAGCAGAGCCTTGCGGTCGTATTTGGCGTCCTTGAGCTTGTTAACGCCGAGATATACGGCATCGATGAGCGCTGTCCGGTTCTCGGGCTTCACCATGACCATGCGCGCTTCGACGTCGTCGACATCCGAGGTGTAGTCGACGATGACGGCGGGGCGGTCATTGAAGCCGACGACGAAAAACTCATCCTGCGGGTTGCAGGTGCGCATGAATTCGCTGAGTGCTTTGCGGGCACGGGCGAACTTCGAGCTCATGCTGCCGGAGAGATCGAAGACGATGCCGATCGTCACAGGGGCATCTTCGGTCGAGAACGTCTTGATGACCTGTCCCTGATTGTTGTCGAAGATGTTGAAGTTCTCTTTCTCAAGGCCAGTCACGAGACGGTTGAGTGGGTCGGTGACGGTGAGCGGAACGAGAACCAGATTGACGTTGACGCGGATGGGAGATGTCCGCTGACCGGAAGCGGCTTTCGGGTCGGCTGGCGCGTTTGGGATCGCTGGCGGAGCATTGGGTTTCGCAGGGGTGCCAATCGGAGTGTTCGTCTCGCCGAGAGGATTCTCCTGGGCGCTGGCGCGGATCGCGAGGGTGGCAGCAAAGAGGCACAGAAGGACTGCCGACAGGAGGCGTGATTTTGCGAGGATCCGGGGAGTGGGGTGCTGGTGGTCATAAGCCATATACGACTCCGTGATGCGCGGCCCAAGATGGGGAGGTACGTTGCTTGAATGTACGCTCTGATGCATGGACTTTTCCACCCATTCGCTTCAGGGAGAAGAAAGCTTGTGTCACACGAGCTTCTATTTTGAAAAAGTGCGCCTCTATGAACAGCTGTAGTACGCCTCGGCTGTGAGTCTGGATGGGGTAGTGGAGGACGGTCGTGTAGCAGGTGGGCGTTGTAACCGGGAATACGTACAATCGGAGAAATCAACTTTGGAGCAATTGACCCAGCATGGCCCGTATTTATCCGTTTCGCGCACTCCGCTACGATCCCTCACGCGTCAACATGGAAGACGTCGTTACCCAGCCGTATGACAAGATCACGCCGGCGATGCAGCAACACTACTACGATGCCAGTCCATACAACCTGATCCGCGTCATTCTGGGCAAGCACGAGCCGGACGATACCGAGGACTCGAACGTGTATACGCGGGCGGCCGAGAGTCTGAAGGGATGGCGTAAGGACCGGGTACTTGCGGAGGAGAAGGAGCCTGCCATCTATGGCTACTCGCAGACATACACCGTGCCGCATACAGACGAGGTGCGAGAACGGCGAGGATTCATTGCTCTCGGACATCTTTATGACTATGCCGATAAGGTAATTTACCGTCATGAGCAGACATTCCCGAAACATAAATCTGATCGAATGAGCCTGTTCAAGGCGACGCGGACCTATTGCGAGCAGATTTACATGCTGTACTCCGACCCTGGATTTACGGCGGAGAAGCTGATCTTTGGTGTCGATAAGGATGGCAAGGATACGGCGGCGGCCGATCTTGCAATCACCGATGAGTATGGCGTGGTGCATCGCGTCTGGAAGCTCACCGACCCAACGCTAATTAATCTGATCCTTACGGCGATGGCGGACAAGAAGCTGATTATTGCGGATGGGCATCATCGCTATGAAACGAGCGTGGCCTACGCGAAAGAGCGGTCGGCCCAGCTGAAGCTGCCACTGAATCAACCGCGCGATGAGGACGAGAAGCTCAATGCGAGCACGCTGCCAGTGCCGGCGTTTCCTGAGGCGGCGATGATGATGACGTTCGTCAATATGGATGCTCCGGGGATAACCATCCTGCCAACGCATCGTGTGGTGCACGGGCTGGAGGGTTTCAGCGGGATCAATTTTGCGGAGAAGTCGGCGGAGTTCTTTACAGTAACCAAGCTCGAATCTACCGACCTGGGAACACTGAAAGAGCAACGAGGCGTGGCGTTTATTGCGGTGACCCGCGACGGGGCGTATCTGCTGCAAGCGAAGCCTGAATCGATTGCCGAGGTCATGAAGGGGGTGTCACCCCGCCAGGCGCAGCTTGATGTCGTGCAACTGCATACAATCGTGCTCGATAAGCTGCTGGGTCTGAACCAGGAGACCATTACAAAGCTTGGCAATGTGCGTTATATCCGCGAGGCGGATGAGGCGATTGGGCAAGTACAGAGCGGCGAGGCAGACGTGGCTTTCCTGATTAAGCCGATCACGCTTGACCAGTTGCGAGACATATCGCTGTCGGGCGATGTGATGCCGCAGAAATCGACCGATTTCTATCCCAAGCTGCTGAGCGGGCTGGCAATTTATGCGTTGGACTAGAAGCGCTCTAACCGCCAGCGCTCTATCCGTTAGCGTCTTGTCTGTCGGCGTGTCGGGCTGCGCGCTGGCCTCGGCGCAGGGCGTGCCAACTTTGAATCGGGAAATGGTGGTGCTCGATCCGGCGCATGGCGGGCCAGACGGCGGTGTGCGGATTAACGACCACATTGAAGAGAAGGAGGTAACGCTGGTGATGGCCTCTCGTCTGCGATCGCTGCTGGCCGCGCGGGGCTTTACAGTGGTGTCCACGCGCGATGGTGATCCTGCTGCTGTTTTGACCGGCGATCAACGGGCTGCAGCGGCGAATAAGGCGCACGCGGTCGCTTGCCTGGTGCTCCACGCAACAGCGAGTGGGAACGGCGTGCATATCGGTACTTCCACGATCGGATCTTCGATGGCGGCGATTGCGCAGGCAGCTCCATCGTCACGCAACGTGAGTGGCGCGGTCCCATGGGATCGCGCTCAGGAAGCGTATGTGCCGCAAAGCCTGGGATTGGCGAACCAGGTGGGTACAGCGCTGAAGCGGGCGCAGCTTCCGCTGGCGATGGGGCGGGTGGCGATGCGGCCTCTGGACAACCTTACGTGTCCAGCCATCTCGATTGAGATCGGCCCGCTACGTAGCGGTTCGGATGTGGCGCAGGCCACCGACGAAGCGTATCAGCAGCGTGTTGCAGAGGCGATCGCAGGGGCGTTGATCTTTTGGAAGAACCAGGCCCAGCCACCGGAGTACCTGACGGTGCCGAGGCAGGGAGCGACCGAGTGATCTTCAGAATTAGAAGAGGACACGGCAGGTTCAAACGCGACGGCGAGCATGCAAGGTTTATCCCGCGCGTCCCTTGGCGGGAGAGCGGCATTGCCAAGTTCGAAAGTGCGATTCCGCGATATCAGAAGGTGCTGTTCTACACACTGCTGGCGGGAATTGTCCTGATGGCGTTCTTCCTGGTCTACGAGCGGACACAGGCACGGGAGCGGCTAGCGGCGCAGAGCGATGCGACTCCGCTGGAGGCACCAGTTCTGACGGGAACCGAATCGTTCACGCTGGACCTGGCGAGCGACACAGATGGGTCGGTGACAGCAGCCCAACGGCAGATTGCGTTGCCAATGGAGCCTTCGGTGCGTGCGCGGGCGCTGCTGGAGAAGCTGGTGGCTGAGTATGCGCTGCCGAATTCGCTGCACCCCCTTCAGACGGGCGCAGCAGTGGACGATGTGTTCCTGCTGCAGCTGCCCATAGCGCCACCTGCAATGGATGGTACCGCCCAGACCAGTAGTTCGGGTTCAGACGGAGAGCTTGCTGTGATCAACCTGCGAAGCACTTTCGTGAACGATCATCCCTCTGGCGTCGAGGTTGAGATGCTGACTATTCTGTCGATGATCGGGACGCTTCATGCGAACTTCCCGCAGATCACGCAGGTGCGGTTTGTGGTCGATGGGCAGCCGAAGGAGACGCTGGCGGGGCATATCGATCTAGGGCGGACTTACCCGGCGATCGATACAACGGTCGAAGCGGGACGACTGCAGCCGGCAGGAGAGCCATAATGGCGGGTGCAGATGGGTTGAAGGTGGGAGTGTTCGACTCGGGGTTTGGTGGGTTGACGGTCCTTCGGGAACTAGTAGAGCTGCTGCCGGGTGTGGATTCCATCTACCTGGGCGATACGGCGCGATTACCCTATGGGTCGAAGTCGCGGGAGACGATCAGCCGGTATGCGGTTTCGAGCGCTCGATTTCTGGAAGAGCAGGGAGCCGATCTGCTGGTGATCGCCTGTAATACAGCAACGGCAATGGCTCTTGAGGATATACAGGTCTCGCTACCGATTCCGGTGATCGGGGTGATTGAGCCGGGTGCGGCTGGTGTTGCTGCGGCGGGGCGTGCCGGTCACGTCCTGGTGTTGGCCACGGCGGCGACCGTCAGTTCCGGCGCATATACGCGAGCGCTTGCCCGGATGGGGCTGAAGGCGTACGAGAAGGCTTGCCCGCTGTTGGTTCCGCTGGTCGAAGAGGGGTGGGTGTCACACCCAGTGACCGATGAGGTGATTCGGATTTACCTGGAGGAAGCACTTGCGGCTGCTCCAGAAACGGATACGCTGCTTCTGGGTTGCACACACTATCCTCTTATCGAGGTGGCGATCCGGCGCGTGCTGGAAGGTATGGGCCGACCGATGGAGATCGTTGATTCAGCGAAGGCAACGGCCCTTGCCACCGCGAAGCTGGTGACGGAACGATTCCCGAATGCGATAAGAATGGGCGAGCCGCGACGGAGTTTCTTTGCGACGGATTCGGTGGACAAGTTCAGGCGACTTGGCGGGAACTTCCTTGGGCAGCCGGTCGACGAGGTATTGTTGGTCGACCTGGGCGGTTAGCGCATTGATGTCAGATGCCCATTCGATCTTCCTGCTCATCCAGCAAGGCGCTGACGTGGGTCACCTTCTCGGCAATTGATTTGGCCTGGGTGAAGAGCAGCAGGTAATCGGGGCCGCCTGCCTTGGAGTCTGTGCCGGACATGTTGAAGCCGCCAAAAGGGTGCGCGGCGACCATGGCGCCTGTGCATTTGCGGTTGAGGTACAGATTGCCCACGTGAAACTCCTCGCGCGCACGGTCGAGATTGTCGCGTGAATCGGAGTAGATGGCGCCGGTCAGGCCATATTCGGTGTTATTGGCTATAGCGAGAGCGTCTTCAAAGCTTGATGACTTGATGATGGCCAGGACGGGTCCAAAGATCTCTTCCTGCGCGATGCGGGCCATGGGGGCGACGTCTGCGAAGACGGTGGGGGCGATGTAGCGGCCTTTTTCTGGGGTATCTACGAACGTGCCGCCGGTAAGGAGACGACCTTGAGATTTGCCGATTTCAATGTAGTCGAGAATGCGTTTTACAGCGATATCGTTAATGACAGGACCGGCGTAGAAGTTCTTGACGGGATCGCCCTGCCTGATCGCGGCAACACGCTCGGTAATTCGATCGCAGAAGATGTCATAGATCTCCGCATCAACGATGGCGCGAGAGCAGGCGGAGCACTTCTGGCCGTTGAAGCCGAATGCTGAGGAGGTCACGCCTTCGATGGCGGCATCCAGATCGCAGTCGCGGTCGACGATGATTGAGTCTTTGCCACCCATCTCGAGAACAGTGCGCTTGATCCAGATCTGTCCCGGCCGGGTCTTTGCAGCGGATTCGTGGATCTCAAGACCAACCTTTTTGGAACCCGTAAAGGCAATGAAACGTGTCTTCGGGTTCGCCACGATCTCGGAACCAAACTCAGGGCCTTCTCCCGGGCAGAAATTCACTACACCGTCAGGAAGTCCAACTTCCTCAAGCAGATTGAAGAAGATAGCTGCAATAGTTGAAGCGTCTACTGAAGGTTTAAGGATCACCGTATTCCCGGTGACAATGGCGGCAGTGGTCATGCCGGCCATGATCGCGAAGGGGAAATTCCAGGGCGGAATGACAGCGCCGACGCCCAGTGGGATGTAGCGAAGAAGATTTCGCTCGCCAGGGTATTGAATCGGTGTGGTGGCCGTATCGAGGCGGAGGGCTTCGCGGGCGTAGAACTCGAGGAAGTCGATGCACTCGGCCACGTCGGCGTCCGCCTCAGCCCAGTTCTTGCCCACTTCATAGGTGAGCCAGGCGCAAAAGAGGAACTTACGTTCACGGATGAGTGCAGCGGCGCGCAGGAGGAGGTCGACGCGGTCAGCAAGCGGAGTTCGGGACCACTTCGCGAAAGCTTGCTGAGCGGCAAGCATGGCAGTCTCTGCGTGTTCGGCTGCCGCACGCTGGTGGGTCCCGACGATCTGCGACGGGTTTGCTGGGTTGGTCGAGATGATCTTGCCTTCGGTGCGGATGCGCTTGCCGCCGATGACGAGGTCATATTCACGGCCGAGTTCGGTGGCTACCTGCGCCAGGGCGGCTTCCATGGCACGCTTGTTGGCGGAGGCGGTGAAATCCACGAAGAGTTCGGTGGTGAAGGGCGCAAGAGCGGGGGTGATTGTGAGGGTTGCCATCGCGTTCGATTTTACGCGCTTAGGGGGAAGCGTGTAGGGCGAGGAGTGCGGTTCGTGCTTTGCACAAATGCCCACCTTTAGCGCGGTAGGGCTGCGCGAAGATGGGGCACCCGGACTTGTGGTTGGGTGCAGGGGTGTGATTCGTGCTTTGCAGAAATGCCCACCTTAGCGCGATAGGGCTGCGCGAAGATGGGGCACCCGGATTTGTGATTAGGTGATTTCCTGGGCCACAGCGGGAGGAGTCCTCGAACATCCGGGAGAGATGGGGTAGCCAGGAAGGTCCAGGACGCTGGCGAGCATGTTGAGATAGTTTGGCAGGTGATGTTCGCAGAGGAGGTCGAACTTCATGTCTTTGCTGGGGATGAGCTCGGTCTCGTCGCCGACATGGAAGTAAAGCAGGGGTGGCGGGGTCTTGGTGACGATGTCGAGACGGTTGTGGATGCGGTAGGCGTTGCCGACGACATGATTGAAGAGCTGCATGAAGCTAAGATCGCCAACTCGGGGACTGGCAAGGGTGTAGAGGGAGACCGCAGAAGTGTCCCGGAATGGGGAGTTGGCGGCCAGGTCAAAGGCAAGAAGCGTAGCGAGCGAAGCACCGAGGCTGTGGCCAGCTACGGTGACCTTTGCATTCGGCGGGAAGAGTGCGTAGAGGTCGTCAATGAAGCTACCAGCATGCGGATTAGGAGTCATGGACATGGAGAGATACATATCGGTAAAGCCGTCCTCGGTGTATCCGCTGCCAGGAACGCGCGGGAAAGGTTTTGGGAGGAATTTGCAATCCTGGATCCACTCCCAAACATTCGAGGTGCCGCGGATGGCGATGTAGATGTCTGTTGGATCCAAGGTATTTCCCGCGATGACGCCGATGGTGTTGAACTCCTGAAATCGTCCGGAGATGCCGGTCGCCAAATCGTTGGCGAAGAGGGTATTCGTCACCCGATATGAGGTACCGCCGATCGGAAAGATTTCGCCGGTGAGGTCGATGGGCGCGCCTGCTGACTCACATCGGTCGTAAACGAATTGGACGGCCAGACCGGCGTTGATGGCTAGTTGAACATTCACAGAGACTCTCCAAGAGTGTGATGGGCCCGGTGATGGAGTATCGCGCCGTCTGGATAAAGGGTCAAGGAAAGAATCAGCACGTCTGTTTGTCAGCGGGTCAGCCGTTCGACCTAGTTGAAAGGCAGTGCGCTGACGGCATCGACGTGAGCGACCGCTTTGGCGAGGCGAGCCTGGCCGGACTGGGCGAACCGGTTTTCAACGCGGGAATATATGAACTCGACGCGACTTACGCGATAGGCCCCGTGTTTCGGATCTGCTGCATCTGAGTCGGCATTGCCTGGAAGTAGAACGACATCGCCGGATTTCGGCAGGGTGTGCAGTGTTTCCAAAGGAACAAGGTTGATGGTGGTGCCGTCATGAAGCACGAATTCCAAACAGTTTTCGCTGTAAACCAGGCCTTGTCGCGCGGCTTTGCTCTCCTGGCGAGTTTTCCAGGTCTGGTAGTAGGTGCCGACCAGAGTGGGCAGGCCGACGAGGAATGCGAAGAGGCTGGTGTAGGGAGAGATGCTGGGAACATTGATCGGGAATGCGAAGGCGACGAGCGGAGACATGGACAGTCCTGATTGATTCTCTGTGTAGAAACGCACTCAGATCGTACCTCAGCCTGGTTACGAGCTGCGGCTTCGAGTTGCTGACCTGGCAATTAGCAGGTAAGTGGCGACGGCAGGTGAACAGATTACCGGGATGACAATTGAGAGACTTCTTCGCAACGTTCGAACGACTTGCGAAGGCGCACTGACCTGTGGTGTGCAGGTATGTGTTGCGTCAGTCGCCGGCAGTGAGTTTTTCGGTCGCTGCTGACATCTTGGCAGTGCGGTCGAGTTTGTCCCAGTTGAAGGGCTTGCCGTCAATCGCGCGTTTGACCGTTTTGAGAAGAACAACAGAGAACACCTGTCGGTAGGTAAAGCGCTGGATCCAAATGTGAAAGAGCAGCCAGCTGTCGCCCTTACTGGCGGGGTGCTTGCGCTCGAGGGTGAAGGCGAGTGCCGAGGCAACAAAGTCAATCATCAGGAAACTGAGAAAGAAGGCGATGAGCTTATAAAAGCTGGCAGTAGAGGCAGAGTCAGGATGATAGTAGCGGTCGAGGATGTAGTGGAAGACTCCTACGACGAACATCAGGTCAATCAGCGGCGAGACAAGCGGCAACAAAATCTGGAAGATCAGGATGTTCGGAAGGGCGAAGAGGCCCATGGCACGATGCTTTTGGATTGCACCCTTATGTTTGTAGAGGGCCTGCAGGATTCCAAAGGACCAACGGAAGCGTTGACGCATCAGCCCATCGGCGTTGACGGGGGCCTCGGTGAAGGCAAGCGCCTGGTCTTCGTAGATGACGGAGTAACCCTGCTCGAGGATGTTCATGGTAAGGTCGGCGTCCTCGGCAACGGTGTTGGTGTGATATCCGTTGCCGGCTTTGACGGCTGCGGTGCGCCACGCTCCGATGGCTCCGGGCACGACCATAACGACGTCGAAGAGGTCCAGAGCACGGCGTTCGAAGTTCTGGCTGGTGATGTATTCGAGGGCCTGCCACCGCGTCCATAGATTCACGCGATTGCCGACCTTCGCATTGCCGGCGACAGCGCCGATCTTCGGATTGGCAAAGTGAGGGACGAGCCGGGTAATAGCATCGTGAGCGATGACGCCGTCGGCATCGATGCCAATGTAGATGTCTTCGTCTACATAGTCGAGAGCATAGTTAAGGGCGTCAGCCTTGCCACCGTTGGGCTTGGTGAGAACGGTGAGGCGACCGGACTCAATGTCTTTGGGGTAGGCGTCGCGGGCTACTTCGCTGGTGCGGTCCTTGGATCCGTCATCAATCACGATGATGTGCATGTTCTTGTAGTTCGACATCATCACGGATCGGATGGTGCGAACAATTACCTTTTCCTCGTTGTAGGCAGGGATGAGAACGGCGACGCGCGGTGTGTAATCAGGCGTGGAGAAGTCCTTGCGTTTACGAAGTCGATCAATGACAGCGAAGAGGCCGATGATGATGAGGCGCGCGCTCATCAGGATGTCGCCGACGAAAAATACGAAGATGATGAAGTGATTGAAGAGTGAGATGAAGAAGAAGGCCACCGAGTCGACGAAGGCGGGCAGATGCTGACGCCATCCGGTGAGCGGCGGCATGACCTGTTCGCGAGTCTGGCCGACGAGTTGTGAAACGGGAACGATCTGGTAACCGCGGGCGCGGAGAGTCTCGATAAGGAGTGGCAGCGCGGCCACGGTAGGGGAGCGGTCGCCGCCGCCGTCGTGAAGAAGGATGACCGAGCCGCGCATCCAGGCTTGAGTTTTCATACCTTCGAGCTGCTTCAGAACACTCTCAGTAATCTCCTCAGGCGACTTACGGGGGTGCTCGTCCCAATCGTCAGTGTCAATTTTGTTGCCAACGACGACGTATCCCCTGTTCTGAATAGTCTCGACGGGCGCGGCCTGGTCGTTCGTGTCGGGTTCCTGGTCGATCGAGTAAGGCGGCCGGAAGAAGACGGGATTGACGCCAAGTTTAGAGGCAAAGAGCCGTTGCGTTAGGGCCAGCTCCAGTTCGACTTGCCGGATCGAGATGCTGCTGATGTCTGGATGGGTATAGGTATGATTGCCGATCTCGTGACCTTCGCGGTAGATACGACGCATGATGCCGACGTTTTCCTGGGCCTCGTCACCGATCAGGAAGAAGGTACCAACCACTCCGTATTTCTTGAGAACGTCGAGGATCTTCGGGGTCCACTCAGGATCGGGACCATCGTCGAAGGAAAGAGAGACCTGCCTGGGGCTGTAGCCGACGTATTGCACGGTGTAGGGCAGGGGATAGGACAACATTTTTTCTGTAACGATGTTGCGATATTGAGGGTCGATGGTGTCGTCGTCGTCGAGCGTGGTCTGGCGCTCGCCGGAGACAGGCTTCTTGGTGACACGCATGATGTCACCTTCACCCTCATTGTCGACATCGTAGCCGGGGTCGACCTTCGCGAGAGCGCTCACAGGATCGACCTTGATGGGTGCATCCCAGATCTTCCAGAGTGAGCCGTCCTCCGATCCAAGCCGCCAGAGGGCGACGGTGGAGATCCCAAGGGCACGGGCGTCGCGCATCTGGTTCAGGACAGTGACGGCATCGAGGAACCAGATCTGGTGACGAATATGAGCGTCTTCGTCATCGTAGGCGAAATGGGCGTTGAGGGTGTCGTGATCGAGCTCAACCGAGGCCTCGGAGTCGGAAGCTGCCTGCCAGGCTTCCTGGGTAGACATCTCCTGCGCACTGAGCGCCTTTGCGGGAACGGGCCTGGCTGAGGTGCTCAGGCGTTTTGCCTTGGGATCGGCTGCTGGAGGCAGCGGCAATGACCAATCGTACCCATAACTGCCGATTGAGCAGATGATCTTCTCTTTCGGAACAAACTTCAGAAGGTTCTTGAGATTATCGACGAACCAGTCCTCGGACGCGATAGCACCCGGCTCAGAGTCAGTCTGGTGCTCATCGTAGTTCATGAGGATAAGACCGTCAGAGTGGTCGGCCATGAACTTCAGGTCGAAGTCCATGTCGTCGGTCTGGGTGTTGACGTAGACACGCAGATTGCGTCCGGAGGCGTGAAAGTCTGCGTATAGGGCTGCGAGGAGGGCCTGGTAACCGGGCTCGGCGTCTGCGGCGACGCTTCGGAAGTTCAGGGTTAGGCCATGATAGTTGGGGTTTTTTGCGAGGAAGAGGTCGGCCTGCTTGATGAAGTTGGCACGAGCATCCGGACTTTTCAAGAAGTCCGCAACAGCCAGGTTGTAATCCCCGGAGACAGGATCGAAGTTGCTGACGAGCGGGAAGATCTCGGTGTCTTCATGGGCGTCGGAGATGACGCGAGCTACCTTGTTTTCCCGGTCGACACCGTGGACGCCCGAACGGTCAACAACGGCGAAGGGCCGGTTGTCTACGCTGTAGCCGGTGAGGTTTCCGTCTGAGGAGACGATGTGCAGCCACTCCGGAAAGAGGAGGTCGATCTGCTTAATGTGATCTTTGAGCGAGGAGTAGCTGGAGGGGTCCCACTCAACATAGAAGGCGGCGCGCAGGCCTTCGCCGGAGTTCAGCGGAATGTCCGAGGGGGCACGATCTGTTTTGCGATGCGCAGCGCGGCGAAGCTTTTGCGGCGTCTTCAGGACGGGCGGTGTGCTGAGAGCGCGGAAGTTGTGGGTTTGTGAAGGGAGCAGCAACTCTTTCATCGGCTTGATGCGCAGGAGGCCGATGATAAACACGACACCAACAATCAGACCAAGCAAGGCCAGGACGTCGAAAATGCGACGGAGGCGCTTCCAGCGTTTTTTCTGCGGGTCGAAAAAAACTTGATCATTCATGCGGCTTGGCTCATCGAGACGGACATCCGCCTAGAGCCGATGGTATTGGGATGGCGGGTGTGAGTCAACGCAAGCGAAGGGAATGGGACCCGGTTGCAAAATACGTCTGCAACCGAAGCGCGCGGTTCCAGTGGAAGCTCAGTAGACGACTTGACTAGCTTGGCGAGGGATCGCTGATCTCTAGGTCCGAAGAGAGATCAGAAACCGATGAGTCAGGATCGTTTTCGAGGGGCGTAGCGTTGACCGGTAAGAGCGAGTGGACACTTGCCAGGAGATTGTCCGGAAGTAGCGGCTTGAGGCGGAAGACTATGTTCAAGCCGGAATACTCTGTCTCAGCCTCTTCAAGGCCGCTTATGACTAGTACAGGCAGATCAGGGTGCGTTTCGCGCAGACGCGTAACGAAAACGGAACCGTTCATGCCAGGCATGATGTGGTCCGTGATGACAAGGCCAATTTCCTCTGAGAATTCAGAATGTTGAAATTGTTCTAAAGTGCGCTGCGGACTCAGAGCCGCGATCACAAAGTAACCCGCGCGTCGAAGGATTGTCTGGCGCGTGGCTGCCTGAATAGCATTGTCGTCGATAAGAAGGATTGCTGGACTTTGTGTCATTTTGATGCCTTATCGAGATGGCGGTACTTCACCGAGGGTCGAAGGACGCAGGTTTGCTCTTGCTTGACGGGTAGGATGCAAGAAACTGTATCTATGGTGGATCGCACGACGGAAAAGTTGAAGTCAGGTACAAGGAACAGATGAGATATAAAGGTGCAAGGTCATCGGGGCCAGAATGGAACAGTGTCCCTAAGGATTCGTGCTGCTTGTGGTCTGCTGCGGAGCTTCAGCTAATCGTTGAACTACCTATAAGCCAAGGGATGCCGTGAACCTCTCGTACATCGACTGGCTAATTATGCTGGTCTACTTCGCTTTCGTCCTGGGTATTGGCTTCGCGCTGAAGCGCTACATGCGCACCAGTAACGATTTTTTTCTGGCGGGGCGGTCGATCCCGTCCTGGGTGTGCGGGCTGGCATTTATCTCCGCCAACCTGGGAGCGCAGGAAGTGATCGGCATGGGGGCCTCGGGTGCGAAGTATGGCATCGTTACGAGTCACTTCTACTGGATTGGTGCGGTCCCGGCGATGGTCTTTGTCGGCGTGTTCATGATGCCGTTCTATTACGGATCGAAGGCGCGCTCGGTGCCGGAGTACCTGCGGATGCGCTTCGACGAGAAGACTCGCGCGGTGAATGCGTTTTCGTTTGCAATCATGACCGTGTTCAGCTCGGGCATCTCGATGTACGCAATGGCACTGCTGATCCAGACGCTGGGGCTGTTCCATGGGATCATTCCTGACGCGTACATCTTCCATGTGTCGATACTGTTGTCCGCGCTTATTGTGCTCGCCTACATCTTCCTGGGAGGACTGACGAGCGCCATCTATAACGAGGTGCTGCAGTTCTTCCTGATTGTGGCAGGCTTTGGGCCGCTGGTCTGGATCGGGCTTAGGAATGTTGGTGGATGGGACGGCATCAAGCGGACGCTGCCGGTGACGATGACGCGGTCCTGGCATGGGATGGCGCATGCGTCGACAAACTCGCTGGGGGTGGAGTGGGTTGGCCTGGCGATGGGACTGGGCTTCGTGTTGAGCTTTGGATACTGGTGCACGGATTTCCTTGTGGTCCAGCGGGCGATGGCCGCGGACTCGGAAGAGAACGCGCGTCGAGTACCTTTGATTGCGGCGCTTCCAAAGATGTTTTTCCCGTTCCTGGTCATTCTGCCGGGCATCATTGCAGTCACCGTCACCTCGCATATGGCGCAGCCGCCGGTGCCTGTGGTACAGCGTGCTGTCTCTGTAAGCGAGTCACACCAGGCACTGCCCGAGGGGCCGTCGCATCCCCACGGCCTGATCCCGGTAAAGACGAATGAGCAAACGGGAATTGCAGAAGTAGACAGCAACGGTAATCTGGTCTATAACTACGACCTTGCGATTCCGGTAATGCTGTTGCACTTTTTTCCGACCGGGATCCTAGGGCTTGGTCTTACTGCGCTGCTGGCCAGCTTCATGTCGGGCATGGCAGGCAACGTAACGGCATTCAACACGGTGTGGACGTACGACATCTACCAGGCCTACATCAATAAGAAGGGTACTGACGCGCACTATTTATGGATGGGGCGGATGGCGACGATCGGCGGGATTGTGCTGTCAATCGGGGCGGCGTACGCGGCGACGTCGTTCAACAACATCATGGATGCGCTGCAGCTCATTTTTTCGCTGGTCAATGCGCCCCTGTTTGCGACATTTCTGTTGGGGATGTTTTGGAAGAGGACGACCGGCCACGGTGCGTTTACCGGGTTGCTTGCTGGAACGAGTGCTGCGCTGCTGCATCATGGACTCACTCTTCCGGATGGAGCTCACCGGGGGCTGCATGGCGGATGGATCTCGGTTGTGCATCAATATCCAAGCGACATGGCACAGAATTTCTGGACGGCGATCTTTGCCTTCTCTGTGAACCTCGTCGTAACGGTCGCGATCAGCGTCGTTACTAAGCCCCGGAAAGAGGCGGAATTGGTCGGGCTAGTGTATTCGCTGACGCCGAAGCCGATTGAAGAACACCTGACATGGTGGCAAAAGCCGGCGACGCTTGGGATTGGAGTCCTGGCAATGCTTGTGGTTCTGAACCTGATCTTTGCCTAGGAGGTTCAATGGGTCTCGATATTCGTGTGCCGTTGGGATTGATCTTCCTGATCACAGGCGGAATTATGTCTGTGTATGGATTCTTGACGCGAAACAGCGCGATCTATGAGAAGTCGATGGGCGTGAACCTGAACATTGGGTGGGGCCTGGTGATGGTGGTGTTTGGGGCGATCATGTTCTTCTTCGGCAGACGGCAGAAATGGCAGGACGACCCGGTGAGTCCGAGGCCTTGGGAGCGCGGGGATGGGCCGCGGCGCTAGCTGGCGAAGCCGTTACGCCGAATACGGTAAAGCGTAAAAACGGACTTGGCGACGCCCCTACCCCTAAAGTAAAGCGATTACTCTAGCGCTCTAGAACTTGACTGTGAGCTTTTGGATAGTCCTGATCCAGGGCAGAGCAGGCTGGCACAGGACTAAGTTTGGTCTAAATTCATCCCCGGCACAGGTCCTACGCCGTAATTTGGCCCTTTCATGCTTCGAGCGATTAACCAAGCCGTCGTATTTATCTTTTCGTTGTTGCGGCTTGCGATAATGGTGGAATGGCTCGAAGGGTAATAAAGCACTATGAATTTGTTCGCAAGATTGGTGCAGGCGGCAGCGGCGTCGTGTACCTGGCGAACGACACGCTGCTGCAGCGCCCTGTGGTGATGAAGCTTTTGAAGCGCGGTGCGTTGACGCTGGAGCAGATGCGGACGACGCAGCTGCGCGAGGCGCGGTTGGCTTCAGCGATTGATCATCCAAATGTCTGCGCTATCTACGATGTGGGCGAGGCGCCGAACGAAGCCGGGACAGTCGAAGAAGCGTACATCGTAATGCAGTACATTCCGGGCAAGAGTCTCGACAAGCTCATCCAGGCTGGGCCATCGAGTCTGCAGCTGGTGCTTTCGGGCGGGATACAGGTGGCGGATGGTTTATCGGCAGCCCACCAGTTGGGGATCTTTCATCGCGATCTAAAACCGGCTAACGTGATGCTGACCGAGGGCGGGCTGATCAAAATCCTGGACTTTGGGCTGGCACGTCGGCTGAATGTGGATGAGGCCGAGTTCGATCCGGCGAGACCGACGAACAAGCGCAGCGCGGGGCAGGGTGGAACGTACACAGCACGCGGTGGAACGATTGCGTATATGGCGCCGGAGCAGTTTGTTACGGGGCAATCAAGTGTGCAATCGGACATATTTGCGCTGGGATTGATCCTGTTCGAGTTTGCTACCGGGCGGCATCCGTTCCATCGACCGGATGCACAGGAGTTCCAAAGCATACGGGCGATCCAGTTCGCCGATCCGCCGTCGCTTCGCGAGATTGTGCCGAACCTTCCGGTGGAGTTGGAGTCGGTGATCCTGCGGTGTCTCGAGAAGCAGCCCTCGGCGCGGTATGCTTCGGCGGCGGATGTCCGCGAAGCGCTGAAGACGATCATGATGAAGATGCAGCTGGACTCGGTGGGCATGCCCGGGGATTCCTTAGCGCTGCTGCCTTCGCAGAGCCGGCTTGCGCTGCAGACACCAGAGGAGGAGAAGAGAACGACGGGTATTCTGTCGATGCTGGCGGAGAGGTTTCGCGAGCCGGGCGCCACCACAGCGGCGAAGCAGAACAGCATCGTGGTGCTGCCGTTCGTGAACCTCGGAGCTTCAAATGGGGGCTCGGACGATACGGCTCCGCTATATGGATATGCGCTGGCGGACGCGTTGGGAGCCAGGCTGGCGCGCATGCCATCCCTCGTGGTGCGTCCGTCGAGCACGTTAATGGCGGTTTCTACTCAGCAGCTGGATCCGCTGAGCGTAGGGAAGAAGCTGCTGGTGCAGTATGTGCTGGCGGGGAACTTTATGCGTTCGGAGAAGGGATTCGACCTGAACTGGCAGTTGTTGGATGTGCCGAGGCAGAGCGTGCGGACAGGTGGATCGATCAACGTCGAATCGTTCGATCTGATCTCAGTGCAATCGGAGATCTGCAACGAGGTGTTCAGCACGCTGCATGGCTTCGGCGACCTGAAAAGTGCGACGGACAATGCACGGGACGCCTCGTTGACGCAGGTGCTCTCTGAGGACTACCTGCAAGCGAGGGCGGTGCTGTCCTCGTTCATCTCCAGAACTGGAAGCCGTGATGATCTTGACCGGGCGCGAGAGCTGTTTGAATCCGTTGTAAAGCAGGATGAGGACTATGCGCCGGGGTGGTCCGGTCTGGGAATTACGCATCTGCAGTATGCACGGCACGGGCTGGGCGGGCAGATGCATGTGCTTGAAGCAAGACGGGCGTTCGATAAGGCGCTGGCGCTCGATTCGGGATCAGTGGAGGCAAACCTGTATCGCGTGTATATGTTGCTGTCGCGGGGTGAGAAGGAGTCCGCCCGACATGGCATCGAGCACCTGTTGCAGACGGCAGGAAATGACTGGAACGTGCACCTTGTAGCCGGACAGACGCTGCGCATCGACGGCATGTATGAAGAATCGTTGGATCAATTCAACATCTCGCTCCGCATGAACCCTTCAAATGCAGCCATGATCTACAACCATCGCGCGCGGGTTTATCAATATCAGAACCAATTGGAGCTTGCGGGCGAGGAGATTGAGAAGGGACTTACGCTGGAGCCGAGACAGCCGCTGCTGCGGATCTCGTTGGGATATCAACAGATGCGGCTCGGAGATCTGAACCGGGCAATCCAGACGCTGGAGAATGTGATCAGCGACGAATCTTCCCTGCGCATCGTATTTCCGACCATTGCGCTCTGCTATGTGCAATTAGGAGATCGAAAGAAAGCGGCTTCGTTCATCCTGGAAGAGACGCTGTCGGCAGCAGAGGCGGACAGTGAAATGTCCTATCGCCTGGCGACCTACTTTGCGTTGGAAGGAGACGAGTCCGAAGCGCTGCACTGGCTGCGGCGGGCAATCTATCTAGGGAATGAAAACTATCCTTGGTTCTCAAAAAATCCTGCATGGCGAAAGCTGCAGGGGCATGGCGACTTCGAGCGCATTCTTGAAGATTTGAAGAAGAGCTACAGAAGGAATCAGAAGAACTGGAAGCGGCTGCTGGCACAGGTACGGGATTAGCGCATCTGGTTTGCGGATGTGATGTGGCGGTATACTTCCAGCATCATGCATCCAGTCGCCAGAATCGTACTGCTCGCGCTTGAGTGCTTTGTTGTGCTGTTCGTCGGGCTGCATAACTGGATACCGCTCGGAACGCTCAATAACGTTAGAGGCGTGAGGGTAGAGTTTCCAACGGGCAAGCTCATTTGGACCACGTTACTGAACTTCACGCCGGTGGTAGTAGGACTCGCGGGCACAGCCTTCTACATCCACAGAACTTACCCCGGCTGGGTCTCCTGGTGGCTGTGGATCACGTATGGGCTAGCTTGTTACGGGTCGTTCAAGGCCTGGTGGATGCCATACCTATTCCGTCGCGATGCCACGCAGATAGCTCGTTATCAAACGATGTACGGGGGCACGCATTCGTTCCTGCCTGAGCATAACGGCATTCGACCAAATACGCTGCATGTAGTTTTTGACGTGGCGACCGTGGGCATTCTGCTGTGTCTCACGGTCGTGACGTCCTAGGCTGGGCTGCGACGTAGTCGTCAGCAGGAATCGAACAAGGATGAGGGTCTAGTTGGTGCCCAGGGTGAGGGGCGTGATCGTCATAGGCGTGTTAAGGCTAAAGATGACGCCGGTGTTTTCGGGGACAACTTCCTGACGATCCTGCTTGAGCCACCATACGGTGCTGACGCCGGCACCGATTCCGGCACCGATGAAGAAACCGGGTACACCGCCAAAGACCGCTCCTGTAGCTGCTGCGCCGCCAGTGGTGAGCGACATCGCGGCGATCGTGCCCTTGATATGGTCGCGACGGAGGATGGTGCCTTCATTATCGATCCGGGTCACGTTGTGCTGACTGGTATCGACGACCTGCGCGTGCACGAGGTAGTGCGTACCGTCTGGGAGCGTGACCGATTCCGGAAGTAGATGGATCGCTGCTGCGCCCGACACGCGACGTCCGCCGCGTACGACGGAGACATGGCCTTCCAGTGTCGAGCCGGCGGGAATGATCACGCGTCCGTCACGCTCCATGGGGGCGATCACTTCGGCAGTGAAGCGGGTACCAAGGGGAGTGTTGACAGTGGAGATCGTTTCGCGGATGCGGGTTGCGAGCAACGTGCCGGCAGGCACTTCGTTCGGGCGTGAGGGAACATAGGTGACGATGCCGGCATCTTCGTCCGAGGTGTTGAGGGTATCTTGAGAATGCACCGCGAGGCCGTGTGAAGGTACCGCCGTGACAATTTCAGCATCCGGATCGAGTGGGGCCTGAAGCAGGGCAGGGCCACTACCGGATGGCGAATAAGGAACGTATCTGCCGTAGGCCTGACCAGAGATCTGGCTCGATGACTGGGGCGCGGACTGGGGCGCTGGTGTGGTTTGGGGGTCCGAGATTCGAGAGCCAGGCGCGTAGGCGACTGCGGCTGATGGCTTGCTCTTCTGGACTGGCGCGACAACCTCATCCTCATTGGAGGTGATGATCGCCGATGGGGGATTTGAGACGCCTGTCTCCTGGGCCTCGGCAACGTTTGTGGCAATAGCGGGAAGGGCGGCAAGCGCAAACGCGGCGGTCGTGAGAAGTAGCTTCATGCGGACAATCCTCTTTGGTGCGGTGAGCGATAGTTCGACTCACGTCCGAGAGTAAAAGGCATGGCGCCTGAAGGGAAGGGAATTTGGAAGTCCGGAACCGGTGGTGCTACTACGGTGCATTGCGCATATCGCACGTTCATACGGCTTTGCTAGAATCCGGGTTGCGGGGAATGTTTGACCATAAACAACAAAGTAGAGCTTATTGACACGATTGGCGGCACCAGTGGCCGAGCGGTCGCGGTTGATCGCAGGCCAAAGCTTAACGACCGTCTTCAACACCGCATCGTTGCGAGCGGGCCTTCCTCCGGGATGGCAAACGACAACACCAACAGGAGTTTTATGACTGAAATTGTATCGATTCATGCACGCGAGATCTTGGACTCACGAGGAAACCCGACGGTTGAAGCGGATGTCATGCTGGAGGGTGGTGTGATGGGTCGCGCGGCGGTACCGAGTGGAGCTTCAACGGGTGAGCACGAGGCTGTTGAGCTGCGTGACGGCGACAAAGAGCATTATCTCGGCAAGGGTGTGCTGGGCGCGGTCGAGAACGTTGAATCGATCCTTGGCCCGGAACTGACCGGGATGGATGCGAGCAATCAGCGGCTGATCGACGCAACGATGATTTCAATCGATGGTACAGAGAACAAGTCCAAGCTTGGCGCAAATGCAATTCTGGCGGTCTCGATGGCATGCGCGCGGGCTTCGGCGAAGGCGCTGAAACTGCCGCTCTACCGGTATCTGGGTGGCGTGAACGCCTGCCTTTTGCCCACGCCGATGATGAACATCCTGAACGGCGGATCGCATGCGGATTCGAATGTGGATTTTCAGGAATTTATGGTGATGCCCGTTGGCGCAGAGAGCTTTTCAGACGCTCTGCGCTGGGGAACGGAGGTCTTCCATACGTTGAAGGGTGTGCTGAAGAAGCGAGGCTACAGCACGTCGGTGGGTGATGAGGGCGGTTTTGCACCTTCGCTGAAATCAAATGCTGAGGCAATCGAGTTGATCCTTGAGGCTATCGAGCTTGCGGGATACACGCCAGGCGAGGACATCTCTCTTGCTCTCGATCCAGCGGCCAGTGAGTTTTACGATAAGAGTTCGGGAAAGTACATCTTCAAGAAATCGGATAAAAGCGAAAAGACGTCAGAAGAGATGGCGGAGTTCTGGGCTTCGTGGGCAGAACAATACCCGATTGTCAGCATTGAGGATGGGCTTGCGGAAGACGACTGGAACGGATGGAAGCTGCTGACGGACAAGATTGGCGATCGGGTTCAGCTGGTTGGCGACGATCTTTTTGTGACGAACACGCGGCGGCTGCAGCGGGGGATTGAGGAGAAGGTCGCGAACTCGATCCTGATCAAGGTGAACCAGATCGGTACGGTTTCGGAGACGCTTGAGGCGATCGAACTCGGGCGGCGATTCGGGTATGCCAGCATCATCTCGCATCGGTCGGGCGAGACCGAGGATACGTTCATCGCGGATCTTGCTGTAGGGACAGGCGCGGGGCAGATCAAGACGGGTTCGGCGAGCAGGACCGACAGAATTGCGAAGTACAACCAGCTGCTGCGGATTGAAGAAGAGCTTGGGCAATCAGCGGAATTTCTAGGTGTTGAATCAATTAATTGCCGACAGTAACGCTGGAGTTTGAACAGGAGAGGCCGCATAGAGCGGCCTTTCCTATTGCTCCCAGGTGTACGATCATCCCGTGAAACTCGACCCTATCTCCACTGCGCGCCTCGATCTAGTCGCCATAACTCCTGAAGCCCTGCGCTCGGAATTAGCCGCTGACGGATGTCTTGCACAAATTCTTGGCTGCCGCGTGACCTCGGAGTGGCCTCCCGCAGATTGGGAGCCACACGTGCTTTCGCTGGTGCTCGACGCCTTCACGGAGCGGCCCGACGAAATTGGCTGGCACCGCTACATCCTCCTGCGCGCTGAGAGCGAATCTGCCACTGCATCCAAGCCGATACTGATTGGCTCCCTGGGTGCGTTTCACTGGCCAAGCAATCCCACTGAAGTCGAACTTGGCTACGGAATTCTTCCGGAGTTCCGTCTTCACGGCTATGCTACCGAGGCTGCTAAAGCTATGGTCACCTGGATGGAAGCGATCGACCCCACGATCACCATCATCGCCCACACGTATGCCGAACATATAGGCTCCATACGCATTCTGGATCATTGCAACTTCAAACGCGAAGGGCCCGGAGTCGAACCTGGAACCATTCGCTTTGTGAAGCAGCGGTAGACATCCTTCAGGACCTGGATCTTCAGTAATGTACTTGGCGTCGCGACCCACATTGCTACAGCCATGGTCACCTCTCGGCACAGCTGAGAGGGTCAGCGGGCCTATTCCTTCAGCGTCACGCCAAGGGCCTTCATCTTGCGATACAGGTGGCTGCGCTCCAGACCCAGCCCTTCCGCCGCACGGCTCACATTGCCGCGGAACTCATCAAGCTTTTTCAGGATGTAGTCGCGTTCATAGGCCTCTCGCGCTTCTAGCAGCGTGGCAAACTCCTCACCGCGCCCTGCAGTTTGGCCTGCGGTCTTGCCTGCATCGCGGTAGACCAACATGGGCAGATGCTTTCGTTCGATGCGCTGAATTTTGGGGTTCAGGATCATTACTCGTTCCACCAGATTCCGCAGTTCGCGCACATTGCCCGGCCAGTGATACTTCTTCAGCGCATCGAGAGCATCGTCGTTCATCTCCACGCGGGCGCGCCCGTACTGCTGCCCAAACTCCGTGAAGAATTCCTTGACCAGCAGTGGTATGTCCTCTTTGCGATCGCGCAGCGGGGGCACGAAGAAGGGAATTACATTCAGTCGATAGAAGAGGTCTTCGCGAAAGTTCCCGCGCGCGATCTCTTCTTCCAGGTCCTTGTTTGTCGCAGCGATCACCCGGACATCCACATGCACGGGGTGTGAAGCTCCTACAGGCAGAAACCGCTGTTCATCGAGGGCCCGGAGCACCTTCGCCTGCGTCTTCAGGCTCATGTCGCCGACCTCGTCCAGAAAGAGCGTACCGCCGTCAGCGCGCTCGAACGTCCCACGCTTCTCGGTCGGCCTGCCGTTTCCCGGGGTACCTCCACCCGGCCCCGCGCCATTGCGATAGCCAAAGAGCTCGGTCTCTATGTAGTCCTCTGGAATCGCTGCGCAGTTGAGCTCTACAAAGACGCGGTCGTTGCGCAGACTCTCCGCATGCATGGCACGCCCAATCAACTCCTTACCCGTGCCGCTCTCGCCGAAGATCAACACCCGTCCATTCGTGGGGGCCATCAGCTTTATTTGCTGACGGAGCGCCTTCATTGGAACGGACTGGCCTGTGACCGTGCCTTTCACCGCGAGCTGCCGGGCGAACTCTGCGTTGTCTTCACGCATCTTGCGTGCCTGTGTCGCATTCTTAAGCACAAGGAGCGTACGTTCCAGCGATAGCGGCTTCTCCAGAAAGTCGTATGCGCCCAGCTTCGTTGCTTTCACTGCGGCTTCGATCGTGCCATGCCCGCTGATGATGACGACCTCGGGCGAGCTTTCCATCTGCTTCACTTCGACCAGCATGTCGAGGCCATCGCGGTCGGGTAGCCATACGTCGAGGAGCACGACATCGTAAGCGGCATCGCGGAGCAGCTCCATGGCCTCGGTCGCCGTTGCGGCGGTGGTGACGAGGTAATCTTCTTCGCGCAGAATGCTCCTGAGTGACTCCCGAATATCCTGCTCGTCGTCGACGATCAACACGTGGTTCAAACCACCCTCCCTGCGTCGACGCCCGCGCCCACGGCTACTCTAACGTGTTCGGTCTCGATGGCCACCGTTGTATCACCATCACTCACCGATGCCGCACGCAGTTCAACGATGAACTTCGCTCCCGCAGGCTCGTTTTTCTCGGCGCGGATGCTGCCCTGGTGCTCCTGGATGATCTTGGCCGCAATCGCCAATCCCAGTCCCGTGCCCCGCTGCTTGGTCGAGAAGTAGGGCAGAAACAGCCGCTCCCGCATATCGTCCGTAAGACCGCTGCCGGTGTCAGCAATCGTCAGTTCTACCATTCCGCTATCGAGAAGGCCTGTCGTGACGCGCAATTCGCGCAACAGACTTGTGTGCATTGCCTCCGCTGCGTTGTCAATCAGGTTGCCGAGTGCGCGCTTCAAGGCTTCAGGATCAGCCATTACCAGCGGCAGTTCTTCACCCATGCGCCGGATAAGGCGGATGTTCTGCATTCGACCGGCAAACATCGCCAATGAGTTTTCGACAATTGTGTTCAGATCCGCCGGCCGCGGGCGCGCCGTTGGAAATTCGGCGAGAGCCGCAAACTGGTCGACAAGCGACCGCATGCTTTCCACGGACGCCGTGATTACCTCACTGCACCGACGAATCACATCGATTGAAGGCGATGCCACCTGATTCTCGGCCAGTGTTCCAGCGAGCCGCCCGATATGCCTGTGGATCTGTTCGGCTGAAAGCGATATCGGGGTGAGCGGATTCTTGATCTCGTGCGCAACGCGGCGCGCGACTTCCTTCCATGCGGACTGCTTCTGGGCTTGGAGCAACTCGCTTGCATCCTCGAGCACGACCACATAACCGCGCACGACGCGCTCCGTGCCCATCACGTTCTCGAGTAGAGCAACGCTGGCGAGGAGACTTACCGTGCTTGAACCTTCATTGCCAATGGCGGGACGATTCATCTCCAGTTCGCTTGATGCCGAACCCATGCGATGACTTCGTCGCATCAGCCGCTCAATCACCTCGGCCACTTCGGCAGGAAAGACTTCTTCCATGACCATGCCGAGGAAGGGCCGCTGCCCTCCCGGATCCATCATCTCGCTGAGTGAACGGTTGGCAAGAACAATACGGCGCTCCGCATCAAGCGTCGCTACGCCACTCGGAATTGTTTCAAGCATGGTCTCGAGTTCATTGCGTCGCGCCTCGAGCGCCGCATTTGCCCGGCTGATCTGGATTGTTGATTCGTCCACCTGGGCACGGCTGCTCTCAAGATCGCCTACCATGCGATTGAAACTGTGTACCAGGTCACCGAGCTCCTCCGTTGCGCTTTCTTTCACGCGATGCGCATAGTCGCCGGTGGCGATCTGGTCCATCGCATCGGCCAAAGCCTCGACCGGCCGCGTCACCTGCTTTGAAAGATGCAGCGCCAGCCAACTGGAAGCGAACAGCGCCAGGCACGTAATCATCAGCAACAGCTGCATATACACGCTGCGAATCTGGCGGCGCCCGCGAAACAGCGCCCAGTAGCTGTCCGCATCTCCGCGCAGCCGCGTCATCGTCGCTGCCATGCCGTAGGGCATGGGTAAGCCAACTACGATCACGCCGCTCTGCTTCACTGCCGCTGTACCCAGGGCATAGTCCGTTTTGTCGAGGCTGAACAGCGGGGCGTCCGAACGCTGCGCCGTAGCCAGGATCGTGGCTGCGGTCGCGTCGTTTCTACTCTTGCCGGTCAAAGCCGCTGGGTGCTTGGGCTGGGTCGATCCTTCAGCGGACTGTGCAGGCTTTTGAACCTCAGGCGCTCGCGGCTGGTCCTCTTCGTCGCCTGTTCCTGTTGTCGGCAACCACGGCTTCACCTCGCCCGACTCATCTTTCGGGCTAGGCACATGGAAGCCCGCCACGACACGCCCTTCCTGGTAAACCAGTGCAAACCCGCCCTGCAACGTAATTTCATGCTGCTGGAGCACCTGCTTGATGTTCTCGATAGCATGGGGGTTGTGCGGTGCGGCCTTTGCCACGGGCTCACTATTAAGCGAAGCTGCAATCGAATCTGCCTCGGCCCGCGCATTTGCGGTCGAGTAGCGCGAGAGCTCAAGCGCCATCTGGTTGCTGTCATCGCGCATCCCGGTCACCGGGGTTGAGAACCAGTGATCGACTGCGCGATTCATCAGCACAAAGTTGAAGAGCGACATAAACGCGATGGGCAGAAGACTTACAAGCACCGCACCCCAGAGCATTCGCGTTCGCAAGCGTGTTCCCATCACGCGGCTGCGCTGGTCGGCATAAAGCTTGAGAACGTTGCGCACCAGCATTACAAGGACAAGGACGAAGACCAGGAATACAACGGCCGAGAGTCCGGTGAAGACGAAGATCTCTTCCGTGGTCGAAGGATTGACGAAGCGCAGATTGTTGTTCAGGGTCGTCAGCGTTGCAATGATGGCGAGCAGAAACACTCCAAGCGCGATGCTGATCATCTTGCGCCGGACTGTGCTCATCTCCATGGGCAAAACCTCTTACGGTCGGGAACAGGGTTGAGGGGACAGTCTCGACCGCTGACCTGCGATACAGCGTCCGAAATCTGTTCCCTGGTCACTGGTTCTTTCTCCCTGTCTCTGGACCAGTTCCGAATCTAAACCAGTTCCGAAATTGCTCGCCACTGCCGCTTCTGCGCGTTCGCTACAGCCTCGTACGTAAGGTGGCCGTTATACGTGTTCACGCCTTCAGCGATGCCTTTGTCCTGTTGAATCGCCATCTTTGCGCCCAGCTTCGCCAGCTTCATGACGTAAGGGAACGTCGCGTTGGTCAAGGCCAGTGTTGAAGTATTCGGCACTGCGGCTGGCATGTTGGTCACGCAGTAGTGGACGACCCCGTCCACAACGTAGGACGGATCGCTGTGCGTTGTTGGTCTTGCCGTCTCAATGCATCCGCCCTGATCTATTGCAACGTCCACGATGACGGCCCCTTTCTTCATCTTGGCAACCATGGCTTTTGTCACGATCTTGGGCGCTGCCGCTCCCGGGATCAGAACACCGCCGATCACCAGGTCCGCCTCCCGCACGGCCTGCTCGACGTTGTAACTGTTCGACGCTACCGTATAGAGGCGTCCCCCGAAGATATCGTCAAGCTCACGCAACCGGTTCAGATTCAGGTCGATCAGTGTTACCTTCGCGCCCATTCCCAGCGCAATCTTCGCCGCATTTGTGCCAACGATCCCTCCGCCGATGATGCACACGTTGCCGGGAGCTACGCCCGGAACGCCGCCCAGGAGCACGCCGCGCCCGCCATGCTCCTTTTCGAGGTAAGCCGCGCCCACCTGCACACTCATTCTGCCTGCAACCTCGCTCATTGGAGTTAACAGAGGCAGGCCTCCGGAGTTATCCCGGACCGTCTCATAGGCGATACCAGTGACCTTATTCTGAAGCAACGCATCGGTAAGATCATCCAGGGGCGCCAGGTGAAGGTAGGTGAACAGGAGAAGATCCGGTCGGAAATGGCTGTACTCCTTCTCGGTGGGCTCCTTTACCTTGACGACCATCTCCGAAAGCCGCCAAACGTCGTACGCTGAGCCGACAATCTCTGCTCCCGCAGCCTGAAAATCGTCATCCGGCATCGCTGAAAGTGCGCCAGCGTCTTTTTCCACCAGCACCTTGTGCCCGGCTTCGGCTAGTGACTTTACGCCAGCGGGAGTCACCCCGACGCGGCTCTCATGGTCTTTCACTTCCTTCGGCACGCCAATAATCATCAAATCCCTCGCAATCGTAATTCTAGTACGAGCGCTTGCGGACGCAGCTTTACCTGCAGTTCGCGAGGATAAGTTAGCTGCTAGTACGAACGCCGTCGCGACGCAGTTGGCACCTGAGCTTCGTCGGTCGCAGGCATTACAATCGTGGCTAGTCTCGAATAACAGGAAACGACCAGCCTAATGTCATCGAACGGTTATCAAATGCGGTACTCGCGCATCCACAACATGCGCTCGCTTTTCAGCCTATTTTCAAGCGATCTTGCCATCGACCTCGGCACTGCGAACACCCTCGTCTTTGCCCATGGCAAAGGGATTATCGTGAACGAGCCTTCGATCATTGCCGTGAACAAGATCACCAATGAAGTGGAGGCGGTGGGTAAGGAAGCGAAAGAGATGCTCGGTCGCACCCCTGGCAATATCGTCGCGATCAAACCGATGAAAGACGGCGTTATCGCTGATTTCCGCCATACCGAGAAGATGCTGAACTACTTTATTCAGAAGGCGCACAACCGTAAGATGATGGTCCATCCTCGCATCGTCATCGGGGTTCCGTCAGAGATCACGCAGGTAGAAAAGCGCGCCGTCATGGACTCGGCTTACCGCGCAAAAGCCTCTGAGGTTCATCTCGTCGAGCAGGCGATGGTGGCTGCGATCGGCGCTGGCCTCCCGATTACTGAACCGGGCGGCAACATGGTTGTCGACATTGGCGGCGGAACCACGGATATCGCCGTAATCTCGCTTGCCGGCATCGTCTACTCGCGCTCCGTTCGCATGGCGGGCAACCAGATGGACGAAGCCGTCATGACTTACCTTAAGCGCAAGTACAACTTGCTGATCGGTGAGCGCACCGCCGAACAAATAAAAATTGAACTCGGGTCTGCCTATCCGCTCGACAAGCCGATCACGATGGAAGTCAAAGGTCGCAATCTCATCGAAGGCGTACCCAAGACCATCACCATCGAAGACTCCGAAATCCGCGAAGCACTCGGTGAATGCATCGCCACCATCATCAACGCCATCCGGGTCGCCCTAGAACGCACCCCGCCCGAGCTCTCGGCGGATATTTCTGACCGCGGCATCGTACTCACCGGTGGCGGTGCGCTGATTAAGAATCTCGACAAGCGCATACGGGAAGAAACCGGACTTCCTGTCTCTATTGCCGACGATCCGTTGGCCTCCGTCGTTCTCGGCACCGGGAAGATGCTTTCTGACTTCAAGCTTCTACGTAAGATCTCGATCGACTAGTTTTCGCCAGACCGCTAATGGCCAGACGATCTGCCAGATGAGAATCTCGACTGGTAGACTCACGGTCATGTTCCCTCTATCCAAGGTGATTCTGGCAGCAACGGTTCTTGCCGCCTCGACCGGTGCAATCCTGGCGCAGCTCCCGGACCCACCGCAAACTTCTCAGACCGTAAATGCCGACCGCAGTGTCACCTTTAGGTACATCGATCCAACTTCCGCTTCCGTCTCAGTTGCCGTCGACAACATAAAAGACCCGATCCCAATGGAGAAGGGTGCCGAGGGGCTCTGGAGCGTCACCACCCCGCCACTCGCCCCAGAGATCTACGAGTACAAGTTCATCGCCGACGGCCAGACTCGCCGCGACCCCACAACGCTTGCGGTCACGGGGAGCACCTACTTCCCGCTGACTGACTTCCTTGAGGTTCCAGGTAACGCTCCGGAACCGTGGGACGCCACGGACGTTCCGCACGGCGAGATCCATCGTCACATCTACACCACGCACATTGCGCTTGGCATCGCGCAAGACCAGAGCGACTACATTGTGTACACGCCGCCCGGCTATGATCCCTCTGCGAAGAAGACCTACCCCGTCCTCTATCTACTGCACGGCTGGGGAGACATGGCGATCGGCTGGACCGACAAGGGCAGGGCAAACTTCATTCTCGACAATCTGATCGCGCTAGGCAAAGCAAAGCCGATGATCGTTGTCATGCCGCTCGGTTATGGAGATACTGCCTTCGTCAGCGACTGGAAGGTCTGGGGCCACGATGAGCCGATCGAACACAACCTAAGTCTCTACTCCAATGTTCTTCTGACCGAAATTATCCCACGCATCGAAACCGAATACCGCGTCTCGAAAGACCGAAACCACCGCGCCATCGCTGGTCTCTCGATGGGCGGTCTCGAAGCGCTCTCAATCGGCTTGCACAACACCGACAAGTTCGCGTACATCGGTGGATTCAGCGCCGCAGTCCACCGGCCGGCCTTCATCAAGAGCCTGCCTGTAATCACGCCCAGGACGGCAAACCTGAAGGTCCTGTGGGTCGCCTGCGGCACCGGCGATGGCCTCATCGAGGCGAACCGGAAGGTGGCCGCTTATCTCAAATCGCAAAACCTGCCTGTCACCGCGATCGAAACCCCTGGTCTTCATACCTGGCCGGTCTGGCGCGACAACCTTGTGAACTTCGCCCCGCTACTGTTTCAGTCGAAATAGCTGCTCGAGGCTGGTTGCTCCATGTCTCACATTCCAGGCATGGGGACTTCACTTTGCGGCTTTGCCCATCTCATCCGAATAAGCCTTACTGAGTATCTTTTTCTCGTTCGCAACTTCCATCAGCGTCGGATAGAACTGGACGAACGTCGTATCGACCGCCGCATGTTGCTGATGACAGGAGTAGCAGGACGCCGCCTGTGGAATGATCTTGGCGCTCTTCTTGTTATCGAAAGCGTAAAAGCCCCAGCCGCCTGGCAGGAATGCATTCTTCACATGCACCTCCAGCCCCGTCACTTCGTTGGTCTGCGTCAGGCCGTGCTTGTTCAGCGACGCCTGGCGTTCTCCGCCGTGCACGGCTACCCGATTTTCAAGCACAAGCGCTGTACCATCGGGCCAGGTTCCCGTCTTCATGAATTCACGATAGCTGGATGGATTCACGAAGACTGTGTTGAACGTGGAGTGATCAGCGGCTTCTTCCTTCAGCGTGTAGCTCATGTCCACACCCGAACCCACATAAGTCCACTCGCGATATTTCACTGGAAACTCAAGCTGCTTGTCCGCCGCAAATTCCGGACCGTCTGCAGCATCGACTGTAGCGGCAACAGATGAAGTCTTCGGCGAAGGGGACGATCCTCCAAGCAGCATTGTCGAGACCATCGCCGTTGAGAGAAGAGACCGAACGAGCATAGAGATTCCTTGAGGAGAGCCGCAGGTAAGATGCTGCTACGCATCCTCATGTCGGCAAGTTCCCGCTGCTTGTGAATCTACAGGAAGTCCCTTTGTCGCCACTCTTCATAGCACTGCTTCCGGCCTAAATCTACGGGATAATAAGGGTAGGTCGCTTTTAGCTGATGGAATCCTTCTTCGTCCGTTTCAGGAATGCTCTGGTGCTGGTTGCCGTTCTGCTTGCGCAGACGATCCTGCTCGCCGTGCAGGTCCGCGACGTCCGCGGACCCAGTCAGCCCGACGGCCACAAAGTGACGCTGTTCCGGTCCTGGGTTGTCGGTGCCGTCTCGCCATTTGAGCGCATCACCAGCTTCTTTGGACGTGGGGTACGCGGCAATTGGGACAACTACATCGACCTCCGTAACACCCGCCGGCAGAATGCCGATTTGCAAAAAGAAGTTGCGCGGCTTCGGCTTGAACAGGCAGAGTTTGCCGAAGACGCGCTCCAGGGTCGCCGACTTCAGGCGCTCCTCGACTTTCGGCAGCAGTACGTTTCCAGTACCGTCGCTGCTCAGGTCATCGGCACCAGCGGCGTGGACTCTTCGAAGGTGCTCCTCATCGATAAGGGTGCCGACTACCACATTAAATCCGATATGGCGGTGATTACCCCTGACGGCATCGTCGGCAAGGTCCGCGATGTGTTTCCCCATACAGCGCAGGTGCTGGAGATCAACGACCCATCCTCTGGAGCAGGCGTCATCCTCGCGACCACTCGTATGCGAGCCATCATTCGCGGAGGTTCCGACGGCACTGTGCAGATCGGCAATCTCGGCGCCGACTCCCGCATCAAGCCCGGCGAAGAGATCCTTACATCGGGCGGCGACCAGGTGTTCCCGCGCGGTCTGAAGGTCGGCACCATTGAATCGGTTGCCCCGGACCATGATCGCCAAATCTACTCGCTGATCAAGGTCCACCCGGCCGTCAACCTCTCGCAGCTTGAAGAAGTGCTCATCGTGACTGGCACACAGCCCGATCTTCCGTCCGTGGCGCAGCAGGACCTCGCAACCGGTGAAGCTACGTCGGTCGAACTAAAGGCTGAAGCCAAGCGTGCGGCCGAGATCGCTGCCGAGCGCCTGCCCAGTCTCGCGCCTCCAGCAAATCCCGACGGCACACCCGCTCCCCCGGAGCCCGCCATCGATCCATTGCACCCAAATGTCACTGCCCCGAAAGCAACCCCTGCACTGCATCCTGACCGCTACTCGCCCGGCCAGACACCGTCAGCTTCATCACTTACTCCGGGTGGCAACAACTCCAATGCTGCGGCAACGCAGACGTTTGACGATCCGTCGCCTTCGGATCCACCTGCGGCTGCGACTTCCACGCCAAAACCAAGGAAACCGAAGGCAACGGCACCCGCGCCTGATACTGCACCCGCGACCACGCCCGCGACACCAAAGGAGCCACAGCGCTAAGCGCAGCCATGGCCACCCGCAGTTACACCTCCCGCCGCGAGCTCGACGAGCACACCTTCCACCCTGCCGTCGCGCTTCTGGTTCCCGTCGCGTTTATTATTCTGCAAGCACTTCTGCCCAAGCCGTTCCCGAAGCTGGCGATCCTCGATCTCCCGCTCATTGCCACCATCTTCTTCGCCGTTTCCCGCCGCAGCCCGATCGCCGGAACGCTCACCGGAGCTGCCATCGGTCTGCTTCAGGACGCCCTTACCAACCAATACATCGGCATCAACGGGATTACCAAAGCGCTGATCGGGTATGCGGCGGCCAGCATTGGTTTCAAGGTCGACGTCGACACCCTTATGACTCGTGTGCTGATGAGCTTCGTGTTCTGCCTTGCCCAGAGCGGCCTGCTCTACCTGATTCAGAACCACCTGCTGGGACAGGGCATACATATGTTGTGGCTGCACGAGTTCGTCCGCGCCATCGTGAATACGCTCATCGCTATCCCGATCTTCTTTCTTCTGGACCGCACCCGATCCGACGAGTAGCACCGTCTAAACTGGAGCAACACGATGGAGAACACGCCACAAGCCGAGGTCGTCCGCGCCAGCAACGAAGAGAAGCTCGCTCCCGGCAAGCTCCATGCAGCGCAGTACATCATCGCCATCATCCTTGTCGTCCTGCTTGGTGGACTCTGGCGGCTGCAGGTCGTCGGGGCCAGCAACTATAAGGTACTGGCTGAGGCCAACCGGATCCGCAGAGTCCCTGTCCTGGCGCCGCGCGGCAAACTCTTTGACCGCGAGGGGCGAATCCTCGTCGACAACTATCCTTCTGTCACCTGTTACATCCTGCGTGAGCAGATTCACGACGCCGGTAAAGACAGCCCCGAGCTTGCCATGATCTCGCGCGGCCTGAATATGCCGGTCGATCAGATCGAGACGATCCTGCATCACTATCAGCTTGCTCCGAAGTACGAGCCGATACCGCTCAAGAAAGACATCAACCCCGATGAGCAGGCCTTCATCGAGGCCCACCGTAACGAACTCCCCGAACTTGAAACCCAGGATGAGCAACGCCGTCTTTATCCCCGCGACGGCTTCGCTGCTCACCTGATCGGCTATGTTGGCGAGGTTTCCGAGCAGATGCTCGACGACGAGCGGTACGCCTCCTACTCCGCCGGCGATGTTGTCGGTCGCTCCGGCGTTGAGCAAACCTACGACGCCCTGCTGCGTGGCACAGACGGATATCGCAACATAATCGTCAACAGCCACGGTAAGGAAGTCGGCCAGCTTGGCCAGCAACTTGCCATTCCCGGGCAGGACCTAAAGCTCACCATCGACCTCGACATCCAGATGGCCGCCGAACGTGCACTTCAAGGCAAGACCGGCGCGATTGTCGCCATGGATCCCCATACGGGCGAGATCCTTGCGATGGCCTCGCGCCCTACCTTTGATCCCAATGCCTTTGCTGTTCGCCTGACCAAGGCGTACTGGTCGCAGATCGTCAACGATCCCGATCACCCGCTTCTGAACAAGGCCATCCAGGCTCAACTTGCGCCGGGATCGACGTTTAAGATCATCATGTCGGTTGCAGGCCTGCAGGAGGGGGTGGCTCAGGACCTGCACGTCCAGTGCAACGGTGGTGCGACCTTCTACGGCCACTTTTACGCCTGCGACAAGCACCACGGCGCAGTGAATATCAACAATGCAATACCGTACTCCTGCGACACGTTTTACTACACCCTGGCGAACCGCCTCGGCATCGACACCATCGCCAGGTACGCGACTGCGCTCGGCCTGGCGCAGAAAACCGGGATCGACCTTCCCGACGAGGTCAGCGGCACCATGCCCTCAACCGCCTGGAAGCTCAAAACACAGCACCAGCCCTGGTATGCCGGCGAGACCATCTCCGTGGGCATTGGCCAGGGAGCTGTCGCCGCAACCCCGATCCAGCTCGCCCGCGCCTTGGGCGGCATCGCCTCGGGTGGCGTGCTCCGTCGGCCCCACATGGTCTTTCCGGATGAAATCCCGGCCGAGATGAAGCAAGCGGTACTCGAAAACTTCTCTGGATCGGGAGACCGCACCATCGCGCTCTCGACCGACAACTGGCAACTTATCACCGATGCCATGGCGCAGACCACCATCTCCGGTACCGGTGCCGCGGCACATCTTGACGGTATTGATTTTGCCGGTAAGACCGGCACCGCGCAAGTGGTCAATCATAGCGCCGGTGCCACCAGCCTCGGCAAGGGGAATGAGCGGGCCAACGCCTGGTTTGTTGGCATGGCTCCGCGCCGCAATCCTGACATTGTTGTTGCCGTGTTGTGGGAGCACGGTGGATGGGGCGCGGGTTCTGCGCCACTCGCCGCACGTGTGGTCAATACATTTGTTACCAAACAGCGCAAGCAGCAGAACAATCTGCGTATCGCCGAAGTTCCCAAACCCGCAACTCTCGCGCCACCCGATACGACTGCTCCTGTCGCTGAAAAGCAGCTTGAGAAACAGACCTCTGCCACCGAGTAAGTTTATTTCGCTGCAGCCGGATGGTCCGGACTCCAGAGCGCCTGCCCCGCCACAATGTGGTCCACCTTCATGCCTGGAAACAGCTCGCGCAGGTCCTTTGCGCATCGCTCCATCCCCGGCTCTTCCGACACTTGATGCCCGAGCAGGATCATCCCCTTCGGTCTGCCTTGCGCCACCGCGTCGCGAACATACTCGACCGTCTCCCACTCGCTCGCCTCGCCCGCAATGAGTACATCCACATCAGGTGCATTTAGCGCCCTGACCTGTTCCTGCAATCCAGCCGCGCCTGGGATGAGCGCGACGTGCGTGATCTTCAGGTCAGGGCTTCCTTCCACCCGCACCGTCTGCGCATGCAACTTAACTTCCAGCATCTTTGACAACTTTCTAAGGGTGGTCGGCGGAATCGTCACGAAGTATTGCGCAGAATTTTGCTCGGCTGCCCAGGCAGGATGCGGGAGCTTCTCCCATCCAAACGCCTCGTAGACTCCTTGAAGAATATGGTCGCCCGCCGGATCGGCGTGTATCTCATCGTGCAGTCGATACACCACCAGGTGATGTTCCTCGATATAGGCGCGCTTCTCCTTATACACAGGATCGTCGATGAAGTCCTTCGTCTCGTCGCGATGGTTATAGAACGTAGGCTCATGCGTGATGATGAGATTGTCGCCGCGCTTTACCGCCTCTCGAAGAACATCCATCGTGTCGAGAAAGGTCGTCGCGATGCCCGTGACTGGTGTCGACGGATCGCCACCCTTCAGCGTGTCGACCGTGTCCGGCGGAGGACTCGGCAGGTAACGATGCTGAATCTTGAGCCACATTTCACCTGCTGTGGGGGGCTGCGCCCTGGCGCTAAGAGGCGATACGAAGAGAATGGCAAGCGCAAACAGCCGCAGCGAACAGTTCAGGAAGATCTTCATGCATGCCATCTTATTCTTCATGAACGATCAAAGATGACGCGAGCAGAAGGTAGCAACTCAGTGTCCACATTTGCCTGGTTAATAGCCATTCTGAGAGTTTTAGACCACACTTAGTCCATGCGGCGTTTCTCCTCATTTCGCGACTTCGACTGGGTGCTGCTTGGCTTTGTCGTCCTGCTCTCAATCATCAGCGTGCTTGAGATCAAGTCCGCCACGCTTCAAACAAAGTTCCGCGGCTTTGAGACCAAGCAGGTCGAGTTCCTTATTGCCGGCCTTGCTCTCATGTTCCTTATCTCTCTCGTCGATTACCACACCCTCATCGATATCGCACCGTGGGCCTACGGGCTATCGCTGGTCTCGCTTGTGGCCGTAAAACTTGTTGGCAGCAAGGTTCTTGGAGCACGCCGTTGGATCAAGATCGGCAGCTTTCACTTCCAGCCATCGGAGTGGGTCAAGCTCGTTCTCATCGTGGTAGTCGCGCGCTACTTCTGGGGCCTCGCGGGAAGGGAACTCAGCTGGAAAGATATTGGCAAAGTCTTCGCCCTCGTATGCATTCCCATGGCGATGGTCCTCATCCAGCCCGACCTCGGAACGTCTCTCACCTACGTGCCGATCCTGCTCTGCGGCCTGTTGCTCGGTGGCCTCAAGTTCAAACAGGCTGCAATTTTATTGCTGGGCGTGGTGATGATCGGCGGCATTGCGTGGAAGTCCGGCAAGCTCTTGAAGCCCTACCAGAAGGCACGCCTCACCGCTTTCATGGATCCCGATAATGACCCCAAAGGCTCCGGCTACCAGATTCGTCAATCGCTCATTGCCGTAGGTTCAGGTGGTATCTGGGGCAAGGGATCGAACAAGGGCACCCAGACGCAAGGTGACTTTCTCCCCATCCCTTACACAGATTTCATCTTCGCCGCGTTCTCAGAGGAGCACGGGTTTATTGGTGCAGTCGGCGTGCTGGTCCTGTACTTTCTAATCCTCATGCGCCTTATCCAGAACGCACAGACCGCTTCCGATCTCCCCGGAGCGTTCATTATCATGGGGGTTGTGGCCGTTATCGTCTTTCAGATCGCGGTAAACATCGGCATGGTTGTCGGCCTGATGCCCGTTACCGGCATCCCGCTCCCGCTGATGAGCTACGGCGGCTCATCCATCCTGTTCACCTTCCTTGCGCTCGGAATCGTAATGAACATTCGCATGCGGCGGTTTGTGAACTGAATCGAGAACCACTTAGAGTTCGCTTAGTCGCTGCATCTCTGAACGTCAGTGTTCGACAACTTGAACGACGATCGCTTGAGTATGCGGGCATGCCACCGCAAACGGTGGCTCGCTTCCTTCGTGCGCTCAAACTGCATCAGAGCCGCAACCTGAAACGCTCGATGAATTGGACGGAGATTGCCTAGGCTGCAGGGTATTACGACCAAACGCACCTCATACGCGATTGTCGCCACTTTGATTAAGCGCCATTCAATCGCTCTCCCGAAGCTCCCCCTTTGTGAACGGCCGGTAAAGTGGTAGAAAGGATGCAGGTGCTCCGCGTACTCCAGCGGAACCGGGAACTAACCCCCGAAGAGCCTGCGATCAAGAGCGGTTGACCCACTCGCCACTTTTGATCGATCTCGTAGTTGCAGCAGATTTGGTGCAATACTACCGTCATACCCTGCACGGCCAGATGCCATGCAGCGCTGCACCCGCTCCCTTTGGCGCATGGCGCCGGCAGCGGCAACAAGACTTTAGAAAAAGGCCGGCCAGACAAGGATCGATTCCCATGGCCGGGCAGGATTTTAGGAATGATTGCATCCGGAAGGCAAACGGCCCCGCCTCTTACTGAGGCTGTCATGGTCACCTCCGCATGTCGAATCGCGCACGAAGCACATCCACTTGGTTCCGACGCACTCTGCGCCGCTCCAGATCTCTCTTTCTGGAGATATCTGGCAGCACCCACGCACGCAGTCGCCCTTGCCGCTTCCGCACTCCGCATCCTGTCCGCACCAGAGGTGAGCCCCGCCTAGCTTCCAGCTAGAAACGGCTCCCGATCTTTCGTCTGCCTGCCGCTCGCGCCTCCATAGGCCGGGCAGAAAGCAGAAGCAATGTCGAAAGAAATATACATCAGCAGCACCCCCCACGAGACCCGCCTCGCCATCGTTGAAAATGACGAACTCGCCGAGATCTACTACGAGCGCGAAAACGAATATACCCTAGCCGGCTCCATCTATAACGGCCGCGTTACCCGTGTTTTACCTGGAATGCAGAGCTCGTTCGTGGAGATCGGCCTCGAACGCGACGCTTTTCTTTACATCACTGATTTCATGGAAGAAGCAGGCGACTCTGCTGACTTCGAAACTACACATGGCGGAAGTGGGGAAGCGCGCACGCCTCGGTCCGACAAACAGGGTTCCGACAGGCAGGGCTCCGACGTCCCTCGCGGCGATCGCAACGGCCGCTCGGATCGGGGAGACCGGGGAGATCGAAGCGAACGCCCCGCCCCCATCGTTCTTGAAGGCAACATCGAAGCCAGCTCCGAACGGCCGCAGGAAGGCCGCTCCGATCGCGACCCGAACAGTCGTGGCGAACGCAGCGGTCGAGGCCGCAACCGCCGTGGACGTGGCGACCGTAACGGCCGTCCTGACCGCGCGCCAGTTCCCGAAGGCACCGAAGTTCCGCGCAGTGTGGAACCCCAGATTCCCGTTCTACCTTCCGCCGCGCCCGAAGTCGGAGAGCTTGGTGAAGGCGCACCCGGTGCCGACGGCAGCCGTCGCTGGCGTGGTCGTCGTGGACGTCGCCGTGGACGCAGTGGAACCGGCCAGCCTGGCGAAGCCATTTCCGAAGCCACAACGGAAGTCACGACCAGCAGCCCGGCAAACGAGAATGACTTTGCCGACTACTCGGTCCAAATCGATTCGACTCCGGAAGCCGAAGAGCCACGCACTCCTGCCCCGGCAACCGCACCCATTCTCAACGCCTATCCTGAGCCCTACACCGGCGAAGGCGAACCCGCTCGCTCCGCTTCAACACGCGAAGGTCAGTCGCGCGAAGAACAACCTCGTGGCGAGCGAGGCGGCCGAAATGGCCGAAACGACCGCGGCGCACGTGGCGATCAAAATGGCCGCGGTGGCCGCAACGATCGTGGTAGCAGAAACGAAGGTGGCGACCGCGCTCCTCGCGGCTTTGCTCCCTCAACCAATCTCTATGGCGTAGAAAGTCACGAATCGGAAGCACCGGCAGAGCCGATCATCCTTCCCGGCGAATCTCTCTCGAAGTATCGTCGCGGCTCTGAAGCGGACGTGACGCAAAGTCCCGCCCCCGCTTCGAGCGTCATCCTCGCGAAGCCCGCAAACATAATCGATGACTCCTTCATAGCCACCTCATGGGATGGTGGCGCAGTGCTCCCCGGCGAGACGCTCTCTCGTCGCAGCCGGCCGGAAGGTCGCTCGGAACCCCGCCGCGAAGGTGGCCGTCCGCCCCGCCGCGACTCGCGTGAACCCCGTCGGGACTCGAGAAACCAGCCAAGTGCAAGCCCCGGTTTGGATCAATCCCGCAGTAACTTCGTAACGTCTACGCCCGAGCAGCCGAATGTCGTCTCCGATTCCGAGGGCTTCAGTGTCCTGTCCGCGCAAGAGCAGCAGCCCGAAGCAGACCAGTCCTCACATCTCGACCACGTTCCCGCAAACGAATTTCTGCATGAGGCGCCTTCGCCATTCATTCTGGACGTTCCCGCGCCTCTCGACTCGATCGCTGCCGCCCCGGAGCCTGAAGTTCACGAAGCCGAGTACGAACCGACTGAAGCCTCAGCTTCGTTCCGCGTCGACCCGGCAGCTCCCAGTGAATTCCGTCAAGGTGCGCCGGTGCTCGAAGAGGAATTTTTAGAGGAGGACATCGAAGAAGATGTCCTTTCCGAGGACTTCTCTGAAACCCCACAGCCCGTAGCCGCTGAACCAGCTTCCGAACCCGTCACCGTGCACGTTGACCACTCACACCCGTTCAACCGCCTTGACGAGGCTGACACGACGGTCGAGCTTGAGGCCACCGCTGCACCGGTCTACGAAGCTCCAGTTCACGGCAAAGCACCAGTCTATGAAGCTCCAGTTCACGGCGAAGCGCCAGTTCACGAAGTGGTCGCAAACCATCAGTCTGAGCTACACCTGGGAGACATGGACACCACCGGCGTACCACCACCGCCGCCCCCGTCCTTCGCCTCTGCTGCTTCCGCAATCGAGACGGCCGATGTAACCTCCATCTCTTCCGCAGGCGAGATGCACTCTGAACCATTCCTCGTGACGCCAGTCGTCGATGCTCCCCACGATCCCACCTCCCCGCTGCTGCACGAGTCCGCCATTGCTACACCCCATCAATTTGCGCCTGGCTCTGGCGCGCTCGAAGAAGAAGTGATGGACGAAGAAGAGCATGAAGGCACCAGCCTTCATGCGTACCACGAAGAAGAGTTTGACGATTTGGAAGAAGAGACCCTCGAGGGCGCAGCCGATCTCGGCACGATGATTCGTGAGATGTCCATTGACCAGATCACCCGTCCAGAGGATGGGCAGGCAGAGTCTGAAGAGGAAGACGACGACTTCGAGGAAGAAGAGTCCGCCAACTCTGGTGAGTACCAGGGCGAAGAGTTCGAAGAGGCGGGAGAGAGCTTTGCGGAGGGCGATAAGACGACCGAACAATCCGCCTCCGACGCCGAGTTCTTCGCCAACACATTCCGCGAGCCAGGCACCGAAGCAGCCGGGGAAGCCCAGGGTTCCGGATCAGAGCGTCCTCGCCGCGAAAGTGGCCGCAGCCGAGACGGCCGTCGTGATGGCCGCGACCGCGATCGCAACCGCCCACGTAGCACCGGGGGAGAATCTGACCGCAGCCGCTCCGGCCATGGTGGACAACGCCGGACGATGCAGGCTACCAACCTTCCAGCCATTAGCGATCTCCTTAAACCCGGCCAGGAAATCCTGGTACAGATCGCAAAGGAGCCAATTGCCAAGAAGGGCGCGCGCATCACGTCTCATATCGCGCTTCCGGGTCGCTTCCTCGTCTTTATGCCGACCGTCAGCCATACCGGTGTGTCGCGCAAGATCGAGTCGGACGGCGAACGTCGCCGACTGAAAGAGATCCTTCTCTCGGAGAAGGGTGACGCGGCAGGCGGCTTCATCGTTCGCACCGCAGCCTCTGGCGCAAGCGAGGAGGAGTTACGCTCCGATCTTCGCTTCCTGCTGAACCTTTGGGCCGACATCAAGCAGCGCTCGGAATCCAGCAAGTCTCCGGCCCTGATCTACCACGACCTTAACCTTGTCGAGCGCATTCTCCGCGACCAGGTCACCGACAACTTCTCGGCCATCTGGGTTGATACCGAAACTGAATACGAGCGAGTTCTTCGCTTTCTGCAGCGTTTTCAGCCTTCGCTCATCCGCCGTGTCAAGCTGTACAGCAAGGACACACCGCTCTTCGAACAGTTCGGCATTACCGAGGAGATCAATAAGGCGCTTCGGTCGAAGGTCTGGCTCAAGTCTGGCGGCTCCATTGTTATTAACCAGACTGAGGCCCTTGTCGCGATCGACATCAACACCGGCAAGTTCGTCGGCAAGACTGCCCGTCTCGAAGACACCATCGTCAAAACCAACCTCGACGCTATCCCGGAGATCGTCCGCCAGATCCGTCTGCGCGATCTCGGCGGCATCATTATCATCGATTTCATCGACATGGACGAGCGCAAGAACCGCAACAAGGTAATGGCCGCGCTCGAGGAAGAATTGAAGCTTGATCGTGCCCCATCGAAGGTGCTCCAGTTCAACGATTTCGGCCTTGTAGCTATCACGCGCAAGCGCGTCAAGCAGTCGCTCGAACGCACCCTTTCGACCACGTGCGGCGTCTGCCAGGGAACCGGCATGACCAAGTCGCCCATCACCGTCTGCAACGACATCTACATCGAGATGCGCAAGATGCACAAGCATCTCGATCGCGGCGACGTGATGCTCCGCGTTCATCCTGAAGTGGTCAAGCAGCTAAAGTCCGGCACGTCCAAGTGGCTGCAGGAGATGGAAGAGATGGTAGGCAAGACGATTCTAGTGAAGAGCGATCCCAGCCTACATCCCGAGCAGTTCGACATCCACTAGAGCGTTCCTGGCTACACGTATCGGCATGCGACAGAGTGGTATCCGGCAGCAAAGCTGCCCACGATTTTAGGTGGGCAGCGCTGCCACGTCTTGCATTTTGTACAGGCACCTGACTGCCCCCAAACGCTGGCACATGAAACATCGCGTGTAGCCTTATACCCATTTCATGCGTCATACAACAAGGTCTTAACAGCAGAGACTCCGCAACAACGGTCACTTAGCCGGGTTGAACAGTATCAAGAACGAAGTACCCATAAGGGAGCCTCATCGATGCACATTACGCAAAATCCTATCCGTTTTATCAGCCGCTCTGCGGCCATCATTACTTTCGCGGCAGCCGCGACCCTGAGCCTCCAGGCCCAGCGGTCAAAAGGTATCGACGAAACTCATGGCGCCTACTCACAGCCGCTCTTTTCAGCCACAACGCTGCTCGCCGCGAACGAGACACCTGCCACAATCGGGTACAGCAGCAGTGCAGGCGCAGAGGAGACCGCTTCCGCCGAGTCATACATTTCATCGTCGCTTGCAGCAGACCCTTCACCTCAGCCTCCCCCGCGGCGCTATGGCCGTCGGCCCGTGTATGCAGACTCCCACCACAACGCGGACGGTTCGAATAAGTATGCTTTCTTTATAGGCGGCGGCTTTGTGCTGCCAACCGGGGGAACCCATAATTACCTTTCGACCGGCTATGCCATTCATGGGGGCGCCGGACGTAACTTCAACAAGAAACTCGCCCTGCTTGCAGAGGTCGACTACGACCATGCCAACATCCAGACGAACACTCTTAACAATCTCCTTGTCACCTATGTCAATCTCGGAGCAACGGGCCAGGATGGCAGTGCACTCGGTCAACTTGGCGGAACGAACCATAATCTTTCGATCGCAGCAGAACCCATGTACACCTACATGGATCACGATAAGCTCGGCGGCTATGTCATTGGCGGAGTTGGTTTTTACCATAAGGTCACCGACTTCACTACACCTGCGGTCGGTCAATACTGCGACTACTACTATGGCTGCTATTCATACGAGGCCAATCAGACCATCGATAGCTATGTCAGCAATGCAGTCGGCTACAACGGCGGCCTGGGATTTACCTACAAGGGCTCTCGCTTCAGCGATCTCAAATTCTACGCCGAGGCCCGTTATGTCTACACTGCAAACTCACGGCGGCCCTACTTTGATGGCGCTCCAGGAACGACGAATCCCACCGCAAGCGTGAACTACTTCAACGTGTTCCCACAAAACAGCGCTCCGACCACGTTCATCCCTGTCACTTTCGGCATTCGTTTCTAACTGCACCACTCTCCCAACTAGGAAGGCCCGGCGATTTGCCGGGCCTTTCTGCGTTGCGAAATGCGTGCCGCTTAATCGAGACGATCTAAGTTCCTGGCACCTACTTCCCCGCTAATTACTGCTGTCACGACGTGCGCGATAAGGCACGCAGGCGTAATCACCTGGGTGCTGGACTTTCCTTACACAAAGCTACTCGTGCACCTAGAACATCCCCACGCCCAACGCCTACAATGGAATAGAGAGACACAATGCTAGAACTTCGTCCGGCCACACCGAGAGATGTCCCGAACATACTCGCCTTCATCCGGGAACTTGCAGAGTACGAACGCGAACCCAATGCCGTCCTTGCGACAGAAGCCGATCTCCTCCGCGATGGGTTCCCCTTGCCTGACTCCAAGGTGCCTCAACGCTTTCACGCCCTCATTGCTGAATGGAATGGTCAACCTGCAGGCTTTGCCCTCTACTTCTACAGTTATTCAACGTGGCAGGGCCGCGCCGGAATTTACCTTGAGGATCTCTTTGTCCGTCCTAAATTTCGCGGGCAGGGAATTGGCAGGGCTCTTCTTGCGAAGGTCGCTTCCATTGCTATAGATGAAGGTCTGCCGAGACTCGAGTGGAGCGTTCTCGACTGGAACCAGCCCTCCATCGATTTTTACCAGCGGATGGGTGCAGTCATGAAGTCTGAATGGCTTGGAATGCGTGTCACAGGCGAAGCTCTGACCAACCTAGCTGCGCAATTTGTGACGGACTTAGTCATAAAGTAAGACACTGCCGTCATTCTGAGCGCAGCCAAGATTTCCCGTCATCTCGCACTCCACCAAACCATGAAAAAAATCAAAATCATCGGCGGAGGTCTCGCAGGCCCGGAAGCCGCACTTACCGCCGCCCGCCTCGGCTGCGAAGTAGCTCTCTACGAGATGCGCCCGCACCGGTCTACAGAAGCGCACCAGACCTCAGACTTTGCCGAACTCGTCTGCTCTAACTCCCTCAAGTCCGAATCCGAAAATTCTGCGCCCTGGCTGCTCAAGCAGGAGATGCGTCGCGCCGGCTCGATCCTCCTCGCCGAAGCGGACGCTACTGCCGTGCCTGCCGGACATGCGCTTGCTGTGGATCGCGAACTCTTCTCTGCCCGCATAGCTGCTTGCATCGCGTTTGATTCGCGCATCACCGTCCATCGCGAAGAGGTGATTACCCTTCACGAAGACGACCCCGACACCATCACTATCCTTGCCAGTGGGCCGCTCACCAGCCCCGCTCTCGCCACCGAACTGCAGCGTCTCACCGGGGCTGAGCACCTCGCTTTCTATGACTCCATCTCACCCATCGTCGACGCCACCACTATCGACATGGACAAGGTCTACTTCGCTGCCCGGTATGACAAAGGCACGGCCGACTACATCAACTGCCCCTTCACCCAAGAAGAGTACGAGATCTTCCTGGATGCCCTCACAACCGCGGAGAACGTCGAAGCAAAGGACTGGGAGAAGTTCCCTGTCGACGGAACAGCAAATAAGCTCCAATACTTTGAAGGCTGTCTCCCGATTGAAGAGACCGCCCGCCGCGGCCGTGACACCCTCCGATTCGGCCCTATGAAGCCTGTCGGCCTTACCGACCCGAAGACCGGACGCTGGCCTTATGCCGCTGTCCAGCTTCGGCAGGAGAACCTTCGCGCTGATAGCTATAACCTGGTTGGCTTCCAGAATCACCTGAGGTATGGCGAGCAGGCACGCGTGCTACGCCTCATTCCCGGCCTCGAACGCGCAACCTTCCTACGGTATGGCCAGATCCACCGAAACACCTACATCCACGCGCCCAGCCTGCTTACCGAGACTCTTCAGCTCAAGGCTCACCCTTCCATCATGATCGCCGGTCAACTCTCCGGCGTCGAAGGCTACACCGAATCGATTGCCAGCGGTATGTTGGCCGGCCGGTATGCCGCAGCGCTCGCAAACGGCAACGCGCCCACACCCGCACCCCGGGCCTCAGCCAATGGCAGCTTGACCCACTACATCACGCACGCCGAACAAAAGAAGTTCACTCCCGCCAACATCACCTTTGACCTGCTCCCGCCGCTTGAAACTGAGCTTCGCAAGAAGATGCGAGACAAGAAAGAACGCCACAAACTGCAATGTGACCGCGCCCTCGCAGCCTGGGATAACTGGCTCGCCGACACCAGCGGGCGAACTTAGTTCAGCCGCTCCGCAAGCAGGTGGTCAGCCACACGCAGGGCATTCGCAATGATGGTGAGCGAGGGATTGACTGCGCTTGCCGATACGAAACAGCTCGCATCGACTACGTAAAGATTGTCGAGTTCGTGCGCTTTGCAGTTAGCATCAAGCACACTTGTCGCAGCATCCTTACCCATTCGGCATGTGCCATTCTGATGGCCAACTCCTTCAAGGGGGATGCGCTTCTTGAAGTAGGCGTGCAGCGGCACAGAAGTGGATGCGTGACCGGCACGTTTCAAAGTGTCCACCCACCGGTCCTTCAAACGGTTGAAGCTTTCTACATTATTCGGCGTGTAGGACAATTGAATCCTTCCAGGCGCCGCAATCTGGATCTTCGCTGCCTCGTTGACGCGACCCGTGTCGCCGGACCCATGAGCTCCCGAGGTCCCAGGCTGCTTGCTTACGGCTGAACTGGGAGTTCGGTTGTGCAGCGTGACGCGATTATTCGGGTCGGGAAGGTCTTCCGTCGTCAACCACCACGGCACAGCGTGTTGCTTCATCGTCTCAAGTACAAAACCTGGGGTAAGAGGTGGAGCGTCGCCCTTCATCATCTCGTGATGGAAGCTCCCGACGGGCTGCACCTGTCCCAAGGGATATGGATAACTCTCGTCAGTGTCTCTGAGATAAAATTCGTTGGTGCCCCACGTCTTCGTGTAACTGTCATAGTTCGTTTCGGTCGACAGTGCCAGCAGCGCGTCTGCCTGGTGATACATGAAGTTGCGACCAACCTGATCTGAACCGTTAGCGAGTCCTCGTGGATGTTTGTCGTCGGCGGAGGCAAGCAAAATCACAGCAGAATTGATAGCTCCTGCGCATAAGGCAAAGAAGCCTGCCTGGTAACTGGCCAGGCCGTCCTTGCCATGATCGACCTCAATCGATGCGATTGCGGTACCTGACGAATTTGTCAGCAAGCGCAGCACGCGAGAGTTGATCATGAGGGTGACATTGGGAAGATGCATGATCTCCCGAATGCAGTTGATATCGGAGTCGGATTTTGCATGCAACAGGCAAGGATAGCCGTCGCAGGTGTCGCATCGAATGCATTTACTCGCAACGGGATCAGCAGCATCCCGCTTTAATCCCAGGGGGATAGGGAAGGTATTCACTCCAAGCTCGCGCACACTATTTTCAATGTCCTGCATTCTTGGCTCATTTTCAAAAGCCGCGAAAGCGTATGGCTTCGAATGAAACGGCTCCGTCGGATCGAAGGCGCTACCCATGCCGCCCGCAACGCAAGGCCCTTTCCCTTCAGGCCCCAGACTGCCATGAACGTGAAAGAGTTCTTCCGCTTCTGTGTAGTACGGTTCCAGGTCGGTATATGCGATTGGCCACGCAGGCGATACTCCGCCCTTATGGTGGATGATTCCGAAGTCTTCGGCACGCATCCGGAACATGGCCGCGCCATAAACCTTCGTCTGTCCTCCAACGAAGTACGCCTGCTGCGGATGGAGCGGCTTGCCATCCTTATCCTGCCACTCTTCTTTGGTGTGATACCGATTGTCCAGGAATACGGCGGACGTATCCCAATTGAGCTTCTCCTGCGGAAGAAAGCTTCCACGCTCAAGGATCAAAAGTTTCTTACCTGCCCTGGCGAGACGGTAAGCGAGCGCGCCGCCACCTGCTCCAGTCCCAACTATGATTGCGTCATATGTTTCAGCCATGCACCGTAAGATGCACGGTCCTGATGCCCCGCTCTCACTCTGTCTTCTTCTTGTTCCTGGCCTTCACCTTGAACCAGATCGGGCTTCCAATGAACCCGAAGTTTTCCCTGATCTGGTTTCCCAGGAATCTCTCGAACGAGAAGTGCAACTTCACATCTTTATCCGTGAAAAGCACAAAGGTTGGCGGAGCCACAGCAGCCTGGGTCATGTAGTAAATGCGCACCCGCTTATTCATCGGTACAGAAGCCTTCTGGAAATCAACCTTCTCCAGAAACTTGTTCATCTGGCCAGTAGTAACTCGCTTGCGTCTTTCTCGTGAGACTAACTCAACCTTCTTAAATACCGACTCAATATTCTTCCCGTCTGCTGCAGAGATAAACAGCAGTGGAGCATAGTCCAGGTACTTCAACTTATCCCGGACATCCTGCTCATAGATCTTCTGATCTGCGGGTGGCTTGCCATCAAACAGCCGCATCCCATCCGGCCCGACCTTCGTCATCAAATCCCATTTGTTGATCACAATGATCACACTGCGTCCGCTCTCGTGCGCATAGCCACCGATATTTGCATCAGCGGCTGCAACTCCTTCGCCCGCATCGATTACGAGCAGCGATACATCTGCTGCCTCCAGGTGTTTTCTCGCCATGATTACCGACAGCTTCTCCGCCATCAGCTTGGTCTTGCCCTTGCGGCGAATTCCTGCGGTATCGACGAACCGGAAATTATGCCCGCCGCGCTCAACTACCTCATCCACAGCATCGCGCGTCGTTCCCGCAATTGGCGAGACGATGGCACGATCGGTCCCGGTAAGTGCATTCAGCAGCGTGCTCTTACCCACATTCGGACGTCCGATGATTGCGACCTTCGTCTCTTTTGCGTCGTACTCGCCATGCGACCGCATTCTGCGGACCCTGACCGGTACTTGCAGAGGTTCCGGCGCAAAATCCGGACCATCTTCATCTTCTTCAAGCTCATCGTCCGTGGTGAGCATCACGGCTTCCGGCTCGGTCTCATCTTCCTCCGGCAACACCTCGAACACTGCGTCGAGCAGGTCTCCGATGCCCGACCCGTGCTCGGCCGAGATCGGCAGCACATTCCTGAAACCCAGCCGCCGGAAGTTCTCCGCTCCGGCGTTCATCGCGTCGGTGTCCATCTTATTTACAGCCAGAAAGATGGGCTTGCCGCCACGCAGCAGCAGCCTTGCCAGTTCAAGATCAGGCGAAGCAAGCTCCGTCCGCCCGTCGACGACCATGACAATTGCGTCCGCTTCTTCAAGCGCGACCTGCGCCTGGCGAAAGATTTCACTTGGAATCAGCGCCTCATCATCGGGCACCACGCCGCCTGTATCGACGATGCGCGCATCGCGGCCCATCCACTCAATTTCGCCATAGATGCGGTCCCGCGTGATCCCAGGCTCGTCGCCGACAATGGAACGCCGCGATCCCGTGAGACGATTGAAGAGCGTACTCTTCCCCACGTTCGGTCGCCCGCAGACAGCGATCAATGGCAGGTCCGCATTCTCCCCGCTAGTCTTAACCGAGAAGCCGGCAGCGATCGCTTCAACGTCGCGCCAGGCCTTTTCATCGTCATCCTGCAAGCGCTCGTGTCCTGCCACGTTTGCCGACCGGGGAGTCTGCCGCCCAACAATGCCATCCGCAGGTCGCGCATCTACCTTCTTTGCCTTGCCGTCTTTCGCTGAGCGAAGTACCTGCTTCTTTGCTGCGCCACGACCGGACTCCACGTCGCTCGCAGCCTTCTCGTGATGGGCGGATTTGCCCGCAGGCGAGATCGTGCGCTTCGATTCAAACTCCGGCGACCTTCTCGAGACCCGTTTCGCCGCCGCCTTCTTTGCGGCCGCGGTCGAGATCACCTTGCGCTTGCGCGGATCGACTGCTCCTGTGGTTGGCGTGGACTTTGGAGCACGCCCCTTCTTCGGCCTTGTCGCTGCCGTCCTGTGCTTTTTGCCTAGTCGTTTTCTATCGTCCCGTTGCGCCATCGCTCATGCCTTCTTTCGGCACCGCAGCGCCTCCACCATTATAGAAACTAAGTAGGCAATCACTGAGCATCCTACCCACTCATTCTCGAGAGGATCGTTTTGTTCGCCGCGAAATAGCGACGGCTGCAATCGAAGGAAATGCGAATATCCAAATAGAATTGCTTCAGGAACGTGCCATCGCCCATTCAGATCGCATCCTTGTCTCCCGGATTGTCTACTCATCCGGAAGATAAACAGCTGCGCCTGCCCACGCTGAAGGAGTTCTTTGCCCCCGGCGGCCTCCTCGCAAAATCCTCTCTGGCGTTTGAGCATCGTCCTGGCCAGTTCGAGATGGCGAAAGCCGTCGAGGCGGCGCTTACCGATAAGCGCCACCTGATCGTCGAAGCCGGCACCGGCACGGGCAAGACCCTCGCTTATCTGCTGCCTGCCATCCGCCTGGCCCGGGAACGCGGCCAACGCATCATCATCTCCACCGGCACAAAGAACCTGCAAGAACAGCTGTACTTCAAAGACATTCCGTTTCTTGAGTCGATTCTTGGTCCGTTGAAGGTCTGCTACATGAAGGGACGCGGCAACTACCTGTGCCGGCACAAGCTCTACGCTCTGCGCGCCTCCCCGCTGCTCAGCGGCCTTGATGAGATCTCACAATTCAATGCTATCTCCGCATGGGAGCCCGAGACCGAAACCGGCGACCGCGCCGAGATCGACGACCTGCCTGAAAGCTCTGCAATTTGGCATAAGCTCGATGCCAGAACCGAGGCCTGCCTTGGCCAAACCTGCCCTGACTGGGAGCGCTGCTTCGTTACATCGATGCGCCGCAAGGCCCTCGAATCCGACATCGTCATTGTTAACCATCACCTCTTCTTCGCCGATCTCGCAATCAAGCAGCAAGCCGGATCGAGAGACGGTGGCGCGCAGGACGCCGGCATCCTGCCTGAGGCTGCTGCGGTCATCTTCGACGAAGCTCATGAGCTCGAGGAGGTTGCGAGCAACTACTTCGGTATTGGCCTCTCCACCCAACGCTTTGACGAACTCACCCGGGATATTGAGCTTATGCTCAAGTCAAAAGACGCGCTCTCGAGCTCCATCGTCAGCTCCTGCACCAGTCTCCACGATCGTGCCCGTATGTTTTTCGCCGCGCTGCCTGCCGAAGCCAACAGCAGCATAGGCCGCATGCCCTTCGACCGCCGATCTGATTTTCTCGAGGAGAGCGGCGACTACTACACCGCGACCCTAAACGCCCTGACCCGCCTTGAAGGCGAGCTCGAGCGTGTCAAGAACGTCGACGAGATTCCTGGCCTGCGCAACCGCGCCTCGGACATTCGGCGCAGTCTGTCCTTCCTGCTTGAATCGACAGACCGCAACACCGTCTTCTGGATTGAACGTCGAGCAGCCGGAGGCGTCCGCAATCTCACCCGTGCACCGCAAGCACCAGCCTTCAACACTCACCTGCAGGCCACGCCCATCGACGTCTCGGAGCTGCTGACCACCTCGCTCTTCGACGTTTACTGCTCGGTCATCCTCACCTCGGCCACACTCACCGTCGCCTCAACCCCCGGCTCGAACCACGTTCAGACGAAAGAAGCCGGTGCCGGTTTCGACCACATCCGCAAACGCCTCGGCCTGATCACTACGCGCGAGCTCGTCGTTCCCAGCCACTTCAACTATCAAAAGCAGGCGCTGCTTTACCTGCCGCCGAACCTGCCGATTCCCAGCGATCCCGACTTTGCCTCTCGCGCCTCGGAGCGCATCCGCCGCGTCCTCGAAATCACTCATGGCCGCGCCTTCTGTCTTTTCACCAGCTACACCGCCATGCGGGACATGCACGAGCGGATCGCTACGCAGTTACCTTACCCACTGCTTCTCCATGGCACCGCTCCACGCCACGTCCTGCTGCAGCAGTTCCGGGACACTCCGAATGCGGTGCTGTTTGGGACATCAAGCTTCTGGCAGGGTGTCGATGTGCAGGGCGAGCAGCTTTCCTGCGTCATCATTGACCGCCTGCCTTTCGCCGTTCCTTCCGACCCCGTTGTCAAGGCTCGCATGGACGCCATCGAGGCCGACGGCGGCAAGCCGTTCTTCGACTACCAGGTTCCCGCCGCTGTCATTACGCTCAAGCAGGGATTTGGCCGTCTCATTCGTTCACTCGATGATCGCGGCGTCCTCATGCTTCTCGACCCTCGCATCCAGCGCCAGCGCTACGGCAAGATCTTCCTCGACTCACTTCCGCCGTACCGCATTACGCAGGAGATCACCGATGTGGAGAAATTCTTTGGCTGAGATTTGATGAGGGTATTTACCCATCTGCAGATGCCTCCCTGGTTGCATCGTACGGTGGCTGAGTAATTGAAGGCTTCAAAGGCATGAGCAAACGCAGCAGGAACTTCGCGTTGGGCGGATCTCACTCCCAGACCTCCCAAGGCCTCAGCTTCGCTTCAAACCGACCCATATCAACCCGTTTCTCGCGAAATTGCACACTTTCCATCTGAAGCCGCGTCCGTTGCTCCCCAGCAGCCTCTCCTGGCAGTTTGATCTCGCCACCAGCACCCACCACCCGGTGCCAGGGAAGCATGTCCGGCAACTCCGTTCGCAGAAGCCGTGCCACTGCCCGGTGATGCAAGGGATATCCGGCCGCCGCCGCAACCTTCCCATACGTGCTCACCTTGCCTGACGGAATGGAAAGGATGATCTTTCGTAATACCCGGTCGCGATCTTCGCTAGGCGCGGACGATTCCCGAAGAACTCTCCTCTTCGCTCTCGCGAATGAAGCCTGGTCGAGAACGAGTGCCTTGGACCCAGGTTTGTTGGCAGCCTTCATCGTGTTTACCCATGGCACGGAAAGAAGCTTACCGGCTGCTCGAGCCTGCTCAAATGCAGGCTCGCTCCTCACGTATCCTGACATTAGCTCATGGGACGCAATCTTTTCATCCTCGCCGCCACGCTTCTCGTTCTCGCCCTTGTCTCCTGCGGTCTCTCGTACAGCAACATTGCGCAGCAGCCGGGCTCCCCGGGAGACCAATCCCTCTGGCGAACGATGGGGCTCGGCATGTTCGTCATTGCGCTCCTGGTTACGCTTGGCGGTATCTTCTCTTCACTCTTCGAACAGGCGGAGCGCCGTGCCGCGGAGCAACGCCGCCGCAACCGCTCGCGGTAAATTCCAGCCGATACAAACGAATCTCCGACGCGTAAAAGTCACAGTATTGCAATATTGAAGGGACGACCAAAGTATGTTTGAAGTTACCGTGGAGGCTGGGTTCTCCTCCGGCCACTACCTTCGCAACTACCAGGGCAAGTGCGAAAATCCGCATGGTCATAACTACAAGGTCTTCGTCACACTCATTGGCGACGCACTTGACGAGACCGGCCTCCTGCTGGATTTTAAACTCCTCAAGCAAGTGCTGCGCCCGGTAGTCGACTATCTTGATCACAGGATGATCAACGACCTCAGGCCCTTCGACGAGATCAATCCATCCGCTGAAAACATCGCCCGCTACTTCTATCTCCAAACCCGCCAGCAACTTGTCGAGATGACCGGCGGCCGTGTCCGGATCAAGGATGCAACCGTCTACGAGACCGACACCAGTTTCGCTCGCTACTACGAATAAGCTTAGCCCTGCGGCGAGTTTGCCGCGGCCAGCAGGAACACAAGCGGCGCATTCCAGTTGATAGCAATCTCGTTGAGGGAGTAAGCGCGGTCGTCATCTATCCACATCCGCATTGCGGGCATCTGCGGCAGCGTCTTCGCAACAACGTCACCGCGTCCAGGGTTAGGGCCGCCGGAGAGCAATCCAGGCCATGGCTTATCGATCTTGTCTGCCACGCTTGGCCTGTGGTGCGGATGCATGAACGGTCGAGTTCCTAGCTGCGTAACCCACGATACGCCCAGGCAGTTGCGTCCGATCAGGTAGTCGAGATTCTGCATGGCGCACGCTGCATACTTGCCCTTCGCCACGCGGTCAGCAACAAACAGCAGCAGTGACTGGTTCGCCGCCACTGAGTTTGATCCCCATTCATAGTCATGCAGGCTCATCGTGTTGCCATAGCCGCTGGCTTTGCCACGCATCACCAGGGCATCGGCGGCATGCAGCGTCGCCTCTCGTATCGTCTGCTTCGCTTCCGCAGACCCGCCCCGCTCATTCATCAAATAGGTCCAGCAGGCCATTGGCATGACACTGCTCCATCCCGGTGCTTCCAGCTTTAGTTCCTTCGGTAGCAGCGCCAGAAATGTGTCTTCGTACTTCGGCTCTCCCGTAGTTCTCCATAGTTCGGCCGAGGCCCAAGCAAGCTCGTCGCCGCAATGCTTATCGCCATACTCTCCTGTCGTTATCTTGGCCGGATTTACGAACTCAACATCCGGGTTGGCTTTAGCCCAGGTCCATGCAGCTCGCGACGCCTTCAGGCAACGATCGGCGAAGCTCGCATCGAACGCCCGATAGCATCGGGACGCAATCGCCATCACTGCCGCGAGGTCAGCCGTTGCGCAGGTGTTCTTGAAGGGCGCGCTGCCGGTACCAATCACATAGCTCGGCAGCTGGTCTTGTTCCGGCATGATGAAGTCGCAGAAGTGCTCGCTTGTCTGCTTGTGGAACACGCCACCATCACTGTCCTGCAGGCTTAGCATCCATTCGAGATTCCATCGAACCTCAGCCAGAAAATCGGGTGTACTCTTCCCTGATTCCGGTATATCAAGCACCAGCTTATGCAGCACGTCAGGATACATCTCCCATGCCCACAGCAGCGTGCCGCACGTAATGCCGGAGTTCACAACATAACGCCCGTAGTCCCCAGCGTCATGCCAGCCGCCGTTATTTCGCAGTTTCCCGGTTCTCCCCGAAGACGCATGGTATGCAGCGTCTGTGTGGCACGCGGGATGGCGATAGCCATTGCCCAGATCCACCGGGCACCCACAGCGCTGCCCATAGTAAGCCCGCATCGTGAGATAGAGCGCGTTTTCATAGACGTCTTCGCGAACAGGGAACAGGTCGCTTGAGAGGTTGCCCACTTCAATGTGATAAACACCGAGAGTTTGCAGTGCAGAAAAGTCGGCCTGCCGCACCAGGTCGCCCGAGGCCTCGTCCTTAATCACTGGCGAAAGCACGCCTTTAAAGACGGCCCTGCGGCTCACCTCATCGACCACACGAAAGGATGTCGCAGCCGAGCCATTCGAGGCCAGCACGGTGGCAACCTTCATGCGCCCTGATTGAAAGCCGAGCTGGTTTAGATACATGCCCTGTGACACAGGTGGTGAAGCTGACGGTTTAGAAAGCATCTTGGCGAACCCAGTTGCGCGGCCAGTCGCCGCAGTCGCAGCGGCAGCGAGGTATTTCAGGAGATCCCTGCGTTTCATACAAACAATCATAGTGTCTGCGTTCGACGCCCGGGATCGCAAATCACTCGCCGGCGTAGGCCCGGTCTTTCCAGGACACCGCGCCGCCCATCAGCTTACGTGCAAACGAGTACCACTGGATCGCCAGCAGTGTCGCAATACCGAGCGGATGCAACAGTGCCCCTCGCCAATCTTGCCTGAACCGTACTGCCGCAAGCACTCGAGGTAGCCACGCACAGCCAACCGCGACCAGCACGAAGACCATCATTTCGGGCTTTACTTTGCGTCCCATGATCAAAGAAATCAGCAGCAGATAAGGCACGATCTGCCCCATTGCAAGCACCAGCGAGATCGGAAGTATGCGCACCGGCGCCGCTAATCCTTCGGTAGCATTCTTCGCCAGGCCCTGCCAGACCTGTCCCGCATTGCGGTACATCCTGCATCGTGCCAGCGAAGTGATGTCGGCAAGGTCCGTCCGCATCCCGTGTTGACGAAAAACCCTGGGCAGCATCAGTCCATCGTGCATCGTCGCTTTCATTTCTGCATGTCCGCCGGACGCAAAGTAAGCGCCACGCTCCACCATGATGAACTGCCCGCAGCCGGCAGCAAACGCAAGATCAGTTGTCTTCCGCATCCTGTCGATTGGTAAGAAACCAAGTAGAACGAAGTGGATGAGCGGCAGCAGCAGCCACTCCATAAATGTTTCTGTTACCTGCCTCGGAAAGCCACTTACCAAGGCCGCGTCCTTTGCCTGAAGGAACTCCGCCATCCGCGCGAGTGCCTGCGGCTCAAGGCGCACGTCAGCATCTATAAAACAAAACAAATCGTGCCGCGCCACATGCGCCAGTGACCAGCACGCATGCTGTTTCCCATTCCACCCCAGGGGCAGCTTCGGAGCTTTTTCCAGACGTACGCGTGGATCGCGTGCAGCCATCGCCGCAACCAGTGCTCCCGTGCCATCGGTGGAACTGTCATCCATGACTACGATTTCGAAGTCGACACCTTCGCTGTCAAGTATCGAAGCGACCGCGGCCTCGATGCCATGCGCCTCGTCCCGCGCCGGAATTAAGACAGAGATTGCGCGAAGCTTTGCGGAAGCATCACCCGGAAGCGGCGGCACGTTGTAAAGCTGCAGGTTGATCAAGAACAGCACTGCGGGCGTAATCGCGCACAGCATTGAAGCGACTGACAGCCCATAAAAGATCAGTGGCGTCACTTTGTACCTTCCTGCATCTTCACGAGCGGCGTATGTTCCGCAACGTAAGGCCGTCGCGTTACAAGCGCCTTGATTCGCTTACCGAATGCATAAAATCCCCCCGCCCCCAGCCTTCCTCGCGAGAGCACATCAAAACCGTCAGCGCTCCGAGCGATTGCCATTGTTTGCATCTCGTAGAGCGTCGTCTCCAACGCCGTGATTGCTCGCTGCTGCACCACCTCCGCAGACTCGCCTGCCAGCACCCGCACGGGCTCCGCGAAGTACAGCAGCGTCTCTGGCAGCCGCTCGTCCCAAAACGGGTATTCGATTGTGAGTGGCAGCAGGGTGCAGGAACCCTCGGATGCAGCAACCCGTGCCGCCAGGGCAGCCATGCCCGCTTTGAACTGCAGGGGCCGCTCGCGAGGATCGCAAAATTTGCCTTGTGGAGTCACCCAGAGAACCCCACCTGCTTTCAGGATTGCCTCGCCCGTGCGGAGGAATTGTACGGCACCACGCGCCGTCTTCATCTCCACCGGGAAGATCCCGATCCGCTTGAGAATACCGTATTTCTCGAGCGCCACCGCATCCATCGGCGCATAGTGTCTAAGCTCCGGCTTCAACTCCGCAGCGAGCAGCACAGAGACCATTGGGTCCCACCAGGAACTGTGGTTTGCATAAACAATCAGCGGTCCATGCACGTCTCTAAACCGATTCGCTCCCGCAATCCGCACTGCATGGAAGTGACGTTGAAAGTATCCACGCACAATCCGCCGGAAGAACACTAACGCCGGCTTCGAGATTGCAGGAACACTCATGGATGTAGCTTAGCCTATCGTTGCGAGACGACACTCAGACATCATGCCTGTGCTGTCTGGTCCAGTGTGTCAGCTGCAATCCATCCCGACATCATCACCATCGGCATTCCTGGTCCAGGGTGCGCTGCTCCGCCAGCAAGGTAAAGCCCATCCATCTCTCTACTCTTGTTCGCTGGCTTGAACGCCCCCTGAAATACCCCATGGCTGGAAATTCCGTAGATCGCACCATTCAACACGCGATAGCGATCGTGAATATCCTGCGGGGTAAGCGCGGACTCAAACACAATACGTTCCTCAATATCTTCCATACCTGCCGTCCGCTTCAGCTTGTCGAGAATCACCTGCCGGTACGCAGGAAACATCTTTTTCCAGTCGTGATGCTCACGCAGGTAGGGCGTATGCACCAGCACGTACAACGCCTCGCCACCTTCCGGTGCGCTCGTTGAATCGCTGAACGAGGTTGCTGCAAGATAGCAAGTCGGATCAGGCGCAGGCTCGCCTAGATCGTAGATGTGATGAAACTCTTCGTGCGGGTCGCGCGAGAATACAAAGTCATGATGCGCCAGATGCTCATAGCGCTTATTCAGTCCGAGATACAACACCACACCGGAACACGCGGGCTCGTATGCGCGCTTCGAATCGAAGTGCCTCGCCGACGCGCCTCCCAGCAGCTCGCGGTGGGTCCGTACCGCGTCAGAATTAGACACGATTGCGTCGAACTCGTGCACGATCCCCTTGGTTGTCACCAAGCCGGTGGCATTGCCGCCTGCCTTCTGTCCATGTGCTGGAGCGTCAGTCAGGATCTTTGCGATATCCGTCTCTGTGTGAAATACGACCCCTAATTCTGTCGCTAGCTTAACAAGACCCTCCGGCACGGCGCGTGTTCCGCCTTTGGGATACCAGATGCCCTCTTCCATCTGCATGTGCCCAATTGCGCAGAGGATTGCTGGCGAGGAGTCCGGTGAACTGCCGACATACTGCACAAAATGATCAAGCATCTGCGCCGTATTTGCATCTGGGATGAACTCTCGAATCGTGCCTGCAACTGTCTTGCCCAGGCGCATGCGCATCACATCCCGCAGCACATTCAGGTCGAACGCTCCACCCACATCCATCGTGTCGCGCATCGATCCAATCGATCGCCAGAAGAAGAACCTGTCGCTGATCGAGTGCAGCTGTTTCGATGTCTCGAGAAACTTCAGGTAACCCTTACCCATCGCAGGCCATACAGTCTCGAGTTGTGCCGCCATCTCCTCATCATTGTCTTTCAGATCGAGAGTGGTACCGTCCTCAAAGAAGCAGCGCCATTGCGGGTCCAGTCGCACCATAGGCACGTAGTCCTCGAGCTTTCGACCGGCCTCATCGAAAATCTTCCGCAGCACTGACGGCTGAATCAAAATGGTAGGCCCCATGTCAAAACGGAAGCCCTTCTCACGCAACTGCGCCGCCTTCCCGCCGAGCCATGGGTTTTTTTCGAAGACCTCGACACGATGTCCACGTGCCGCCAGCGTGCATGCCGCTGCAAGCCCCGCGAGGCCGCTGCCAATCACCCCAACATGCTCACTTACCTTGCCGCTTCCATTCTTAACCTGAGACATCTTGCTCCTCATATTTCCGTGTTAATTGCTTAGTCCTTATCTCAGTCATTCAGCTTACGAGCCGCCGAAACCGCATCTCTCAAACCCGCCAGCCTCTCACGCCAACCATCGGAATGGGTAGCGCGGAGTATTCCTCGAAAGAATGGCTCATGCGCTTGAGTCGTTGCGTCAAAATGGCGGGTGTTTCGCCCTCTTCGCACCGCAACCGTCTTGGGGGTCGTCATTTCAAGCAGACCTTCTGACCCTTGCGTGGTACCAAAACCACTGCTTCGGCGACCGCCAAACGGTGTCCGCGGGTCTGCGGCCGGCAGCATAAGATCGTTGATTGTTACCGTGCCCGCGTTTACCTCCGCTGCCAATGCCAGCGCATCTTTCTCATAGCCGAAGATCCCCGCTGTTAATGCGTATGGACACGCCTCATTGATCGCGAGAGCTTCCTGAATACTGCGTGCTTCCATTAACGACAGAACAGGCGCGAAGATGTCTGCCTGCGTAAGCTGCATCGAAGGGAGTGCGTTGGTCACGAGAACTGGCCGCTGAAAATCTTCGATCCCACCATGCACTTGTGCCCCGCGGGCTTCGGCATCGTGAAGCAGCAAGGCCAACTGTTGCTTGACGCGGGGCTCTAAGGCGACGCGCATCACCCGACCGAGCGCTGTCAGCAGCGCACTGACAAGCGCGTCGCGCCGCGTATCACTCGCACCGACCAGGATGATTCGCCGCGGAGCCATGCACGTGGCCGAGCCATTCAGCCGCATTCCGAATGCAAGAGCCTTTACCAACCGAGGTATGTTTGCGGATGGCAGTACGAACACTGCATCACATCCAGAAAGCTCCGCCACGCAAGGCGTTAGAGTTTCCGCAAGCTGCTTCAGTAGTGTTCTGCCTGAGTCCGCGGACCCGGTAAAGAAAACCTTATCAACGCCCGAAGCGATCACTTCTCTCGCTGCTTGCACCGTTTCGTCCGTGACTCGCAGTAAACCTTCCGGTAGACCAGCTGCGCGCATAGTCTGCGCAAACAAGAGCGCTACCCTGCGTCCTCCGCTACCTGGCTTCCAGGTTGCGGCATTTCCCGCTGCCAGCGCCTGCACCACCTGAACTCCAGGCAGAAATAGGGCGTAGTTTGAAGGCGCAATCACCAGCACATGGCCCATAGGAGCGCGGCTCACCTCGCTCACCACCCCCGCAAGCCAGATGGGACGGCCTTTCTCACCGACATGCCGAAGCCTCAAAATGGCTTGCGCGTCGGTCTCAAGGAACTTCATCGCAGCCAGCAATGGAAGGATCTCCGCGCACATGGTGTCTGCCGCATTGCGCGCCAGCCCGGCAGGCACCGCAGCACAAAGCGATTCAGTCTGCTCAGCCAGAAGGTTTCGAGCCCGTCTGATAACTTGAAGACGCTGCGAAATGGGCCTGGTCGCCCAATCGCGCTGAACAGCTGAGCCGTGTCGTCCCATCATGGGCGTGACCATACCACGCTCTGAGCCCGATGTGACCTGCTCCTCCAACAGAGTGACTGACATGACTACGAGGCCACCCCTACGAGCGCATCCCTCGCAATCGCGTCGCCGACAGTATCCGTTACATGCCACTGCGGCTCCATCTTCAAGTCCTCCAGGAGCAGCTTTGACGTGATCCGCGCCGACTCGAAGATTACTGGCAGACCGCTTCCAGGATGAGTACCGCCCCCAACCAGATACATCTGGTCCACATCCTCAAAGCGGTTGTGGGGCCGAAGATGCAGCATTTGATCCAGAGAGTGTGCCATCGAGAACGTTGCACCTTTATATAGATCAAAGTCGCTTGCCCAACCAGTTGGCGTCACGATCCTCTCTGTCCGAATACGACGCCGCACGTCCGTAATCCCGATCTTCTCCATCTGGTCCAACGCGAGTTCACGATAACGCGGCGTTTCCTTCGCCCAATCCACTTTGTCCGATTCGTGCGTCACCGGGAGGAGGACATAAAGTGTGCTTTTTCCGTCGGGAGCAAGGGTCTTATCTGTTACGCTGGCGTTCTGCACATAGAAGCTCGGCTCTTCCGATAGTTTGTGCAGTTCCTCGATGTCTCTCAAATTCTGTTTGTAGTTCTTTTCCAGGTAGATGGTATGGTGCGACACATCGTCGTATCGGCCATCGATGCCGAGATACATCATGAACGTTGAGCAGGAGTACTTCTTCTTGGCAAGCCTTTCGTCCGTCCACCTGTTGCGAAGGCGGTTTGGCACCATCTTCTTCATTGCCCCTGCGAAGTCGGCGTTTACCACAACAGCGTTTGCAGGCAGGCTGTGATTTGCCGTCTTAACGCCAATCGCCTTACCATCTTCGATCAGCACCCGCTCTACCGGTTCATTCAGCAGGATCTCGACACCCATCTCACGGCAGATTCGCGCCATGGCCTTCGTCACCGCGCCGCATCCACCCGTCGGATGAAATACGCCATGCTCATACTCGAGGAACGAAAGAATCGAAAACAAGCTGGGGCAACGAAATGGGCTCATTCCCAGGTATTTTGATTGAAAGCTGAAACCCAACCGTATACGTTCATCCTTGAAGTGTGTCTGAAGATCTCCGTCGAGTGATTTCCAGGGTGACAGTAGCGGCACAAGCTTTAGCATGTCGATCTTCGCAAGATCACGCCAGCTCTCGAACGGCGATTGCAAGAAGGGCAGAAACTTTTCCAACTTATTACGATTGTGCTTAATGAACTTGTGAAATTGTTGCGCATCCTCGGGCGAGATGGCCGCAATTGCTTTCTCCATGCGCTCAACATTGGGTGTAGCGAGCAGCTCACCGCCGGCTCCAAATACAAGCCGGTACTGTGGATCCAGCCGAGTCATGGGAACTTCAGACGCAAGGTCGTAGCCAGCTGCGGAAAAAATTTCTTTCAGCACGCGAGGATACAAAAAGAAAGTAGGCCCGACATCGAACTTGAAGCCGTCCTGCTCGATCGTTGAAGTGCGTCCACCTACTACGCCGCGCTTCTCAACCACCGTTACCTTTACACCGGACTTCGCCAACAGCATGGCTGCGGCCAAGCCGCCGGGTCCTGCTCCCACAATCACTGCGTTCCGTGGTTCCTTCTTCGCCCCGCGTAGATATTCCTTCATTGGTTGAACGCGCCTTTGAGTTTGTTATCCAGCAATTACCTGTTACCAGTAGACGTGAATTCGGACGGCGCGGTCTCCCGCTCCTCGGCTCGGTTCAAGTGCGGTCAAGGATAGAGGGATTCATCTTTACAGGACTGCAAGCGTAACTTAGCTGACATAACAGGACCCCGGAGAGAATTGGTATGAAGCTACTAGAGCAGCTTCCGGACGAACCGCCGTACTGTTTCAGTCACTACGCCGAACACCAGATGTGTCGCCATCTCACTCGTGTGTTCCCGGGCGGTCTGCTGGTCAGGCGTTGCCGACAATCCCATCGCAGGCAGAGCTCCCTCGTGCGTCAGCGCCTCTAGCGCCATACCGAAACTGGCCCCGTCCTTCGACGTCGCGGCAGGGAAGTACTCCGCCAACACGCCATAGGCAGCGCCAACCGTCGCGCCAAATCCCCAGTGGATCGTCTCCGCCGCAATCGTTTTAGAAGTGCCGCTCAACTGGCGACCCGCGATCTTCTGCGCAAGAACTTCCGGTGGCTCCGGTTGACCCTCTGTGCGAGGAGGATAAATCTTTTCGCCAAACGACTTCGCCGCAGTCGCAACCAATCCACCGATCATCCCTGCGAGCAGCCCCTTTGCGAAAGACTTCTCCTGCATCTGCTTTATCTCAGCGCTCATTAGAACTCCTCTTCACAAACCTATGTACCCTTTGATGCCCTATTGCAACTGCTGGCTACTCGCTAGTCCGCGTACGCCTCGGCCGCCGTCGTATCTGTTCCAGAGACTGCCGTCGAACGCTCGATCCCACTGGCACGCATGAGAAGTGTCAGCCCAGCCGACACGACAAGATTTAACACCAGCGCCGGAACCGCTGCGTACATCGCATACGTTCCGCCAGCTACGTGCAGCGGGTATACCGAAGCTTCTAAGTGCAGTGACACTGCCATCGCGGTTCCTGCGCCCATGCCCGCCACCCACCCGGTCAGCAGTGCCCATGGATTGAACCATCGCGTGAACACGCCGATCACCACGGAAGGGAACAGCTGCGTCATCCAGATACCACCCAGCAACTGCATCTCAATTGCGTACGACGATTCCAGCTTGAGTACGAACACCAGCGCGCCGAATTTAACGATGAGCGAAACGATCTTTGCCATCTGCGACTCCTGCTTCGGTGTCGCTTTTCTCCTGGCAAACTCCCCGTAGAGATTGCGTGTAAACAAGTTCGAAGCCGCAATCGACATGATCGACGCAGGTACCAGCGCGCCCACTGCAATCGCCGCCAGGCAGAACCCTGCAAACCACTCCGGGAACATCTTCAGAAACAGCAGCGGCACCGCCGCGCTCGGGTTCTTCGTGACCACACCGGCAGCAAGCGCGACAAAGCCCAGCAGCGCAATCATCCCCAGCATGAAGCTGTACGCCGGCAGCATTGCTGCATTCCTGCGCACTGTGTTTGCGCTCTTCGCACTCAGCACTGCCGTTGCCGTATGCGGGTACAGCATGAGTGCAATTGCCGATCCGATTGCCAGCGTTGAATATCCAAGATACTGTTGCGGATGCAGCAGTATTGACCCCGCTGGTTTGTGCGTCGCCAGCGCCGCATTTGCGAGTTCGAAGACACGGGCATAACCACCCAGCTTCCATGGCAGGATTACCAAAGCCGCGATCACCATGATGTAAAGCATCACGTCTTTGACGATCGCGATCACGGCCGGTGCCCGCAACCCGCTCGAGTACGTGTACGCGGCCAGGATCACAAACGCGACTGCCAGCGGCCACTCGCCCTTCACCCCCAGCGCCGCAATCACCACCCGCATGCCCACAAGTTGCAACGCGATGTACGGCATCAGGGCCAGGATGCCTGTAAGAGCGATTGCCACGGTCAGCCATCGATTCCCGTAGCGTCCGGCGACAAAGTCAGCAAACGTAATGTATCCATGCCGATGGCAGACCTTCCAAAGCCTGGGCAGCACCACCATCATGTACGGATACGCAATCACGGCGTACGGTACCGCAAAGAATCCCATCGCGCCTGCGCCATACAGCGCCGCCGGAACCGCAATTACCGTGTACGCGGTATACAGGTCGCCGCCAATGAGGAACCATGTGACCCACGTTCCGAAGCTCCTTCCTGCCAGCCCCCATTCCTCGAGTGAATGCATTCCCGCGGCCGGTCTTCGCCACCGCGCCGCCCAGAAGCCTGCCAATGTCACCAGCAGGAACACCGCACAGAATATGGTTAGGGCTATCGGATGGAGGCTTGTCATAGGCAGGTGCAGGGCAGCGTGATCGCATCACGCCGAATCCTTGCATGTTAGCAGTATCGAAGAGGTTGCTGTCCAAGCCACTCTGACCACGAGGATCGCACAGTCTCGCCCTTCGTAATGGCCTAAGCGACTAAAGTTCAGGCGGACCGAAACTTCCAATGCGCGCAGGGTTATAGGAGAGGAGATTCTCGCGGCATCGACACGATGACGTCGGAACCTCAAATGCATATCTCCTCGGACAACGAAGCCAGATCAACGGCTTCGTTGCTTTTTGTCCGGCGCAGCTACCGCCGTCCCGATCGCACCCAATTTCGCGCTATCCAACCCAGGTACCCGCCCTGCAGAATCCACACCGCCGCATAGGCATAAACCAGGTTGTGAGAATACGTATAGAAGGGAAGCGTAAAGAAGTTATGCCAGGTCACTGCGCGGTCTCCATTACTGCGTGATTTCCAGAGAAGCTTCGATGGCTTCGAGCGCGCGCTCTTCCTGCACCCGCTGCCGCCGCCGTTCCAGCGCATAGCGCAGCCCCATCGCCAAAAAACCCCACAGTGCCCAACCCGCCAGATTCCATAAGATCCCTGGCCAGAAGCTCGGATCTAGATTGCCGCTCTCAAACACAGGGGCCGGGTGCTGCGTACGCCACCAGCGGATCGACATGAAGCTGATCGGCACATCGATCGCCGCAAAGATCGAGATCACCGCCGCGACCGTGTGCCCCTCACTTGTCGCGCCGGCAAACTTCCGCGTAATGAGGTAGCTGGCGAACAGCAGCCAAAGCGCCAGGAAGGTTGTTGTTCTTGCATCCCACGCCCACCATACGCCCCACGCCGGTTTGGCCCACAACGATCCCGTCACCAGCCCGATTGTTACAAAGATCAGCGTTACCTCCGCCGAAGCAACGGCCAGCGCATCCGCACCAAGTGCCTTCCATGGATCGCGTCTGCGCCAGTAAAGGAAGGCAAGCGACGCCACGCAATTGATGTACGGGAAAATCATCCCCAGGATTGCCGAAGGCACATGGTAGTAGAAGATCCGCTGCAGATCCCCCATGCTCGATTCCTTCGGCACCAGGAAGATCGCCTGCCGGAATCCAATTCCAAGCACCACCAGCGCTACGACAAACCACGTCGCAGTCGCGACCCGCGGCACTATAGTTCTGGTTTTGCTGGCAATTTGCACATCATTAGTCTATCGCCCCGCGGGCCTACTCCGCGTTCAAAATTGTCTCGAACAGCAGCAGGCATACCGTCGTGAAAACAATATCGTATGCCGCTAGCAGCTTGATCCAAAAATATGGCTGAATCGGGTCTACCTCTGCCGTCAGCACGTCCGTCGTTGCATTAACCATTGCCAGCAGCGCCGGAACCGAGATCGGAAACAGGAGCAGCGGCAGCAGCAATTCCCGGTTCTTTGTTCGCAAGCCCAGCGCCGCAAAAAACGTCCCATTCACCACCAGCGCCCACGTGCCCAGCGGCATAATCGCAAAGAGCAGCCAGCCGTTCCCCAGCGCATGAATGTTGAAGAACACGATGAATAGTGGCGCGATCACCAACTCCACCACACAGACGAATAGAAAGTTTGCCAGTGCCTTGCCTAGAAACAGCGCCGAAGCCGGTGCCGGAGCCATCCGTTGCGCGTCCAAAACGCTGTTCCGCACCTCGCGCGTCCAGCTCTGGTTCAGCGCCGTCACCGAAGCAAACAGCAGTGCAATCCACAAGATGCCGCCGGCAATCTGCCGGGTTGTGGTGGGGTTTCCCGTCGGATCGAATGCCAGGCTGAACACCACCACTACGAGCAGTGAGAAAAACAGCATCCCGTTAATAGAATCGCGCGACCGCCACTCCAGTCGCAGATCTTTTCCAATGTGGCCGAGCACCTGGCGAATGTAGTTCATCCGTGCGTCGCCGCCCTGGGCGCCTGATGTGCTGCTGGACGCTCGGCCCTGGTCAAATCCGCAATCACCGCCTTCGACGCCTTCAGGTAATCTACCGGAGCCATCACCAACTGCAACCCCCGCATGCCGGCCGAGATCGAGATTCGATCGAACATCCCGATCGTTTCATCCGCATACGCCGGAAACGGCTTCTTTGCCGCCATAACGGTCACTCCGCCACGAATGTACCCTGTCAGCGGCTCGACTTCCTTAAGCGCCGCAAGCTCTGCCTTCTTCGCTCCAGCAGCATGCGCCAACTTCTTCAGATCGAGTTCCATGTCGCCCGGTATGACTGCGAACACATACTCACCTGCGCCTGTAATCGCCAGCAGCGTCTTATATACCTGCTCAGTCGGCATTCCAATCTTTTTCGCCACTGATACAGCGGTTAGGTCATCGAGGTCGACCTGATACGGCCGAAGTTCGTAAAGAATCCCTAATGCATCCAGCATCCTTGCGGCGTTGGTCTTCGCAGTTTTGCCCGTGCTCAAGCTCCTGCACCATCCTGCATCGAATCCGAGCCAATCTTGCCCGCACGCATCGCAAGCGTCCGGTCGGCAATAGGCTCACCCAGGCGCGCCTGGTGCGTCGTAAAGATCAGCGTCCGCTTACCACTGGAATCCGCCCCGTACACCGGCCAAGATTTGAAATCGGCAAGCAATGTGACCATCGCGTGCGCTGACTCGACGTCGAGGTTTGAAAAGGGCTCATCCAGCAACAACAGCTCTGGATCGCTTTGGATCACCCTCGCCAGCGAAGCCCTTTGCCGCATGCCCTGCGAGTACTGACCCACGGGTCGCTTCAGCGCCGGATCTAAACCCACCGCCCTGAGCGCCATCTCCGGACTACCCACGCAATCGCAGCAGCCACCTGCACCAAGTCCCGCAAAGTATTTGAGGTTCTCCATCGCCGAAAGCTCGTCATACAGCATTGGCGCATGGCTCATGTACGCAACGCGTCCGCGGCGTTCGCCAGCCTCTTCGCCTAGAACCTGAAGCGTTCCACGGGACGGCGTGATCAATCCCGCAACCAGCCGAAGCAGCGTTGACTTGCCCGCGCCATTCTCGCCCAGGACCATCGTGCAACTCCCCGGCTCAAATGCCACTGTGACGTTCCGCAGAGCCGCAAATGTTCCGTAGACTTTCGAAACTGCGCGCAACTCCGCTGCCGGTTCCAGCCCCGTCCCAGGCGCAGCTCCGAGTTGTGTCTTTTCCGTCAGCATAGCGTCCCATGCGAGTATAGAACCGTAAAGCGGTAAACACACTCGTACGAAGTGGTCACCCTGGCCGAGACGTTTCGCGGTGCATAAGCCGCGTACGAAGTAGCATTGCCAGATATGACAGTTTTCCCAACAGCTCCTATGAGGGTTTAGCTGTAAGTCGAAAGGTAGAGCGCTCCCGAAAATATGTCTGGACGGCTGGCGAATTCTAAAGGAGAGCGGCCTCGAACAATTCTGGTCAGACGCTGACGCAGCGAATAGAAGATATGCTGAGGAAAATCAATAAACTGTTGGAGGCACTTGCTGCCGAAGGCACACTGGTGCGTCGCTCAGAACTTCAAAGTATTGGTTATATATACGAAGAAGGATTTGATTTTCGCTCGTTGGCCCTAAGTTCAAAGTGATGCACTCTCAGACAATTGACCGGGTAATGGACGACCATGTGCCCCATTCATCGCGCCCTAGTCTTTCGCGAGCAGTGGGATGAACAAACCCGAACCAGCCAGCTTTCACCCTTATAAGAAGAGGTCATCCGAAGTATGAAACTCAATCCCGCCCTGCTCCTTCTCACCGCGCTCTCAGTCGGAACCCTCTTCGCCCAAAATTCCCCGCTTGACCCTGCCACCGAGTCGCTGTCGCATTCCATCTTCAAGCAGCTTGTAGAGATCAACACCACCGACTCTATTGGTAGCGTCACCTCCGCCGCCGAGGCCATGCAGAAGCGCCTGCTTGATGCTGGATTTCCCGCCTCCGACCTTACCCTTGCCGGCCCTAACGCCCGCAAGATGAACCTCGTCGCCCGCTATCGCGGCACTCCCGGAGGCGCGCTCAAGCCCATCCTGATCATCTGCCACCTCGACGTCGTTGAGGCTCCACAGGCCGAGTGGGCCACCAACCCCTTCAAGCTGGTCGAGAAAGACGGCTTCTTTTATGGTCGCGGCACCCAGGACATGAAGGACTCGGACGCCATTCTGGTCACCAACTTCATCCGCCTCAAAAAGCAGGGCTTCGTCCCCAGCCGTGACTTCATTCTGGCCCTAACCGCTGATGAAGAGGGCGGCAAATCGAACGGTGTCGACTGGCTCCTCACCAATAAGCCTGAGCTGGTTAAGGCCGACGCCGTGCTCAACCCCGACTCCGGCGGCATCGACTCCGAGGCCGGCAAGCCCGTCGTCATGGTTCTCGAAGCCACCGAAAAGCTCTACGGCGACTTCGAGCTGTCCACCCAGAATCCAGGCGGCCACAGCTCGCTCCCCACCCGCGACAGCGCCATCTACCAACTTACCGACGCCCTCAGCCGCCTCAATAAATACGTGTTCCCCTTCGAGCTGAACGCCGTGACCCGCGCCTATTTCACCCAGATGGCTGCAATCAACAAAGCCTCAGGCGACACCCAGACAGCAGCCGACATGCTCGCCATCCTCAACACCCCGCCCGATCCGACTGCCCTCGCTCGCCTCGAAGCCACGCCTCGCTATAATGCCACCGTCCGCACTACCTGCATTGCGACCATGCTCTCCGCTGGCCAGGCTCCCAACGCCCTGCCGCAGTTTGCGAATGCCAACGTAAACTGCCGCATCCTCCCCGGCCACACCCAGGAAGAGACTCGCCAAACGCTCATCAAGGTACTAGCCGACTCGGGCATCAAAGTTCAATATAAAGATGACGCCGGCACCCTCTTCGATAAGGGAACCGAGCGCGTCTCACCCGCACCGCCACCCCTCCGCGCGGACATCTTCGATCCACTCCACAAGGTCATGGCCGAGATGTACCCCGGCCTGCCCATCCTCCCGCAGATGGAGACCGGTGCCTCAGACAGCGTGTACACCATCGCTGCCGGTATCCCCAGCTATGGCATCAACGGAGTAGCCATCGACACGAACGACGAGCGAGCCCACGCCCGCGACGAGAACGTCAACATCCTATCATTCGACCGCGGAGTCGACTTCTACTACCGCTATCTGCAAGCACTAGGCGGCAAGTAGCACTCGTTTTTATCGTCATTCTTGGAGGGAATCTGCGTTGCACTTCGCCGGGAACCCTTCACCTCTGGATAGGAAGGCTGTCATTCTGAGCGCGGCGAAGAATCCCGACGCCGCTCACATCACCCAGATCGTTTGAACCTTTCTGCAATCAACGCCGAGTCCTGAATCTTGACTAGTAGATGAAGGATCCACAATCCTTCAGCCCTACCCTTATCATCCATCGTGAAGGCGGAGACCTGTTTTTACCGCTCTAAAATCCATGTGCCCCATTCACCGCGCCCTTGCGATAGTGGGTCTTCCCACGTTAAAGTCCCGGCAAAACCGCAGCGGTAGTCTTCGGCGCAGCCCCCGGCTTCGTATCGGCCGGAGCGTACTTCGAGGCGCATTTTGCCTGCAACTGAGTCGCATGAAATACGCCATCACGCCCATACGTGCCAACCGCGAGCGCCTGTGCATCGTCCTTGAACGTATCCGGCGGCGGCTCCGATCCCTGGTACGCTACCTGCAGCATCTTGCCCTGCTCGATCAATTGAAAGCTCGCATTGGTGCCTACCCGCTTGATGCTGCCCGGAGCCACATTCCCCGCCACGCGCAGATGCCGCGTGTAGACCTTATCGCCCATTCCTTGCAGTTCGGTGATTGTGACGTAGTAGCTCTTTGTCGCGCCAATGGACGTGACGGCTAGGTAAGCGACGGTCGCCAGGATAATGACGCTGGCAACAATAATCCCAATAGGCTTTTTCCCGGCTTTGCTCATAGCTAGTAACAGTTTACGCCGCTGGCGAAGCTGCAGATAATGAAATGATGCCGACGTGAAAAACGCCATGGCTTTTGATGACTGCAACTGCCTTTTTCCGGCCACCACGGTACACAGATTGAGCGGCGTATACTTTGGGAACAGCGCGACAACCAGCAAGAATGGATAGCGGAAATAACTTAGGAGATGCATGAGCGGACTTGGTAATGGCGGACATTCGAACGGAAACGGCAACGGCCATCACGCGGCCCCGAACGAGCAGTTGACCGGCAACGACTACCCCGTTCCCACCCCGCGCGGCGAGTGGATCGTCGCCCGTAAGGCCGAAGCTGCTCGCACCGGCGACACCAACATGAGCCAGATGCACTTCGCCCGCAAAGGCCTCATCACCGAGGAGATGGCCTTCATCGCCCACAAGGAAAAGATCGCCGCCGAACTCGTTCGTTCTGAGGTCGCCAAGGGCACCATGATCATTCCGGCGAACATCAATCACCCTGAGCTCGAGCCCATGGCCATCGGCGTCGAGTCGCTCTGCAAGATCAACGCCAACATCGGCAACTCCGCCCTCTCTTCGAACGTCGATGAAGAGCTCCGTAAGCTCCACACCGCCGTCCACTTTGGCGCGGACACCGTCATGGACCTGTCTACAGGCGGGGATATTCCTATGATTCGGGAGCAGATCCTGCGCCACTCGCCCGTCCCCATCGGCACCGTCCCGCTCTACGAAGCCC
>CAHJWN010000007.1 GCA_903642265.1 Acidobacteriaceae bacterium | reverse complement strand
AAGGACAATCCAGACGCGCTCGTCGAATCGCAAAGAAATCTTCAAGATCATCATGAGCTTGCAAGCGCTTCCTTTCGTGAACGCGCGATCAGATCACTGACTTTGCTCACGCGATTGGCGCTCCCGCCGCTTTATAAATTCCTTCCATCGCTACCAGGTCCTTGTATCCCTCGTCTCCAGCAGTCTTGGGCTCCGTATTGTTACGAACGCAGTCTGCAAGGTGGTCTGCCTCGAGCGTGAACTGGTACGGCATTACGCCCTTGCTCGTCTCGTCGATCGGACCGGTCTTTGTTTCCCCGGCAAACCTCACGCCCTGATACCCGTACGCCGGACTGATGCGAAGGTGGCCGTCTGTGCCGAAGATAGTCAAGTAGTTGTCGCCACTCACGCCGTAGGACGAACCTGCCGAGGCCAACACTCCCGACGGTGTCTTTAGGCTGAACTCAATCGATTCCTCGACGGACGCAAATCTAGGGCCTGGCGTCTTCGTTGCAATCTGCGCGGCAAAGCTTGTTGGTTCTTCTTCAGCAATCCATCGAATTGCGTTCAGCGGATAGATCCCCAAATCCATCAACGATCCGCCGCCGGAGAGCGCCCGGTCGAGTCGCCACTGGCCTGCCTTGAAGAACGCTCGAAAGCCGCCCTGGAATTCCTGTATATCGCCGATAGCTCCAGACCGCGCAAGGTCTTTCACGCGCATCCAGATCGGATCGTAATGGACGCGATACGCGATCATCAACTTCACATTTGCCTTTTTACAGGCATCAATCATGGTCTGACATTCAGCCGAAGAGATCGCCATTGGCTTCTCGCACAGCACGTGCTTGCCTGCCTTTGCTGCGCGAATCGTGTACTCCGCATGCATGCTGTTCGGAAGTCCGATGTACACCGCATCGATTTTAGGGTCATGAGCAATCTGATCGAAGTTCTCGTAGCTGTAGACCGAGCTGTCCGGGATGCCGTACATTGCTTTGTACTTTGCAGCCTTTTCAGGGGCGTGGCCGCTCACCAGACCCGTGACCTTGCACTTCGTTGACTGCGCACATGCCTTCATGAAGATGTCGGAGATTGTACCCAGCCCCACCGCAGCAAAACGGAACGGCTTCTGATCTTGTCCAAACGAGGGCAACGATTGCGCGGCAGCGGCAAACGCAGAGAGTTTCGTAAAGTTTCGGCGACTAAAGGTGTTCATTGAATTCTCCGGGTTACTAGGTGAGCATCGCGCAGCTTAACTCTAGTTGATGCAAATTACCGCTCCAGCGCCATCGCCACCGAGTTTCCTCCGCCAAGACACAATGCTGCCACTCCCTTCTTTACATCTCTTCGTTTCATCTCATGCAGCAGCGTGACCAACACCCTCGCCCCACTCGCACCGATGGGATGGCCTATCGCCACCGCTCCGCCATTTACATTCACCCGGTCCGGCCCAATGCCTAACTCCTTCATCACCCCCAGGGCCTGCACACTGAATGCTTCGTTCAACTCAAACAGGTCCACCTCATCAATTTGCCATCCCGCACGTGCCAGAACCTTCTGCACTCCGGTTACCGGAGCCAGCATCACCCAGCGCGGCGCGACCCCACTCGCCGCCTGCGCCCGGATTGTGGCCATCGGCTCGATATTCATCGCCGCCGCTTTTGTGGCGGACATCACCACCACAGCCGCTGCGGCATCATTCACCCCAGGAGCATTGCCTGCGGTCACCGTCCCATCCTTCTTGAATGCGGGGCGCAATGCAGCAAGTGATTCCAGCGACGCATCTACTCTCACGCTCTCGTCTCGTTCGACCAAACTGACCATGCCTTTCTTTCCTGCAACCGGCACAGGCATCACCTCTGCCGCAAACCGCCCGTCGCTCCATGCCGCACTCGCCCGCCGGTGCGACTCGAGCGCATAGGCGTCCTGCATCTCGCGCGTGATGCCATGTTTCTCCGCCACGAGTTCGCCGGTCATACCCATGTGGAAGTCCTCGCACGCGCACCATAACCCATCTCGCACCATTGAATCGACTACCACCGCATCGCCCATACGGAACCCTTTACGACCCTGCGGCAATAGATATGGTGCGTTCGACATCGACTCCATACCACCGGCCACGACAACTTCCGCTGCCCCGGTCGCAATCGACTGCGCAGCAATCGCCACGGCCTTCAGGCCCGATCCACACACCATATTGATCGTCAGCGCTGCGACCGTTTCCGCAAGCCCGCCCTGCAGCGCCGCTTGTCTCGCGGGATTCTGACCGAGACCTGCGCTCAGTACGCACCCCATCAGGCATTCATCTACATTCAAATTGCTGCCTGCGCCATCAGCAGCGATGCCGGCGCGACGCACTGCCTCACGTACCACCAGCGCACCAAGCTGCACTGCTGTCATCTCCGCAAGTGCACCTTGAAACTTCCCGACCGGCGTCCGCACTGCGGATACGATCACGGCATCCTCCATAACAACACCTCTTCAACCACGCATCGCGAAGTATACGTGCGCGCATCCAGAGTCGGCTCACGACCTGATCGCTGCTCAACGCGCTCATGTTGCGATCGGCGTACTCAACATCGACACAAAATAATTGCGTTGCATCTTCGATTTTTCTTGACACTCTTTTTCCCGAAAACTATACCTTCGTTAGCTGCAAAGAACACCTTGCATCTCACTCGCTTGATCACAGGGAGAACAGGCAAAATGGCAACGAAAAAGGCAGCCAAAAAGGTAGCGAAGAAGGCAGCGACGAAAAAGTAGAAATCCAACAGGCAAACGCAGAACGGGGGACGCCGAAAGCGTCCCCCGTTCTGCGTCTGCTGCATTTGAGCTTACTGCGGAGCCTCAGCCGGCTTCGGTGAACCCTTCGGCGTTGAGAGGTATCCCGAAACCCTGTTCTTATCCAACTGGTTTACCACCAGCTCATATAACACCGGGTTTTTGCCTGTGTAGAACTGGACCGGTTCGTCAAGCCCTTTGTCCTTCTTCTCGATGTTGCGGTCGTCTGCACTTACGTTCAAGGTATACCGTGCATGCTTCTCGTCGACCTTTTTCAGCTGGAGCTTGATCGTTGCCAAGAGCGTTGGCTTGCCGCCCTTCTGCAGCGCAAACTCATAATAGTTGCGGTCGCCCCTGTGCTTCAGCACCTCGAGCTCATCATGGTTGGTTGCGATCAGGCCACTCATTACACCCGCATCCCCTACTGCGCGATTGAGCTGTGATTTCGTCGTCTCCAAGTCGCTCTTCGTGGCGGCCACATCGGTCTTTACTCCGCCAACGTCCGTCTTGACGGTCGCCACGTCGTTCGATACGGCACCGATCTGTTTACTTGTAGCCACCTGCTGCTGCTCTAGATGCTGGGCTTCAGCCCGCTGGGCTGCCTGCGCAGCCATCAGTCCCTGCGTCTTCAGCTCGATCTGCTTTTGAGTCATGCCCACACTCTGGCCCAGAGTCTCGGTCGTCGCTTTCAGCCGCGCGTTCGTTGTATCCAGCTTTGCCACCAGATCTGCATTCTGCTGCTGCGCCTCTGCCAGCTTCTTCTCAGTCATGCTCACATGGTTCTGTAATCCATAGCACCATCCCAGCGCCCCCAGTGCGCAGAGCAGCGCTACGGCAACCACGGCAATGAACGCACCTGAGACCGATCGCTCCACTTCAACTTGCTTATATTCCATATGTCCCTCCCATCGAGCTCATTTTGCTAACCAATCCTATACTCGATTGCTCATAGACTAAAGCTATGCTGCACTCTGACATCTGCATCGCCGGTGCGGGCGTCATCGGCCTTTCTCTCGCACTCGAACTGCATGCCCGCAATCTGCGTGTCACTGTCATCGAATCAGGCCACCCGTTTCGCGAAGCATCCTGGGCAGCCGCAGGAATGCTCGCCGCTCAAGACCCGCATAATCCCCTTGAACTCTCCGCGCTCGCTCAGCTCAGCGTTGCGCTTTACGAGCAATTTCTCGAACGCATCGAGACTCTTGGGGGGCTTGCAGTTCCCTTCCAAACTTCCCGCACGCTGCAATCAATTGGACCGTCCGGAAGTCGTCATGCGCCTCTTGCTGGTACGCTGTTCGACTCATCCGCGAACACATTCCCCGTGCCGCCGGCTTATCGGTTAATTCACGAGCACTCCATTGACCCCCGCCAACTATCTGCATCGCTTTTTGCTGCGCTAGCCGCCACTTCAATTCGCCTTCTCGCTCAAACACTCGTCGTCTCAACGAAAAGCACCTCTAGCGGCGTGGAGATCACCACGTCGTCCGGCACGATCGAAGCCGCGCACTTCATCGACTGCACCGGCGCTTGGGCCGGCAACCCGGACTATCTTGTGATTCCCATCAAAGGTCAAATGCTCGCTGTTGAACTTCCTGCAGATTTCCAGATAGACACCACACTCCGCACCGCAGACATCTATGTAGTCCCTCGGACTATTGGACCTCGAGCCGGCCAGGCCATCATCGGAGCCACTGTCGAAGACATCGGCTTCGACAAAACACTCCATGCATCTCAGATCGACGAGTTGCGCCAGCAAGCCATCCATCTTCTTCCGGAACTCGCCGGCGCGAACCTCCTCGACGCGTGGTCGGGTCTTCGACCCGCGACCTCAGATCGTCTTCCGATCATCGGCCCGCACCCCACGCGCCCGCATCATTGGATCTCTACCGGCCACTATCGCAACGGCATCCTGCTCGCACCCGGCACCGCCCGCGTGCTCGGACAGCTAATTGTCGGCGGAACTATATCTGTCCCGCTTGGAGCCTTCTCTCCTCTGCGCGAGTCGCTTCGCAACACCGCCGCGCAATAATTGCAGTCAGAAGACACGCTCCATTATTTCGATATTCGGCCACTGCTTAGACATTGGTTTCTCTACTGAGCTACCCTAAGATACTTTCACTTAGCACCACAGAGGCTACTCGATGACCACAGCAGTTGCACCGAAAGGCCTTGAAGGCATCGTAGCGACCACCTCTTCAATCTGTTACATCGATGGCGATGCCGGCGTACTCTCCTACCGCGGCATCGACATCCACGAACTCGCCAGCCATTCCACCTTTGAAGAGACGACCTATCTCCTGTGGTTCGGCACCCTTCCCACGGAATCTCAACTCGCTACATTTACCGTTGAGCTCTCCTCCGCTCGTTTCCTGCCTGCCAAGGTCATCGAGTTCCTCCGTGCCGTCCCAACCGATGCCACACCCATGCAGGTCCTCCGGACTGCGGTCTCGCTTCTCAGCCTATATGACGCCGACGAAGCCTCCTGCTCGCACGATGCCAACGTCCGCAAGTCGTTCCGCCTCACGGCACAGATCGCAATGATCATCGCCGTGTTCGATCGCATCCGGAAGGGTAAAGCCGTCGTTGAAGCTGACCACTCGCTCTCGCATGCCGCCAATTTTCTATGGATGCTGAACGGCGAAAAGCCCTCCGACACTGCCACCCGCGCACTCGACATCGCCCTGATTCTTCATGCCGACCATGAACTGAATGCGAGTACCTTCGCTGCCCGCGTCATCGCAGCAACTATGGCTGACATTCACTCCGCGATCACCGGGGCCATAGGCGCCTTGAAAGGCCCGCTCCACGGCGGCGCAAATGAGGCCACCATGCGCCTCCTGTACGCCATTGACGCTGCCGGTGCCGATCCCGTCGCATACGTCAAGCAGATGTTCGCCGACAAGAAGAAAATATCCGGTTTCGGTCACCGCGTTTACCATACCGAGGATCCGCGCGCGACGCACCTCCGGCGTATGTCCGGAGAACTCGGCGGAGCCGCAGGTAACACCAAGTGGTTTGACCTTTCGCAAAAGATCGAAGCCTTTGTGAAGTCAGAGAAGAAGCTCAATGCCAACGTCGATTTTTATTCTGCCTCTACTTACACCACCCTCGGCATCGACATCGACCTGTTCACTCCCATCTTCGCTCTGAGCCGCATCTCCGGTTGGGCCGCCCACGTTATCGAGCAACACGACGACAACCGCCTCATCCGACCCCGTGCTGATTACGTAGGGCCCGCCTACCCCGCGCCTTACGTCCCCATGGCGGATCGGGCTTAAATAGGAACGACAGCCTTTACTTTTCTTGCTGAAATCCTCAGCGCAGAAATCCTGCGATCAATTTTTGTACCCTTGAAGCCCACTCGAGCTTCGTCTTTTTACCCGCGTGCGGAGGACCTGTCTACCACAGGCCTCCGCGCGACGTTGGAGCACTTACTTCTGGCTGGCTGGCGGCACAATCCCGTTCATCCGCAAATACTCCACAAGCTGCCCGTAGTGATCGTAGCCATGCGAGACAACCCCGCCCGCGAGGCTCGCCCGCGTTGTCTCGCCATGAACACTTTCGAACGCATTCTGCGTAGTCAGCGTACCGATTGCCTTGTGCGTGTATACAAATGAGGCCGTGAGGGCCGCCACGATCTTGTCCTTGTCCTTCAGGTCTCCAAGCGCCTTGACATCGATTTCCGGCTTCATCCCGCTCACCGCGCCGGCATAGTAGTAGTTTGCCTGCGCGATATGGACCACCATCGACCCAAAGCTCCGCACACCGGTAAACTCGGTCTTTTGCGAGGGCGCAAATGCCGCAGCGCTCGGGATGAAGCTGTACTTGTCCGCTGGCATCGCGTTCGCCAAGCCCATCATCTCCTCCTGAAATCCCGTGAGCATTTCGTCGAAGCTCTTGGCCGGGTCGACCATGGTGCCCGCGCCAGACTTGGGGGCTGCGCTCATTTGTGCGTTGCTCGTCATTGCATATCCGCCAAGAGCGACCATCGCCATAACCAGCATCATCCGTCTTGCCATCATCTTCATGTCATCCCCTGAATGTCTAAAGCCTGTACTTGTTGAACCACGTGAAAGAGCTTGGTGCCGCACCAGACTCGAATGAGTCCACCCTACCAGAACGGCGTAAACTGCTCCTATGCGGCGAATCTACATGGACGCTAACGCCACGACACCTCTGCTCCCCGAGGTCTTCGATGCCATGCGGCCATTTTGGATCGAGCATTTCGGCAACGCCAGCTCGATCCACCAGCAAGGCCAGCACGCTCGCGCGGCCGTTGATCACGCCCGTGAGTCCGTAGCCGCACTTCTGCACTGCCGCTCGTCTGAAATCGTATTCACCTCCGGCGGCACCGAGAGCGACAACCTCGCCCTCTTTGGCGTTCTTCAGCCCTACCTCAGTTCCGGCGAACCTGCCCACCTAATTACCACCAGCAGCGAACATCACGCCGTCCTTCACGCTGCCGAAGCCTTGCGCGACCGCGGCATAGAAGTCACCTTTCTCGGCTGTACCCCGCAGGGACATGTAGAGCCTCAGTCTCTCCGAACGGCCCTTCGCCCACACACTAAGCTCGTCAGCATTATGCTCGCGAACAACGAGACCGGCGTCATCCAACCCATCGCTGAACTCGCTGCCATCGCTCACGCACACGGCGCACTCTTCCATACCGACGCGGTGCAGGCAGCAGGCAAGATTCCTCTCGACTGCTCCAAGTTGGGTGCGTTGAAAGACGTCGACCTGCTCTCCATCTCAGGCCATAAGATGTACGCTCCGCAAGGCACGGGCATCCTCTTCAGCCGCCGCAACGTTCGCCTGAGCCCGCTTTTTTTCGGTGGATCGCATGAGCGTCAACGCCGTCCCGGCACTGAAAATGTCGCGGGGATTGTTGCGCTCGGCCGCGCCGCCGAACTGGCCCAAGTCTGGTTGACTAATAATGAAGCTGCAAGCGAGTCTGGTGCTACATCTTTGCCCCGGACTATCGGGCCGAGCTGGGCATCGAGCGCAAGTGAGCTTGCCCCCGCCCGATCTCCCGGCTCTCCTAATGCAGCTGCTTTAGCAAACCTCCGCGACCGCCTGGAACGCACCCTCACTACCACCATCGAAGAATGCGGCGTCAACGGGTTCGGCGAGCCTCGCGTGGCCAACACCACCAACCTCTATTTCGATCACGTTGAGGCCGAAGCCCTCGTCATCGCCCTTGATCTGAAAGGCCTTTCAGTCAGCGGTGGCTCCGCCTGTCAATCAGGCGCGACCGAACCCTCCCATGTCCTCACCGCCATGGGCCTCTCCCCGGCCCGTGCCCGAGCGAGCGTTCGATTTTCCCTCAGTCGCCTTACCACCGCCGAAGAAATCGACTACGCTCTCGAAGTTATTCCCACCGCAGTCGCCCGGCTCCGAAGCCTTTCACCCACATGGCGAAAGCCGGTTGCCGTTCTTGTCTAACAATCGTCCATAGTTTGAGTGGGCCCATGCACCTGAGGCGGAGATTTGCCCTCTGTTTGTCGCATCGGGAGATAGCTGGAAGTAAGTTATCTAAAACGCTTTACACTGCCCAGTGAAGGGACTGCAGCATCTTCACTCACAGGTACCACGGGATGTTGATCACCACAACCCGCTGTTTCGCGCGTAACAGCAAGAGCAGTTTCAGCAATTGAACTCGTTGACCATGCAGCGCATTTTCCCACCAGTGCCGTACCACCAGCTCAGGCAGAAGCACCGCCACTTTCCGGTCTGGATTATCTCGCTCCAGGCCGAGAATGTAATCCATAAGCGGCGCAATGATGAATCGGTATGAGGATTGAATTCGCACCAACTCCGGCACCTGCCTACCTTCATGCTTCAACGGATCGGCTACCATCTCCTCCCAGCAACTCACCAAGGTATCCGGGTCATCTTCGGAGTACACATGGGCTACCTTTATTTCCTTTGAAAGCAGGAGTCCGAAACGCAGCGCCTTTTCCGTAATGCGATCCCATTGCGCCATCGGGATGACGACGATCGGCTCCGTCAAATTTTCCAGATTGATTGGGGTTCGGTCCACCATCTCTGAATGCACACGCGTGTAGTGCCGTTTGACGCTGTACATGATCAGGATCAGCGTTGGAACCAGAAGCGCAGTCACCCACGCTCCGTCAAGGAACTTCGATGCCAACACCACCAGCGTCGTCAGTCCGGTTGCCACCGCGCCCACACCATTCACGAACATGTGCCAGATCCGGCCTTTGTGCTCATGCCCAGGTTCGCCGGTCAACTTGTGCCAATGCACCACCATGCCCGCCTGCGAGAGCGTAAACGCCAGGAACGCTCCAATCGCGTACAGCGGAATGAGCCGGTCAGTCACACCATCAAACAGAATCAGGATCAGCGCCGTGAATCCAGTCAGCGCATAGATTCCATGCGAGAACAACAAGCGCCTTCCGCGCAGGATAAACACATGCGGCAGGTAGTCGTGGATGGCGATTGCGCGCGTCAATCTGGGAAAATCCGCAAACGCGGTGTTCGCGCTTAGAGCCAAAGCCAGCAGCACACTGCCCATCGTCGTGTAGTAAAACCAGCCACGCCCAAATACCGCGGCTACCAGGATACTCAACATGCTTTGGAAGTTTGAATCGTTCGGGTTCATTGCCATGATCCCGTAGGCCTTTGCCAGCCACGCCGTTCCAAACAGCAGCACGATCAGGATGCTGATGATGATCGTTAAGGTAATCTGTGCGTTCTTTGATCGAGGCTCGCGAAATGCCATCACGCCGTTTGACACGGCCTCAACTCCGGTCATCGCTGCGCATCCGCTCGAAAATGCTTTCATTATCAGCCATATCAGCGCCAGCCCGATAAATGTTCCATGGGCCAACGGTTCGTGAGGTAGCGGCTCAACGGGCTGAAGATGAGGACCCATCGTCACTGCCTTGAACACGCCCACGCCGATCGTTGTGAGCAGCGTTGCGATGAAGAGCAATGTAGGCAGCATGAACGCTGCTCCCGTGTCCTTCACGCCGCGCATGTTCACCATCGCCAGAACTGCAAGGATGCAAAGACACAGCAGCAGCGTATGCGGCTGCAAGCTTGGGACTGCCGATGTAAGCGCCGTGACGCCGGCCGAGATGCCGACCGCTGCCGTCAGGATGTAGTCGATCATGAGCGCCGCGGCTGCAAGCAGTCCAGCCTTCTCGCCCAGGTTCTCAGTTGCCACCGTATACGAACCGCCACCGGTCGGATACGCCGCGATGGTCTGCCGGTAGCTGAAGAACACAATCACCAGCAGGATGAGTATCGATGAAATGATAGGGATGATGTAACCCGTGCTCGCAATTCCCAATGGGATCAGCAAGGCCATCGCCGCTTCCGGCCCGTACGCTGCACTCGTCAGGGCATCAAGCCCGAAGATCGGAATTCCGGCGGCAACGCCTATACTCTCGGCGCGTTCTTCACTTGTGGCTAGGGGCTTCCCGAATACAACATCACTAATTGCCATGTAACTTCTATGGTAACTGGTCTGTTGAATCCTTCAACTGCACTGCCATTTGAAATTCACATACCACTCGATCAGCTGCGTTGATCCGAGTACGATTGCAAGTATGGCAAACCTCTACGACATTCCCGTAAACAAGATTACAGGCGAAGGCACATCGCTTTCCGGCTACCGGGGCAAAGTGCTTCTGATCGTAAATACCGCCTCCAAGTGCGGCCTTACACCGCAGTATGATGCTCTCGAAAAGCTCTACGCCCGCCACAAGGCCGATGGACTCGAGGTCCTCGGTTTTCCAGCAAACGACTTTGCCGGTCAGGAACCCGGCTCCAATGAAGAGATTGCCGGATTCTGCAAAGGCAGCTTCGGCGTCACCTTTCCTATGTTTCAGAAGATTACTGTTAGCGGCCCTGAAAGCCACCCCCTGTACAAGGAACTTGTCGCTGAAAAGCCCAAGGCAGTCGCAAAAGAGCCAGGCGTCTTTCGGCAACGCCTTGTGAGCTTTGGCATGACACCAAATCCGGAACCCGAGCTCCTCTGGAACTTCGAGAAGTTCCTGGTCGACCGCAATGGTCGTGTCATCGAACGTTTCTCGCCGGAGATCGTTCCGGACGACCCCCTCGTGATTGCCGCCATCGAGCAAGCACTGAAGTCCTGAGCCATGCCTTACAACCCAAGCTTTTACTCCGAGAGGCAGGTGCACCCAATCTTCTGCCGCAGATCTGAGAGAATCTCTTCGCTACAACCGCGCTCTGAATTGCTGCGCAGACTGCGGTATTGGCGAGACCGTCTCTGTTCCATACAGACCAGGCTTCTGCCTCAGTAAAGCTGGTGTCGGCATCGCCTTTGCCCTCCATTCGGGCTCTGTCAATAGCAGCTCAGGGTCTCGCACATCCACCCTGACGCATCTAGAATGGAGCTATGGCCAACCCGCTTCGCTTGTCCCTCCTCGCGAGTCTAGCCGCCGTTCTCCTGTGTTCCTCCGCCTGGTGCGCTGACCCGGCGCGATTCGATCTCTCCGGGCCAAAAGTTGATGTGCGCGTTACGCGGGACGGTGTCACTCTGCCCATTGCCCAGGTACCAAACCTGAAACCTGGCGATAAGCTTTGGCTGCATCCCGATTTCCCCGCAACGCAATCTGTAAAGTACCTCCTGGTCGCCGCTTTTCTTCGCGGAACTACCAACCCGCCGCCCGACAGCTGGTTCACCCGGATTGAGACCTGGAATCGTGATGTCCAATCCGAAGGTGTCTTCATCACCGTTCCCGAAGAGGCTCAGCAAGTCATCCTCTTTCTTGCACCGGAGACGGGCGGGGACTACAGCACTCTCCGATCTGCCGTAAAAGGTCGTCCCGGCATCTTTGTCCGCGCCTCACAGGACCTCAACGAAGCTGGCTTCGAACAGGCCCGGATTGAGAAGTACCTGAGCAGCATGCGCACGATCGATCCCACGGATGCCAAGTCGCTATCGGAACACTCCACCCTGCTCGCACGCACCCTTGCCCTCAAGCCCAACGACGCATGCTTCAAGCAGCCTGTTGACGCTCAGTACAACTGCCTCACGCAGTCCGGCAACCAGCTGCTCCTCGATGACGGTCACGGTCAGACGATCGCCTCTGCCCTTTCGAACGGTCCAACGAGTGACTTCATCAATCAGGCGAGCTACACCCAGGCCGTCGGCGGCGGCCTCTACAGCGCGTACGTCGGTGCGGTTGTCGATTTGGTCCGCCTTACGGCGAGCCTGCACACTGCGCAGTACCAATACATCCCTGCAATTGGCTTCCCGGAGCAGCAGCATCTAAATCTACGACTGAACGCTCCGCCATCCTTCCACAATCCTAAATCGGTCATTGTCATTGGTCTTCCCGCCATACAAACCGCAGTTCCGCCGCCCCTCCGTCCTTCTGATGCGAAACAGGTAGCGTGTCTGCTTCGGCCAGATCTGACTCTCGGCCTTGAAGGCGCGCCGCTCGTCTTCTCGACCGGCTTTGCACATGAACTTCTGCTTCATGTAAACGCACCAACCCGCATCGCCGACATCCCGCTCACTCCGGACGCCTTCCGCGGCGGTCTCGTACTTGCCCCCAAGCCACAGCGCCAGACGCTTCCGCTTGGCCAACCTGCAGCTGAACCCGGATCGACTGCAGACGACAAAGACATTGTCACCACAACCATTGATAAGTCTGATGTGAATAGGGCCGATGCAGCGAAAGCTTTGCCTAAGCCGCCTACTCCCACTGCCTTAGACGTCGCTGCTGCCAACAAGAACTCGCCGACAGGCCTCACGGGAACCATTACAGGCATGTGGGGCTTTGATCACTTCACCGGACCGACTCTGCCCTTGCAGAACGTTCCAGGCAAGGGCTGGAAACTTGTCACCACTGACCCACTCATTATCGGCCAGGACAACCACCTCACCCTTACCTCCTCCGGCACCGCCTGCATCGAGGCGATCATCTCCGACTCCGTTCCCGGAACCGAAACCAAACTCGCGTGGAAGACGGCTGAGAAGCCTGAAGAGATCTCCCTGACTCTGCCGCTGAAGTCGCTGAAATCCGATAACGTGCAGCTTGCCATAAAGCAGTACGGAACACCGGCGTTGGACGACGTCACGGCCAAGACCTACTCCGAGCCAGCCAAGCTCGAGAGCCTGAGCATCCACGCGGGCGATTCCACTGCCATTCTCGTTGGCACCAGTCTCGACCAGGTCAAACAGATCGAGATGAAGGGTCTAATCCTTCTCCCTTCTGCCCCCCAGAATGCAAGCGCTCAGGCCGATGATAAGACACACCTCTCGCTCGCCATCGACGCGAAAGCAGGTGATCCAAAGGCTTCCTCCTCAAAGCTTTCTTCGGGCGATAAATTCATCGCGACCGCTACCCTCAAGGACGGTCGCACCCTCACCCTTCCTGTTACGGTGGATGGCTCTCGGCCAGTGGTCACACTTCTCAGCAAGGGCGTTTCAAGCGATGGTCCAGGACAACAGAAGGCTTCCGCCATCCGTCTGTCACCTGACGACGTTCCGCTCAACCAGAAGCTCACCTTCTTTTTGAAAGCACCTGACATTTACCCCCGCGGGCAGCAGATTGAGGTCGCCAGTATGGACGATTCGCTGCATGCCAAACTCAGCATCGCCGACGGCACACTCGTTCTGCAAAACAAACATACCGTCCTTGCAACGTTCGAACCACTGAAGGTCTTTGGCCCGTCGGCCTTTGGTCCGCTCCGCCTTCGCGCCGTCTCGGCGGACGGCACGACGGGCGACTGGCTTCCTCTCGCCACACTCGTGCGCCTGCCCACACTCACTGATCTCCACTGCGGCCACGCTCGCCAGCAGCCCTGCACCATCGAAGGCACCGACCTTTACCTTGTAGATTCATTCTCCACCGACCAGGCTTTTAGCGCTCCAGTCTCCGTTCCCGAAGGGTTCGTTGGTAACTCTATAACCATCCCCCACCCTTCTGAAGCAGCCCAGCACACAACCGACACAACCCTCTACGTTCGCCTTCGTGACGATCCCACAGCCACCGACCAGGTCACTCTTCCTGTACAACAAGCTCCAGCACCAAACTCACCGGCGCCGACAAACTCCACCAATGCTCCGCCTGCAAGCCAAACCTCCAATTCCCCTACACCTCCCACGAAGTAGTTTCAGGCAGCCTCGATCAGCAGTCGTGGGAATTTCGTGTAGCCGTCGACCCGATCGCATTGAGACTAGATTGTTGCTTCGCTTTGAGCGACTCTCACGAATGCCCTTCATACACCAAAGATAGAAAGGCCCGGCACATAGCCGGGCTTCTCTGTGCCTGATTCAACTAATCTACTTTCCCGCAGCCACCAACGCCTGCTGCAACTTACTATGCTTCCTGCCGTAGAAGTAATACACCACGAGCCCAATTGCCATCCAGGCGATAAGCCGAATCCAATTCGCCCTGCCCAACTCGATCATCATGTAACCGTTGAACAGGATGCCAAGAATGGGCACCAGTGGCACAAACGGAGTTCGAAAGGGTCTTGCGCGCTCCGGATCTTTTCGCCGCAGCACGATCACTGCAATGCATACGATCACAAACGCAAACAGCGTACCAATATTCACCATTTTCCCTATTGCATCGATCGGCGTAACCGACCCGACGATCGCTGCCAACAATCCAGCTAAAATCGTTCCCTTCCAGGGAGTTCGAAACCGCGGATGAATCGCCGCGAAAAAACTCTTTGGCAGCAAGCCGTCTTTTGCCATCGAATACAGCACGCGGCTTTGTCCCAGCAGCATCACCAGCATCACGCTGGTGAGCCCGGCAAGCGCGCCAACAGTGATCACGTTTGCTGCCGTATTCAAGTTCCTATCGAGAAATGCCCGCGAGATTGGAGCTTCGATATTGATCTCCGGCCAGTAAACCATCCCTGTCAGCACCGCCGCCACGCCAATATAAAGCAGCGTACAGATAGCCAGCGAAGCGATGATGCCGATCGGCATATCCCGTTGCGGGTTCTTCGCCTCCTGCGCCGTTGTCGACACCGCGTCGAAGCCGATGTACGAAAAGAACACCAGCCCCGCTGCCAGCCCAATGCCACCAAAGCCGAAGGGCGCGAACGTGTGCCAGTCGGAACCCCAATTGGCTCTATTCACGTAGTGCGATCCAAGTCCGAGCACGAACAAAACTACAGCGACCTTCAGCACCACGATGCCTGCATTGAAGTTTGCCGACTCCTTGATCCCGATCACCAGCACTGTTGTAATCAGCAGCGCGATCAGAAACGCAGGCAGGTTGAATCCGATCTCCACGCCAAAGACATGCGGAGCATTCAAGAGCGAATGCGCCTGTGCTGTAAGACCGGCTGGTGGAGCCGAAACCAGTAGCGAAAGCGCATCACTGAATCCCTTGGTTCCCGGAACCAGATCAGGATTGGTCGCATGCACTGACTGCCGCGCCACGATATCAAATGCCTTTTTTAGCCCTGTCCAGTGGTCATAAGCCAGCCAGAGCGGAAATTTCAGATGAAAGATTGCCAGGAACTCCACAAACGTATTCGACCAGCCCGAGCTTACCGTGCTCGCGCCCATCGCATACTCGAGCGTCAGGTCCCAACCGATGATCCATGCAAAGATTTCGCCCAAAGTCGCATACGCATACGTGTAGGCCGAACCAGCCAGCGGAATCATCGCCGCAAACTCCGCGTAGCAAAGTCCCGCAAAGGCGCATCCCAGCCCTGAAAGCACAAACGCCAGCATAAGGGCCGGACCTGCGGTGGTCGCTCCCAGTCCGCTCAGCACAAAGATCCCGGCGCCGATCACAGCGCCGATGCCCAGCGCGGTCAGTGAGAATGGTCCAAGCGAACGTTCCAGCGTCTGCGAACCCTCCTCATTGGCCTCCGCCATCAAGGAGTTCATTGTCTTCTTCGCAAGCAAATTGCCCATCGTGGCCTGATTCTCCCTTGTTTCTAAACAGTTATACAGATGACTACGTTTGCATGGTTGTCAAAACCCTGGCTCTTGCGTCATGGCCGTTCCCATCCGCTTCCACACTAGATATACGGGAATTCCCAATAAAACGAGGATCAATCCCGGCCATGTGTACTGAGGTTTGTATCGCAAGAGTACAACACAAATCCACGCAGCCATCACGATATACAGCGCCGGCAGCACCGGATATCCGAATGCCTTGTATGGTCTTGGAGCGTCTGGCCGCGTCCGGCGCAGCACAAACAAACCCATAATCGTCAGAATATAAAACACCAGCACCGCAAAGATCACGTAGTCCAGCAACTGCCCGTAGCTCCCTGAGAGACACAGGAGGCAGGTCCACGCCCACTGCAGCCAGAGCGAGTTCACCGGCGCATTCGACTTCGGATTCAGCTTGCCTACGCCCTTGAAGAACAGCCCATCGCGGCTCATCGCATAATAAACGCGGGCTCCGGCGAGCAGCATGCCGTTCACGCAGCCGAAAGTGGAGATCAGGATCGCTCCCGCCATCAGCTTCGCGCCCAGGCTTCCGAAGACAACCTCCATGACCGCGGTCGCAACCCGATCCTCGGAAGCAAACTGGATCCCGCGCCCTGCAATCGTTGACGCATTCGCGTCTCCCGCCAGCGGCAGCACGCTCAAATAGACAAGATTGCAAAGCAGATAGAGCGCCAGGACCACACCGGTACCCAGCGCCAGCGAGAGCGGCAGATTCCGCTTAGGGTTCTTGATCTCCCCCGCTGTAAAGGTCACGTTGTTCCATGCGTCCGCTGAAAACAAGGATCCTACCTGCACAACTGCAATGACCGTCAGCACACCCACCAGAACCGTCGGCCCGCCAGAACCAACCTGCACCGCGTGGCTGGTTCTCAGACCCGATCCCACCCAAAATCGATGCCACCCAACACCGAAATTAGTTGCTACGGCAAGCGCGTTCTTTGCGAGCACTCCAACTAGCACCACCGCTGCCAGCGCCAGAATCTTCGCCGAAGTGAACACGTTCTGCACTGCCGCACCCAGCCGTACGCCGCGTGTGTTCGCAAACGTCAGCAGCGTAATGATGCCAATGCCGACCAGATTGGCTGTGCTCAATCCCACATTCCCCGAGCCAATATGCCAGATCCAGTGTTTTGTGCTCACCGAGGGGAAAAACACTCCTAGAAACTTCCCAAACGCCACGCCCACAGCGGCAATCGTCCCTGTCTGGATCACAAGGAAGAGCGTCCACCCGTAGAGGAAACCCCAAAGCGGTCCCAGCGCCTCCCGCAGATAGACATACTGCCCGCCTGCTTTTGGCATCATCGCCGCCAACTCACCGTAGCTCAGCGCACCAATGATCGTCATTGCGGCTGTTACCAGCCACGCCGCGATCAGCAACGCCGGCGACCCCAGCGTCCGCGACATGTCCGCCGACACAATAAAGATCCCCGACCCGATCATCGACCCCATGACGATCGCGGTTGCAGAGAATAGCCCCATGTCTTGCACGAGACGCGGATCGGTTGAATGAGGAACTTTGCCAACTTCCGCCGAGAGCGGAAGACCTGCTCCTGTCTTTATCTTTACCGGAATTGTCACGTTCCATTGTTCTACAGCAAAACGCCGCTACCCCAAAATTTCCAGAAAGTGCCGAGCTGCCTGCTCGACAGTCTCGCCCTTGACCAACAGTCCACTAATCACCGCCACCGAATCCGCTCCCGCATCAATCACGCTTCGCGCATTCTCCCGTGTAATGCCGCCAATCGCCACCAGCGGCTTTGTCGTAAGCGCTCGCGCCCGCCGCACGCCTTCGAGTCCCACCACTGCAGTCGCATCGAGCTTTGTACCGGTGAAGAACACTGGTCCTATCGCAACATAATTTGCTATGCCGACATTCGCTTTAAGTACCTGCTCGTCTGTATGCGTGGAGATTCCCACGATGCCAAGCGCAGAAGCACGGCGCCCCACTTCTGGACTCTGAGATGTGGAGGCCTTCAAAGAAGCAAAAACCGTTTTTGCGTCCTCCGGGGATATATCCCCCTGTCCGACATGCACTCCATCCCACTGTGCCAGCACTGCCAGATCAACCCGATCATTCAGGATCAGAGTGGCTTCGCCTCCCGCGAATACCTCTGCAATTGCCGACGCGTTCCGCAGCACCGTCTGCGGGCCGCCTTCCTTATCCCGATATTGGAGCAGCGTCACTCCACCAGCCCTCAACTCCTCAGCAAACTCCTTCAAATTCAAGGCATGCGCGGCTAACACGCCCGCGTCGACAATCGCATAGAGCTTTGAGATGGGAATGGAACTTCGCATAAGGCCCATACCAGCCAATGTACATTCAGTACTGAGAAAGGGCTGGATACGCGATCCCTTTGATGACATCATCGTCGCGCAGGCCAAAGCCAACGCACTCGCCTACCTCATCTCAGCCTACGAAGACAATCGAAAGCACTACCAGCGGGCCGTCTGGTGAGCCGCGCCTAGCGCCCCGCCTGGCGCTCGAAGAATCGTTCCATGAACTTCGTATCGAACTGCCCCGACCGAAACTCCTCATCCGCAAAGATTTTCTGGTGCAGCGGAATCGTTGTATGGATCCCTTGTACGACGAATTGGCTTAGCGCCCGCTGCATCTTGTTCATCGCCTCTTCGCGGTCCTTACCGTGGCAGATCAGCTTCGCAATCAGCGAGTCATAGTACGGCGGCACCACGCCCTCCGCATACTGCGCTGTATCCACCCGGACTCCATTGCCACCCGGCAGGTTAAACGCCGTGATCTTGCCCGCACTCGGCGTGAACTTCTCCGGATGCTCGGCGTTAATGCGGCATTCGATCGCGTGCCCACGAATCGTTACCGGCTCCGTAATGATCGAGCTCAGCTTCTCTCCCGCCGCAATCCGCAATTGCGCCTTCACGATATCGATGCCCGTCACCATTTCGGTCACGCAGTGCTCCACCTGCACCCGCGTGTTCATCTCGATGAAGTAGATCTTGCCATCCTCATCCATCAGGAACTCGATTGTCCCGGCGTTCCAGTATCCGATCTCCTTCAGCGACTTCTCAATGGTTTTTCCAAGCTCCGCGCGGAGCTTGGGAGTAATCTGCAGCGATGGAGCTTCTTCGATAAGCTTCTGGTGTCTTCTCTGGATCGAGCATTCCCGCTCGCCGAGGCTCATCACGTTCCCATGCTCGTCTGCAAGCACTTGAAACTCAATGTGGCGCGGGCGCTCAATGAACTTTTCCATGTACATATCGCCATTACCGAACGCATTGGCCGCTTCTGTGGAAGCCTGGTTGAACATCGCCGGCAACTCCGCTGCATTGCGGCAGATCCGCATCCCACGTCCACCACCACCAGCGACAGCCTTCAGGATGACTGGATAGCCCACCGTTCGCGCCCACTCCAGCGCCTCGCCCTCGTTCGCGATCACGCCATCTGACCCCGGCAAGATCGGCACCTTTGCCTTCTTCATCGTCTGTCGGGCCGTAGACTTCTCGCCCATCATGCGTGTGACCTCTGGCGGAGGCCCGATGAACTTGATGTTCGACGCCCTGCAAACCTCTGCGAAGTTGGCATTTTCACTCAGCAGCCCATACCCCGGATGGATTGCATCTACGTCCGCAATCTCCGCCGCCGAGATCACCGCAGGCACATTCAGGTACGAATCTGCCGACCGTGGCGGTCCAATACAAATCGCCTCATCCGCAAACCGTACATGCAGGCTGTTCCGGTCTGCCTCGCTATACACCGCGACGGTTCGTATCCCCATCTCCTTGCAAGCGCTGATCACCCGCAGCGCAATCTCTCCCCGATTTGCAATCAATACCTTACGAAACATTTGTACCTTTCAGAATTATCCAGCTCTCAAGGCCGGGTGCCCCTACTTCGCGACGAGTGGAGAGATCGAGAGAGGCTCGACTGCACTGTCAACCTGCGCAGAACGTTAGCTCGTCCTGATTGAGAATAGCGGCTGCCCATACTCCACCGGCTGTCCAGTCGCCGCAATTCGGGCAACAATCTCTCCCGCAGCGTCCGCTTCAATCTCATTCATCAGCTTCATTGCCTCGACGATACAAAGCACCTGCCCCGCCTCGACCATATCGCCGACCTTTACAAATGGTGCGGATCCCGGCGACGGCGAATCATAAAATGTCCCCACAATCGGCGACTTCACCGTATGCAGCGCCAACTCAGGTTCCGGAATAGAAGCAACCGCACTCACCGCTGCTACCGGGGTAGGAACATTCGCATGCGATCCCAGCAACTGCGCAAGTTGTGACGCATCGAATCCCGCCGTAACAGGCTCGGCTACCGAGGCGAACTTTATCCGTACCTTCTCACCGTCGTGTTCCGACTCATACTCCGCAACGCCATTCGCCTTCAGAAACTCGACCAGCGCCTGCAGCTTCTCGAAATTGTTCTCGTCTTCCATCACATCTCTTCCTTCGCCGATCTTGGCGGTAAATTCTATAGCTGCGTCCATGCCTTGACGCTCGGCGTAAGCACCTCGCCGGCCGAACCCGTAACCAGCACCATGTCTTCGATGCGCACACCAAACTTGCCGGGAATATAGACTCCCGGTTCCACCGTAATAACCATACCGCGTTTCAATACTTGTTTCTGCTCTGCCGCAACGCGAGGCCCTTCATGAATCTCCAAACCAACGCCGTGGCCGGTCGAATGCGTAAAGTACTTGTCCAGCTTGGCCCGCCTCAAAACACTTCGTGCTGCCTCGTCCACATCTCCGGCCATCACGCCCTCGGAGATTGCCGCTACCGCAGCCTCCTGCGCCTCCAGCACTGCGTGATACACGTCGAACTCCTCTTGGGTGGCTTTCCCCAGGTGCACGGTCCGGGTCATGTCGGAGCAATATCCATCCACCACCACTCCAAAATCCATCGTTAGAAATCCTCGTTTCGGCAACTTCGACCCTGTCGCTCGACCATGCGGCAAGGAAGACCGCTCGCCACTCGCAACGATCGTCTCAAACGACATAGCTTCCGCGCCTGCCAGCCGAGCAGCATACTCCAACTCCGCCGCGATCGCCATCTCCGTCAACCCGGCGTGGATAAACTCGAGCATGTGGTCGAATAGCCTGCAGCCCACCAATGCCGCCCGTCGCATGATCTCGATCTCGGCGTCGTCCTTCACCTCGCGAAGACCTGCCACCACCGGACCACTCGCCTGAAAAAAGCTCCTCCTCACACCTGCCGGAACGGCCTTTCGCATCGCTTCGAGCGCTGCGACTGTCGTTAGCGAAGCATCAAAACCGCAGTGCTTCAGCCCCGCAGCGGCCGCCGCCGCACTCGCCGCTCCCAACACGCCCTTCGGCACGATAACGACCTTTGTTCCTTTCGCTTCGGCTTTCGCCTGCGCCGTGTACCGCCCATCCGTGAAGAGGGTTGACCGCTTGCCATGCAGCACCAACGCGCCAGCCGACCCGGTGAAGCCCGACAGGTAACGAATATCCGCAGGATGCGTCACCAGCAAACCGTCCTGTCCTATCGCTATGTGTGACATAGCCCGCTTCTGCCGAACATGAAAGCTCATCTTAGCGATTCTAATGGACGCACGAGAGAGATGCCTCCAACTGGCCATCTACCTTGGGGCTCCGACCACCTCCAGAAGATCTTTCGCGCCTTCGCCTACAAACTTCGCGCCAGACGTCGAGAACCTTCCGTCGACCCATGTCAGCTTTGACACTTCAAACTTGCCATGCTCATACGCGTAGGTCGTTCCATCATCGTTATACAAATCGAAGCTCGCGTTTGCTCCCGGATACACCATAATCCTGGCAACCGGCTGCACCTCGCTCGTGCTCTCGACCGGCGCTCCCAATGGGATGATGGAACCAGCTTTGACGAAGAGCGGGATGGTGTCTATGGGCGCGCTTACCGTAATGGATTGCCCGCCGTGTACTTTCTCGTTTGTCCAGTAGTTGTACCAGTCGGTCCCCGCCGGTAGATACACCTCGCGATTCGTGACTCCCTGCTCCGTGACCGGTGCAACCAGCAGCGAAGGTCCGAACATGTACTCGTCGCCAATGTTTGCGACCTTCGGGTCGTCGCCAAAGTCCATGAACAACCCACGCATAAATGGCGCCCCTGTCTCGTGTGTCATGTGCCCAAGTGAGTAGAGATAAGGCATAAGTTGGTAGCGCAGCTTGAGATACTTCTCCAGGATTGGCTCTGCCTGTTTCCCGTAGGACCAGACCTCGTTATATTTCCGCCCACCATGCGTGCGAAAGTTCGGTTGAAACGCGCCATACTCGAACCATCGAACGTATAGCTCCGGATAATCATCGTTGTGGCCCACATTGTCCCGTGCATCAGAGGGATCAATCAGCGGAGTCCGTTCCGGCGTATGCTGCATTGCAATGTCCTGCCAGCCGCCGATATCTGTGCTCCAGTAGGGCGACCCCGAAGCGACGAAGTTGATCCCTGTTGGTACCTGTCGCTTCAGCACATCCCAGCTCGGGCTGATGTCCGACGACCAGAAGATCGTGCCGTTGTGCTGCGCCCCGAGATACGAGTCGCGCGCGAGGATCAGTGCCCGTTGATTCGTATCCTGGCGCATGCCGTTGTAGAAGGCGCCCGTGTGAAATAGCGGATACACGTTGAAGAACTGCGTGCCCGGGCCAACGTGGAAGTAGCTGTTCCCAGGGCTCAGGTCTGGTTCGGTCTCATCTGCCCAGAACGCGTCAAAGCCCTTGGCGACATAGTTTTCCTTGACGATGTTCCAGTACCACTTCGCTGCATCGGGGTTCGTCGTGTCGATGTCCGAGCCAGCGAGGTCGTACGGCAGGCCGTTCGTCGGCGTCCCATCCGCGATCTTTTCAAACCAGTCATTCTTTTCGATCAAGTCGTAGTACCGGCTTCCCGGGACGAACCGAGGCCAGACGCTGATCATCACGTGAAAGTTCATGTCATGCAGTTGTTTGTTCATCCCCACTGGATCGGGCCACATGGCCGGATCCATATCCATCTGCCCCATCTTGGTGTACGTAAACCAGTCAATCACCAGGTCATCGATCGGCAGGTGCCGGTCGCGATATCCCTTGGCCACGGCAAGTATCTCTGCCTGGCTCCGGTAACGCTGCTTGCACTGGATATATCCATAGGCTGATTTCGGCAGCATCGGGGTATCGCCTGTCAGCAGCCGATAGCCCTCGTAGATCTCGTCGTAGGTCTTGCCGGCAATTACAAAGAATGAGACTCGCTGGCCTACGTCGGAGGTCCAATTGGTCGAGTCATTAAATCCGAACGCAACTGTCGTTTTAGCCGGATTGTCCCAAAGCAAGCCATAACCCTTGTTTGTGACCACGAACGGCACACATACACTCTGCCCGCTGGGAGCGTTGTAATCATGCGCGCATCGCACCACATGCCCGCGCCGGTCAAGATATCCCTCCTGATTCTGGCCCAGTCCGTAGTAGTGCTCGTCCTTTTGCGCAGCAAAGCTCGCACCCACTGTGTAGAAAGGCTTGTCCGATGGCCGACGGTCGTACTCCACGTCGTAGGTGCCATCCTTGCGATTCGGCTCCGCCATCTGCCAGCCATGCATGTCGAGCAGCGTCTGCCCTTGCGGCGTCTTGATCGAAATACCAACGTAAGGAGCCGATCCTGAAAAGAACTTTGAGGTCTCGGGCATGTGGCCCGGTGGACCGGGGGGCGGCGTTACTGTCACCACCATCCGCGAGGAGCGCAACACATCTTTCTGCCCATCCTTTGCCGTCTCCCAGCCTTGCGGCAGGGACTTTGCAACAATCCCGTACCCGGGAGCCGCGAGTGCTTCTTCCCTAATCAAGCTCAACGTCACCCGAACCACGTTCGGTGCATACGGCTCAACCAAGACCGTTGCCTTGCCGCGGTCGAGCGTCAACTTCTGCGCGGGAGCGGTCGTAATCAGGAACAACCCAGCCGCTACTGCAGCCCCACAGAACTTCCAGGAGAAATACATCGTCATTTCCTCGTTTCAAAACTCAGCATTGCGGACAAATCCATGCGCACATCTACGAACAGGATTGCCCTGAACAGTCTAATAAGAACACCGTGTTCAGATAATCTACCTTGCGACGATGTGGCTGTACACGCAAGCCTCCATAAGGGCTGCGCATCGCAGCGACATACAAGCGAGCCACATGCGAAGATATCGCCTATGGCCCGCTTGCTGCATACAGCTCTGCTGTCTTTCTTAATCTCTACTCCAACGCTGATTCAAGCTCAGGCCAAACCCGCCCCCACCCTCGTCCACAAGGATGGGCGTTACGCCCTGATGGTCGATGGCGCGCCGTACCTCATGCTTGCAACGCAGGTGAACAACTCCTCCGCCTTTGCATTCACCACGCCAAAGGTATGGCCCACAGCAAAGCAGCTCCACATCAACACGCTTGAGGCTCCAGTCTACTGGGAGACCCTCGAGACCTCGCCCGGAAACTTTGACTTCGCACAAGTCGACATGCTGATCGATGAATGCCGCCAGCACAACGTCCGCCTTGTCCTGCTCTGGTTTGGCACCTGGAAGAACGGCAGCGGCCACTACATACCGCAATGGATGAAGCTTGACGAGCAGCGGTATCCGCATGTTGTTACTGCTCAAGGCAAACGTGTTGACTCACTCTCGCCGTTCTCAAGGTTTACTCTCGAAGCAGACAAGCGTGCTTTTGCTACCCTGATGCGACATTTGAAGACGAGAGATCTCCAACACACGGTCATCATGGTGCAAGTAGAAAACGAGTCGGGCACCTACGGCACTGTTCGGGACCACTCGCCCGCAGCCGATGCACTCTTCGCACAGCAAGTCCCCTTGGCCGCTGCAACAGCCATGGGCAAGAAGCAGGCCGGCACTTGGTCGCAGGTCTTCGGCGACCAAGCCGAGGGCTATTTTCAAACCTGGTCGGTAGCAACGTACATCAACGAAGTGGCAGCTGCTGGAAAGGCGGAGGATCTGCTGCCGCTCTACGTCAATGCCGCCCTGCGCGACCCCATCAACTCTGGCAAGCAGGGCAGCTGGGAGTCAGGCGGCCCTACGGACGATGTCCTTGCCTTATGGAAAGCTGCCGCACCCAGCATCGACATCCTCGCCCCGGACATCTACATGGACGAGCACCGCAAATACAACGCAGTCCTTGATCTCTACACCCGCCCCGATAACGCCTTGATGGTTCCCGAGACTGGCAACTCGGCCAGCTTCGCCCGTTTCTGCTTCGCCGCGATTGGTCATGGTTCGCTTGGCTGGTCGCCCTTTGGCCTGGACCAGACGGGCTACACGAACTATCCCCTTGGCGCTGCGGAGATAGACGATACGCTGCTGAAGCAGTACAGCTTCAACTACGCAGATCTTGAACCCATATCGCGCCTCATTGCTCGGCTAAACTTCGAGGGTAAAGTGAAGGGCGTGGCCGAAGATGAAGCTTTAGACTCAAAGCACGTTCAGCGTCTCGACTTCGGCGCATGGACGGCCGTCGTCTCCTACGGACTTCCTCAGTTCGGTAGCTGGACACCCGCACCCGGCAACAAACCCGCGATTGGCGAAGCACTCGTTGCCCAGCTTGGCCCGAATGAGTTTCTCGTCACCGCCTACAGCGCCCGCGTCAGCTTCGAGTCAAACATTCCCGGCAAGAATCGCCAGTTCCTGGCAGTTGAAGAAGGCCACTACACAGACGACCACTGGACGCGCGACCGAATCTGGAACGGTGACCAGACCGATTACGGGTTAAATTTCCTAACCACTCCGCAACTGCTCAAGATTAGTCTTGCAACCTACTGATCACGTTCTTGGCTTGGGTTTGACCACTGATATACGCGCGGCCCCAGTCGATTCCCGCACCATCAATTCTGGCTCGAACGTCATGACCTCTGGATACGCCTCGGTGGGATTTTGTATCCTCCGCAGCAGCAGTTGCGCCGCGGTCTCGCCCATTCGGTGCAGGGGTTGACGCACCGTCGTGAGACTGGGCGTGTGGTACATCGCGCTGGCAATATCGTCGAAGCCGACGACCGAGACATCGCCCGGACACGATAGACCAGCGTCCGCCAGCGCACGAATTGCGCCTATGGCTGCGATGTCATTGAAACTGAAGATGGCCGTGAAGTCACGTGTTCGCTTGAGCAGGTCGCGTATCAATCGGTAGCCCACCTCCGGGGACCAGGAGTTAGTCGCGAGGTAGACACAGAGGTCCGGGATGATTGCAATCCCAAGCGACTGTGCAATCTTCAGGATGCCCTGCCAGCGCGATTCAGCATCGCTGACCTGATCCTGGCCTTTCATAAAGACAATGCGTTTGTGTCCAAGGTCGCGGAGGTGCTTCAGCGCCAGGGTAGCCGACCGATCATGATCCAACTGGATGTTGCTGACGCCAGCCATCTGCTTATGTCCGGAGATAGAGACGACAGGCTGGTTTACCGTTTCATTGAGCTCTGTATTCACAAAGATGAAGCCGTCGACAGAACGCTTCAACAGCAATCGCGGGTACTCTTCGATGAGATCGGCCTGGCCCTGGTGACAAAGCACCATGTAGATGTAGCCGGCCTCCATCAACGTGCGTTGGACGCCGTTCATCACCATTGTGAAATAACCCTCGCTCAGCTCCGGCACAATGACGCCAATTGTGAGCGTCTGCCGCATTCGAAGTGACCGAGCGATTGTGTTCGGCCTGTAGTCGAGCTTCTTTGCGGCAGCCCAGATCCGGTCCCGCGTCGCTGGTGCGATCGACTTTGCTCCTGGAGCATCGTTCAACACGATAGAGATGGTTGCTGGCGAAAGATCCAAATACTCGGCCATCACCTTGAGATTGACGGGACGATTCTCTTTTACCTTTTCGGACTTTACGGCCATGGCCGATGCTATCTCGATTCCCTTGCACCGTCTATGTTGCTTCATGCATGGCGATCAAGGTCAGACCTCCTGGGCGTACTATTTCAACAAGACATTTATGAATAAATTCACGGTTCTACTTCTCTCACTGATGGTTGTACCGGCTGCGGTCCGAGCACAACAAGCCTCTACCGTTCTGGTCGATGTAGACCATCGGCAGACTACTTCGCTGAATGGTGAGTGGCACTACATCCTCGACCCTTACCTGGCAGGGCTTTCAAATTTCCAAGGAGCGATCAATCAGCACGGCTTCTTTGAGGATCGCGAGCCGGAGGCGGGTACGAACACAACTGCAAAAGATGGGTTGCTTGAATACAGCTTTGCCCGGTCACCAACTCTGAAGGTTCCAGGCGATTGGAACACGCAGCGCGAAGCTTTGCTCAATTACGAAGGACTGCTCTGGTACCAGCGCAATTTTGAGTTCATGCCAAAGCCGGGCAGCCGGGTCTTCTTTCACGTGGGTGCGGCGAACTATAAGGCCAGCCTGTTCGTCGATGGCAAACATATCTGCGACCATGAGGGCGGCTTCACGCCGTTTGATTGTGAAGTTACGTCTGTCCTGCATGATGGCAAGAACTTCGCCGTCCTCGCCGTTGACGACACCCGCCTAGCCGATGGCATACCCACACTCAAGACCGACTGGTACAACTACGGCGGCCTAACGCGCGATATTTCGCTCGTCACTGTCCCTACGACCTTCATCGACGACTATGACCTGCACCTGAGCCGCACCGACCACAAGACCATTGAAGGCTACGTCCATGTCATCGATGCCCAGTCAGGCAGCAAAATCCAAGTTTCCATTCCCGAACTCTCTGCAAACAGCGACGTTTTGGTCGACGCCAACGGACGCGCGGCGATCTCCTTTGTGCCAGCAGGTCTTGAAACATGGGCCCCCGGGCACCCGAAGCTATACAAAGTCGAAGTGTCCACCGGTCCAGACAAACTCATCGATGAGATTGGCTTCCGCACCATCGAAGTCTCCGGGTCAAAGATCCTTCTCAACGGCAAGCCCGTCTTCCTGCACGGGATTAACATGCACGCTGAAGCTCCCTACCGCAGCGGCCGTGTGAACACGGACGCGGACGTAAAAACGCTCTTCGATTGGGCACAGGAGCTTGGCTGCAACTTCGTTCGCCTTGCCCACTACCCGCACGATGAGCGAATGACGCGCGAGGCTGACCGTCGCGGCATTCTGGTCTGGAGCGAGGTTCCGGTCTACTGGGGCATTCACTTCGCCGATGCCGCCGTTCTTGCAAAAGCCGAACAGCAGCTTGGCGAGAACATCCGCCGCGATCGCAACAAGGCATCGGTGATACTTTGGTCGATCGCCAACGAGACTCCAAGCACGCCGGCGCGGACGGAGTTCCTTACGAAGCTCGCCGCGTTTGCGCATCAAGCCGATACCACACGGCTCGTAACCGCCGCGCTGCTGGTCCACAATGGCGAAGGCGCGCAGGCCGACACCAAAATTGTCGATGACCCGCTCGGCAAGGAGCTTGATGTCATCGGCACCAACGAGTACGCCGGCTGGTACGAGATGTCACCTGAAAAGATCAGCAACGTCACATGGGACATCCGCTACGACAAACCTGTCATCATGAGCGAGTTTGGCGGCGGCGCGAAGGCCGGCCTGCACGGCCCTGAAACCCAGCGCTGGACCGAAGAGTTCCAGGCCGCCATCTACCGCAACCAGATAGCAATGCTCAACAAGATTCCGCAGCTCCGCGGGACAACGCCCTGGATCCTGATGGATTTCCGCTCTCCAGTGCGCGTCTTACCTGGCGTGCAGGACGGTTTCAATCGGAAGGGCCTCATCTCCAATGAAGGCAAGAAGAAGCTGGCCTTTTTCACTTTGCAAAAAGCCTATAAGGAGAATGCTCTCGGCAAAGCGGAGTAGCTCAAGGGTCACCTGCCCCATTTGGCTATTCATCGCGCCTTCGCTTGACGCGATGAGTCGGCAAAATACTACAGTCTAGGGCTGCAACTCCAGGACACCGTCATCACCTGCAATCAACGCCAACGCGGCCATATGTAGAAAAAGGCCATGTTCCACCACGCCTATGATGGCGCGTACATCCGCTGCTGTTTTAACAGGATCTGTAATCATTCCGACATGGCAATCGAGAATATAGTTGTTCTCATCCGTCAGATAGATGGATCCATCCGGATACTTCCGCAACTGCGGCTTCAAGCCAAGCTCCGTCAGCTTTGTCTGCACCTTCGGCAGGGCCATCTTTACCACCTCAACTGGCAGCGGAAACTTGCCCAGGTGCTCGACGACCTTTGTTGAATCGGCGACAACGATGAAGCGCTTTGCCGAGCTGGCGACGATCTTCTCCCGTAGCAACGCGCCACCACCACCCTTGATCAGCGCCAGCCCCGGAGCGACCTCGTCCGCGCCGTCGATGTAGACGTCTAGCGTCGGCAGCTCGGCCAGTGTCGTCACATCCATCCCCAGTGACTTCGCGAGATCGTGGCTTGCATCCGACGAAGCCACGCAGCGAATCTTCAACCCGGCTGCCTTCACCTTGGCTCCGAGCTCTTCAATAAACATCCTGGATGTCGTTCCCGTTCCCAGCCCGACAGCCATTCCGTCCTCGACAAATTGCACCGCTCGTCTTGCTACCAGCCGCTTCGCCTCGTCCTGTGTCACTGTTTCGCCTCGCTTTGGTCCGTAGTCACCACTCGATGTGCTTCGTAGCCAATGTTCACTTTGCTTCGTAGCCACAGTAGACAGCAAAACTGCTATCCACGAACAGGGCTGTCTGAAATACTCACGACCGGCGCCAATTGTGTAGTCAGCCTTCATAGAGCCGCGCTATACTTTGCGCAAAGGGCACATACCATGCACACCGCGAACATGCCGGCTATCCTCGCAGTGAGTGTTCCGAACCAGTCGCGCCCTAATCTGTTCGGCGACTAGCTCCTCCCAAAATCCAGCCTCAAGCGAGCCGCCTGAAAAGGACCGGCAATACGCAACGATCTCCCCACCCACTGGACCCAATCCGGCAGGAGAATCAAATGAGCGCCATATTGCAGGAGCAGGAAAGCACCGTCCGCACAAAAGAAGAGCTGCACGCCGTTTACGGCCCTAAACTCCGGACCCAGCTACCCGGCCCGAAAGCCGCCGCCATTATTGCTCGGGACGACGTACACATGTCTCCCAGCTATACCCGCGACTACCCGCTCGTCGTGAAGAACGGACGCGGCTGCCGCATAGAAGATGTTGATGGAAACGAGTTTCTTGACTTCACCGCTGGCATCGCCGTCAACTCTACCGGCCATTGCCACCCCGAGGTAGTCGCGGCAATCCAGAAGCAAGCGGCCGAACTCATCCACATGTCCGGCACAGACTTTTACTACGATCTGATGCCTAAGGTCGCCGAACGCCTCTCCGCACTCGCCCCGATGGCTGGCCCGCATAAGTTCTACTACGGCAACTCCGGTGCTGAGGCGGTCGAGTGCGCCCTGAAGCTGGCGCGGTATCACACCGGTCGACAGAACATCATCAGCTTTTATGGCAGCTTTCATGGTCGGACTATGGGCGCACTTTCGCTCACTGCGTCCAAGCCGCAGCAGAAACGCCGATTCGGCCCATTTATGCCAGGCGTGACGCATGTCCGCTATCCCTACGCTTACCGCGGCTGTAGCGGAGGTCCGCAAGCCGCAGAAGCTTTCGGCCTTGCCTGCGCACGTTTCATTGAAGAGAAACTCTTCAAGACGAGCCTGCCGCCAGAAGAGGTTGCCGCCATAATCGTTGAACCGATCCAGGGTGAAGGCGGCTACGTCGTTCCGCCCAATATCTTCCTCGAAGAGATCCGTCGCATCTGCGACCGTCACGGCATCTTGATGATCGCCGATGAAATTCAGTCTGGGGCAGGACGGACCGGGAAGTGGTGCGCCATTGCGCACTCCGGAGTTCAACCAGACATCGTAACCATGGCCAAAGGCATTGCTTCTGGCATGCCGTTGAGCGTTTGCATGTCGAAGGCGCACATCATGAACTGGCTACCCGGTTCGCACGCCAGCACGTTCGGCGGCAATCCCATCGCCCTTGCGGCTTGTCTCGCATCCATCGAGATCATCGAGCGCGAGGCGATGCAGAACGCAGCAACGGTCGGCTCAGCGGCGCTGTCTCGTTTAGGAACGTGGATTGGAAAGCATGCGATCGTGGGAGATGTTCGCGGACGCGGCTTGATGATCGGCGTAGAGATTGTCAAGGATACCGTGACACGGACGCCTGCTCCGGATGTTCGTAATCGCATCGTCGATCTTGCTTTCGAACGCGGCCTACTGCTTCTCGGCTGCGGTGAGACAACGATCAGACTTTGCCCGCCGCTAATCGTCTCCTTGGAAGAAACGGGTGTTGCTCTCGACATATTCGAGGAGTGCATTGCGATCGCGGCGAAGACTTAAGTGATTTGTAAGAAGATCGGGCGGGACAGTAGCGTATTCGCCTGATCTTCTTAATTTCGAACCACGTTCCTACCAGGGCAAACGATCCTGCATGTGGAAGAAGCCGCCAGTCGGGCCATCCTCCGGCAGGGTAGCCAGCCATACGCCTGTCTTCGAGCCTTCGACAACATTCATCGGAGCCGCGTCAGTGCCCATGTCCGTCTTCACCCAACCCGGGTGGGCAGAATTGACTTTGATCCTGGTGTCCTGCAACGCGTGTGCAAGGTGAACGGTATACGAATTCAGCGCCACCTTCGATGTGTCATACGCGAACACCTTGCCATCATAGATCGGAGAGCCTTTGGTCGCGTGAAGTGTCAGCGAGCCGAGGATGCTTGACAGGTTCACGATGCGGCCAGAATTGCTCTTGCGCAGCAGTGGCAGCAGGGTTTTGGTCAATGCTACGACTGCAAAGAAGTTTGTATCGAAGGTCTTCCGCACGTTTTCTTCGGAGACTTTCAGCGTAGTATTCGCGCCCAACTCCCCATCGAGCATGACGCCTGCATTGTTAATGAGTATGTCAAGCTTGCCAAAGTCTTTCTCGATCAAGGCAGCGACTGCAGCGTGATCTGCGCGGTCGTCTACATCGAGCTTTACGGCCCGCACGTCGAGACCTTCGGTCTTCAGAGGTGCTGCCGCAGCTTCGCCACGTTCAGCATTCCGCGCACCCAGCAGCACGATGATCCCCTGAGCCGCCAACTGCCGCGCAGTCTCAAGTCCGAGTCCTTTGTTCGCTCCGGTAATTAATGCAACCTTCTTTTGCTCACTCATAATTCTCCTTTTACGACTAAGTAAGGTACTCGGCGAAACGTTCCGCGTATCTCCTCGGCAAGGAGCATTTCTTCATCTCGGCGTTGACTGCAACATGCACCGTATGTCCCTCGCACAATACCACCTGGTCGGCCACGCGCACAATTGCGTATGCAAACTTGATGACCGGTCCGCGCACAGCCGTAAGCCACGTCCTGACGATCAATTCATCGTCGTACTTAGCGGGGGCACGGTAGCGGGCACTTGCCTCGACGACCGCGATGCCGCACTGTTCCTCGCGCTCCATGTCTTTATAAGACAGACCCATCTGTCGCATGAGCTCGACGCGACCGACCTCAAACCAAACCAGGTAGTTGGCGTGGTAAACAACACCCATCTGATCGGTCTCCTGGTAGCGGACCCTCACAGCTGCTTCGCCAAAGTGTTTTATTCCGTCCTTCAGCATGCCGGGAATCACTGGATTCTCGCTCCATACTTGCGGGCGATCTCCGATGCCGCTCTGGCAATTTCCTCAACGGGTCGCATCGGCTCGAGCTCGGCTCCAAGCCCACTTAGCGTCGCAATGAGAGCTTCAGTCGCTAGATTTGGGACCATGCCTGCCTCGCCGACTGCCTCAACGCCAAACCCCCCGAGCACGGAGTGAAAGCGCCTGCATCCAGCTTCATATGCAGCCCTCACCTTCGCATCAGAGGCGCTCGGTTCAGATCGAAGGTGCAAGCCTATTTCCAGTTCATCGTGCACTGCGCTTACGTCGGCAAAGACGTCAGCGATCAGCTTTGGAGATGCCTGACCAAGGGAGTCCGTCAGCACAATGTTGCGGACTCCGCTTTCAACCAAGAGGTCGACCGCGTTGACTACCTCTTCGATGTCCCACGGATCGCCGAATGGATTTCCGAACGCTGTGGCTATGTAGGTAACCACGTCCAAGCCCGCTTTGTACGCCAGGGTACCCACCTCTTCGAGCATGTCCAGCGACTCTTCCAGGGTGTGATCAAAATCTTTCTCGAGGAACCTGGGCGACAACGCGTACTGGAACGCGAGTGTTTGAACAGAGCCGCACTTGATTGCACGTTCGGCACCCTTGACATCCCACACCAAGCCGATGATCTCGACGTCGTCGGGTGGGTCGAGGTACTCAAGCACCAACTCAGAATCTGCCATCTGCGGCATGATCGATCGGCCTACAAAGCTTACAGCGTCGATCTGCTTGAACCCTGCTGCGACTAGTGTGCGTAGGTAATCTGCCTTGATCTCCGCTGGCATCGGCTTCGCCAGGCCTTGCCAAGCAAGGCGCGGACACTCCACAATCTTTACCACGTGCAACGCTCCTGGGCCCATTAGACCAAGCTTCAGCCTACTCGAAACTCAGGTTGAGAGCGTGAGAGTGAGGGTTTCAATTGGAGCAGCATGGAACGCCTGTCTGAATTCAGTGGTCGATCCGAATGACTTTGCGGCCACATGCCGAGCCGAAAAATCGATTTCTACTTGATCCTGAGACAGCGGATATGGCTCAAGCTTGAAAGACCTCTGTCCGAGTGGCGTGACCTTTACCTCGGATGTTGCACCATTCCGCAGCTTCAAGGGATGCAGCAGCGAGGCGGGCGCACTGTAGTCCACACAGGCTAATAGCGACATGTTGTCTGTCGCCTGCAGCAATCGAAAGTTCTCATCGATCTTCTCGTCCGTGACGTCTTGCTGCGAAAATGAGGGCGCGGTTCGGATGGCGGCGAACAAGCGTGCCTGCAGCTGCAACTGTCGCTCGAGAAAGTTATCAAGTGACGGAAGCTGGTCTGGTTCAATTGTCGAGCGATCGGCTCTCGCAGTGAGCAGATTATAGGTGTGCTTGGAGACCAGCAGGGCTGCATACGCATCCTCAGCGGCAATCTCCGCAACTGCGCGTTCGCGAACGTTTAGATAGTCCTCAAGGTCGATCTCTTCAAAAGCCGAATACCTGCCTACCAACTCCACGGAGAAAGCAGCTGGCTTGCCTTGCTTTGTAATGGAAGGACTCGCATCACGAACGGCCCAGCCATCGTCATGAACATTGATACCGAGCAAGACATGCGCACGCGGTTCTGGGGCAGCGAACAGATCATTGCCCCAATGTGCCGCAATTGTGCCAGCCAAGCGGGCATGGTCTGGGTGCGTCACAAGCCACCAGCCTCTCTGTGTCTCTAAACGCAACATAGCTACTCCGCCTCCCCGCTTCGTGCTGACTCATGCCACTGGTGCAGGAAATACCATTCCAGAAACATCGTTATAAAGAAAAAGAAAAATCCTAGAGCCGACGCCGCGAGCACCAATGCGAACAGATAGTCGGTTTGTAATTGCGAGTTCGCATACTGGATGGCATAGCCAATTCCGCCTACGCCTACGCGGATGGTGCCGCCACCAAAGAGTTCTCCAGTAATCGCTCCAATCACTGCGATTCCTGCAGAGATTCGTACGCCAGTGAAGATCGATGGCAGCGCGTGAGGAAGTCTCAATTTCAGAAGCACCTGTGATCGCGAAGCGTTGTGCATGAGGAAAAGATCTACAAGATTGCGGTCCACGCTGACCAATCCCTGCGTGGTGTTTGCAATGATCGGTGCAAGGCAAATGATGAACGCGACCAGCATCACAGAGCCGATCCCGGTTCCCACCCATAGCAGGATAAGGGGTGCCACCGCGACGATGGGCACGGTCTGCAAGAGCACGGTGTATGGGTAGAACATGCGGCGCGACCATGGAGACTGTGCGAAGAGCAGCGCCACCACGATCCCGACGACCAGAGCAGAGAGCAGGCCGCCGGCGGCTGAAGCTGTCGTGATCGCCAGAGAAGTGATGAGGGACGGAAAATTAGCTACCACCGCGCGGGCCACTCGCACAGGCGTAGGTAAAAGATAGGGCTGGATGCTGAACAACCAGATGATTGCCTGCCATGTCATCAGCAATCCGCAGAAGATTGCGAGGGCGCTAGCGATATTGATGATGAGCGTCTTCATTGAAGACTCACCCCCCGCAGAGCCCGTGAGACATCGATGACACTTTGCTCAAATGCCGCTGTGCTTCGCGTTGCCTCGGTGCGCGGGAAAGGAAGATCTATCGGGATGTCTCGAGCCAGGCGTCCAGGGTGCGGAGCCAAGACGATGATCCTGGTTGAGAGAAAGACTGCTTCTGCGACGGAGTGCGTTACAAACAGAGCGGTCCATTGATGCTCGTCGCGCAGCCGCAGCAGGTCTTCATTCAGGCGGTCGCGGGTCATCTCATCCAGTGCTGCAAACGGCTCGTCGAGCAACAGGACCTGGGGCCGTGTCGCAAGCGCACGCGCAATCGAGACACGCATCTTCATCCCGCCGGAGAGCTGCCTTGGAAAGGAATCCGCGACATTGTCAAGCCCTACAAGGGAGAGAACCCTGTCGACCTTCTCGTGGCGGCGCGCCTTGGCCATGCCTTCGAGTTCAAGGCCAAGGACAATGTTTTCACGCACTGTTCGCCAGGGCAGCAGCGTAGCATCCTGAAAGATGAACGACACGATCTCGCGGGCGTTCGACGGGGTCATGCCATCAATCGCGATTGTCCCTGCGCTTAGCGGACTGAGCCCGGCAACCAGCTTCAGCAGTGTCGATTTGCCGCACCCGGAAGGTCCGATAATGCTAACGAACTCACGTTTCCCTACGCTCAGATCAACCGCTTCAAGAACTGCCGGGCCAGTACCATAGCGCTTCGTCGCAGCCCTGAGAGCAATTGCGGGTTCTGTAACGGTTCTTGTCACGGGTTGCGTCACACCCTCGTTGGCCATAGATTGCGTCTTTTGCGGGAGCTACTGATCGAGTTTGCAGGGTGCTATAGCGTGCGTCTTAGTGGAAGGTCAAGGATTTCAGTCTAGCGCAGCAACCGGAAGGTGAATCACTGAAGGTCGTTCCAAATCGTGATAGACGAGGTGCGTCGACCGAGTCCAGTTCCACGAACTCGCCTCACGTGGCTTTACGGCTGTTCCCGGATTCTTGTCAAATAGCGGGAAGCTGCCACCCGCAATCTCTATTCGCACACGCTCGCCCCTGGCGAACACCCAGGAAGTTGGCTCCATCTCAAACGTCCACTGTCGTGTCGAATCGGCAACGTAATTCCCAGCAAAAAGAAACGAGCTTCGTGCAATCCCAATCGTCACGAAGTCCGCATCCCCATTGCCCCGCACACACACCAGCTTCACAACTAAATCGGCATAAAACGTCGAAGTGGCTACCCACAGGCTTACTAGCGGAGCACCAAAGACATGCAGCGAATGCTCAATCACAGGGCCCGTGTATACCAGCAGATTGTTTCCTTGTTCCATCACCGCCTGATTGAAGCAGCCGCTTGCTGAACTGATGCCTCCAGGGGCGACGACCGGGACCTCGGGATCGACGACAAAGATGTCCGCGGGCTGGTTGTCGCTGGCAGCAGTTGCGGACAGAAGACCATCACCCCTCGAAGAGTTGGCTCTGCCTGCACTGTGCAGGAAAAGATTGACTGTGCCCGCTTCAGGCCACGTCTCCGCTGCGCACCACTTATTTGCGTTCATTGCAAAGTGCTGCACTCTTGGCTCGTGTGCAAATTCTGCAGAGTCTTTCAGCCAGTGATTGAACCACCGGAGCAGCAGGGCGTCCGTGTCGAGCTCTGCAGCAGGGCCAAAATCTTTCGCGCCTATCCGCGATCCCCAGGGAATATGCACCCATGGACCTGCCACAAGATATTGATTCGCTCGCGCAAACTCCGAACCTGCCTTCGCCGTTAGCGCGCGAAAGCCGTCGATCGTGCCTTTCACGTAGGTGTCAAACCAGCCAGAGACGTGCAATGCAGGGATGTTAATGTCTGAGACGCGCTCACTCAAATCCATCCGCGACCAGAACTCTTCCGGAGCATCATGCTCGAGCCAGTCCGTGACGTAGGAGGGCAAGCCCTGGGACTTTATTGCTGGATGTGCACCGTACGGTGTTTGTAGAAACTGCGCCGGCAAATCAGCCCACGCCCGCTCTAACAAATGGCTCGCCTGACCCAGCCCGCACCGGCGTGCGTCTTCTTTCAACATCTGCAAACCCCAACCGAGCGATGAGGCAAGTCGCAGCGCGCCATTGTTGTAGAACCAACCCCGATAAAGATCATGTGCTGCCATCGCTGGCGCAATGCACATCAGGCCTTCAGGTCTGGAAACGGCGGCAAGAAGCTGCGTCATTCCTTGATACGAGAAGCCATACATGCCCACCTTGCCGTTGCACTCAGGCAGGGTACGAAGCCAGGCGATCGTCTCGGCGCCGTCTTTCTCCTCATGCAGAAATGGATAGAACTCGCCCTCGGATTGACCGCGGCCACGCACATCCTGGATCACGACGTTGTAGCCATGCCGCGCAAACCACGCAGGATGCGCGTAGACGACCGTAGAAGCTATGTCGCTCCCATAGGGTTGCCGCATCAAGAGAGTGGGCAGCTTGCCACCGCTCTCCGGACCGTAATGGTCTGAAACGAGGACCACGCCATCGGACATTGTGCAGCGTAGTCCGCGCCGCAGGAGGACTCTGCCGCCGCAATCGATCGTTCTCGCAACCGTGCCGCTCGCACTCATGCTAAGAGTGGTTCTCGTAGGCCAGCATGGCGACAAGTGCTGCTGCAGCGCACGTGGCGGCTTCTTCGATCCAGCGCTCGCCCTTCTCAGCAGTTGAAGGATTTGGATCACCCATGACGCCGCTGGGTGCTATGTCTCGCGTGAGCCAGGCAAATGTTGCCGGGGCGAACTCCGGCTTTAAGACCTCCGGCCTGGTGACGTCAGCAATGTAGTTGATCGTATATGCCGACGTATCGACGAACTGAGGAATGGCGGCTAGCAGCAGCGATGTTTCATACTCCCCGGCATGGAAGCCGTATGCCCGCTCCTGTGCGGCGATGTCTTCGAACTTTGCTCCGCCTGAAGCACCCATCTGAAAGGTACGCAGTCCGAACTCCGCGCGAAGGTCACGCGCCATCACATCGTTTAAAGCGCTGTTGCCGCCGTGCGAGTTGTAAAGCACCAGCTTCCTGAATCCTGAAGCTGCAACACTTGCGCCTATATCGCGGACCACAGCCATGTACGTCGCTGCCGAGATTGACATGGTCCCTGGAAAGCCCGTGTGTTCGTTGCTCTTTCCATAGCAGATTGGCGGCAAAGCATATATCGGCGCATCTTTGGGAAGCTTGCCGAGAGCCCTGCCAAGCAAAAGGTTGTTGATAAGCGTGTCAGTCGCCAACGGCAAGTGATGTCCATGCTGCTCAATTGCTGCGGTCGGAAGGACCAGCAGCGTCTTTTCTTTGTGCAGGGCTTCGACTTGCTTCCAGTTCAGATAAGCAAGCTGCCGCTCATCAGGGATCCACGTATGCATTGCATTCCTTTGAACGAAGAACTTAGATCAGACTGCAGCGTCCATGCGTTGAAACGTGACCATCTTGCCCGGGTTCAAGAGGCCCTTGGGGTCATATTTGTACTTCGTAAGTAACTGGACGTTATCTTCGCGATATCGACCGCCGCCTTCAACGTTATTGACGTGCGGGTTTGCTACGCTTACGCCGATCGAACGGCAAAAGTCGATCATCTCGTTCAAGCGTGCTTCTGTCGTAAACCGCACCAGGGGAATGGAACCTGGAACAACGGTGTTATCGCCACGTTTCATCCATTCGATGTGGAAGAGTATCTCGTTGCCAAATTTTGCCTTCAATGCTGCGAATTGTGCTCGTGCGTTCTGCGGGTCGAAGCCGCATTGAAGATAAGTAAACGCTCCGTCCTGCTTGATGGCCCAGAGCGTAGTGTGGTTCCACGTGTAGTCAGAGAGCAGCGGCGCCGTCTTCAATCCTGTGTATGCATCAGCCAGCGTTACCTCTCCGCCTGCCTTCACGGCAGCAGCAGCCAAGCTCTCGAGTTGCGGAGCCGCAATCATGAAGAAAACGAGCGCTTTGTCTTTCCGGGTGTACAGCGCAATTGGCGCAAAGCACGATGGGATTGGCCATTCGAAGGTCGTGACCAGCCGCTTCGTCCACGCATCGCTTACGGCAACAGCTTCGCTGAACGTGAATGCTGCCTCAAAGGTGTCAAATGCGACAACACACTGTGCCCAATCGACTGCGGGCGTGAGTGCAAGCCAGACCTTCGTGATGATACCGTTCGTTCCCCAGGCATGCAGCACGTCATGCACTGCTTGCCCTTCATGTAAAACGATGCGAGGTGGGTCTTCCATAGTGACCACCTCAATCGCGCGAACGGTCCCGAAGTCGCGCAGACCGCCGTGTGCGACGGAGCCAATGCCTCCCGAGCCGCCGCCCAGGAAGCCTCCCACTGCGGCCTTGACCACTGTGCTGGGATAGCAGCGCAGCTCCCAGCCAGACTCGCGGGCTGCAACTTCAAGCGCTCCAAGACGAACGCCCGCTTCGCAGATTGCAACGCCGTCGCTGGTAATTTCGACGATCTTGTCCATCGCGACCATATCGAGTACAACGCCACCGGCCAGCGGAACTGCCTGACCGTAGTTCCCTGTTCCTGCTCCGCGAACAGTCACCGAAATTTCATGCGCATTGCAATAGGTAAGTACGTGGACTATCTCTTCCGTATTGACTACCTGCACCGCAAGCTCTGCCGTTTTGTCATCAAGCTGCTGCTTAAGAATAGGCGAATACCAATAAAAGTCATGGGACAGGCGCTGCACAATCTGGGGATTGGTGATGACGCGTGCTGGATCAGCAATACGTTCAGTAAGAGCGGCAATATCGGCTGCAGTCATGCCGTACCTGTTTTGTCGAGCTTGCGATTGCTTGAACTCCAGCTTGCAAACACCTTCAACATATTGGGATGAGTGAAGAGCGCGTAGCACTGCTTGCGTAGGATTTTACCGACAATCTCACAAGGCATGTCACTGCGTCGGGCAACTTCCTTTGCAGGAATGCGTATCTGGTTGCAGTGTCTGTTGGCATCCTTGATGGTTGCGCCGTAGACCACGCGATCTAACCCGGCCCAAAGTGCATTAGCCATGCACATCGGACAGGGTTCGCAGGTTGAGTACATCGTATGGCCCTTCAGTGAACGGGACCTGAGTTTCCTGGTCGCAAGCCGAACCGTGCGCAACTCCGCATGCGAGCTCGGGTCGTTCTCTGCCGCAACAGCGTTGAGCGCCTGCATGAGCGGCTTGCCCGTCGATGTCTCGACGATAAGCGCTCCAAAGGGCACGGGTGTCTCGGTGTCCATGCTTTGAGCAGTAAATGCAACCAGCCCGGCCATGAACGCCTTATCCTTTGCTCGCTGCGGATCTGATTTTTTTTTCGGCAATTCCGTCCTCGCTATCGCGGCAGATATTTCAATGTATAGGCAGTCTTTGGGTCGATGGGTGTGGTAATCACCTTCAGGTCGATGAGCTGCTGATACATCGTTGCCCATCGCTCCGGTGTAAAACGTCCAAGCTGGTCGCCATCTGGGCCATCACCTGTTTCGAACTTCATATCTTTCAGTGTCAACGCGCTGAAGTTCATCTGGTCGACGTTCATTGCAGGGTTCAGCTTGTTGATTTCGGCATCGGCAAGGCTCGGGTCGGCAATGTAGTCGCGCCACCCTTTTGTTGAAGCGCGCACGAACTTCGCAACGATGTCCGGATGCTCTCTTACAAAGCTCGATGAGGTGACGTAGACACGATACGGAACGTAGCCGGTCTCGCTTACCTGCAGCATTCGCACCTCGGCACCCCCCTTCTTCGCGAAGTATGGCTCGGAGGTCACGAATGCCTGCTGGATATAGTTTGGGTCAGCAAGGAAGTTGGCGACGCTATACGTTGCAGGAATCTCTTGAACATCGTCGAGCTTGTACTTCTTCACCAAATACTGGAACCAGATCGAGCCAGGCCTTACAGCTACAGCGTGACCGTTGAGATCTGCAAATGTCTTCACCGGCGAATCCTTGTGAACCATGACTCCCTGGGGGTCACGCTGCAGCGTGGCTGCAACTGCTATCAACGGTAAGCCATGCGAGACAGACACCAGCACCTGATCTGAAGAGTCCATCGCAAAGGTGGCTGCGCCGCTTGCCACCTGCTGGTCGCCAACGATCATGGGTCCACCCGGGGCGATAGTCACATCGAGACCTTCCTGCTTGTAGTATCCCTTCAAAAGTGCTTCGTAGAAGCCGCCGTGCTCCGGCTGCGGGTACCAATCCGTCTGCAGTGTGACGGGGAAGAGACCGTTTCTAGAAGCCTGTTTGCGGCAGCCAGGCAGTAAAGAAAGTGCTCCGAAACAGATGACGGCAACTGGTCTGAAAACCTTCCGCATCGCGATAGGGATCTCCGATAGACAATTCAAGTGTTCCTGAAGCATAGCAGCGAAGGGGCGATTCAAACCATGGCAGCGGCAAACGCCAGCAGCTCTGCGTCGTTGCCCTTCTTGGCTACAAGTTGAACTCCGGTTCCAAAGAAGTTGCCGATCATTTCGCCCGGGAGCGTGACGGTCGGCAGGCCTGCCATGCTTATAGGTGCAGTGTACCGAAGGATCCTCGCGCGGGCGCTGCTTTGATCTTCACCCGCCACAAGACGGCTCACAGGAGCGCAAGGGAGCACGAGGAATTGATACTGATCGAACAATCCATCCATCTTTCCGCAGAATGCCTTATGCCGCTGGTGCAACACGTTGAGTTGTTCTGGGGTAATGGACTCGCCCCAGGCGAGGCGTTCTGCGATGGCTTTCTCGAAGCGCTCGAAGTGACCTCTATGCGACGCGGCAGCTTCACTTGCCTGGATGGCCATAAAGATCTCCTTACTCTCGCCCCAGAAGCTCGTGTCAAAGTAAGCGAGCGTGGCGCCCCGGTCTTCGAGCCTGCGCCTCCACGCTGTATAGGCAGCTAGAACATCAGGGTCACAGTCCTCAAGGAATTCGGTGCCGACGAACCCGATCCGGGGTTGTTGAGGTACAGCTGCGGGCTGCAGTCCGAAGACCGCCAGCCCTAGCATCGGTCCATCACGTAGATCCTGAAACAGGAGGCCGATGGTGTCGAAAGACCTGGCCAGATGCGCACCTCCCTTCCAGCAGATTTCTTCTGCAAACAGGCCGTGCGAAGCGCGATATCCGGCAAGTCCGCAGAGCGCAGCAGGCACACGCACCGAGCCGCCAGTGTCGGTCCCGACGGCCACCAAAGCGGAACCCTCTTGGATGCTTGCCACAGCCCCGCTGGAAGAACCGCCGGTGAGCAGCGAGCGGTCTCGCGGCTGCAATGGATTTCCATAGTCTTCGTTTTCACCAGTGATTCCGTAAGCAAGCTGGTGGAGATGCGTCTTGCCCATGATGACCGCACCGGCGGCGAGCAGGCGTTCGACGATCCATGCGTTCTCCGTAGCAGGTTGGTTGAAGCTCGCATAAAACTTCGATCCACATCCTGTAACGGTTCCCACAAGATCGAAGCAGTCTTTTACTGAAACGGGCACGCCGTAAAGAAGCGGGCGCTTATCTGGATCAGGAAAAGTGTTTGGCAATGACTGCGCATATTGGAGCACGGCACCAGCATCTCGCCGGATGTACGTTCCGCAGTCTGTGTGCTTCAGGGATGCGCTCGCATCAGCGCGCCGATTTGCTTCGAGCATTACTCCAATCGGTGTAATTACTCCCGTTTTCAACTGGTTTTGAAGCTTCTGCAAGACGGTAGGTTTACTCATGTTGACTCTCGGGCGAAACGACGTAAAGCAGCACGATTCCGAGCACGACCACAAGACGGAACGCTGCTTCCTGTCCGTTCCACGTCTTGGATTGCCACATCAGGTACCACTCGCCACCTACGGCAATAAAGCCGACAAACCATAGACTTATGCCCATTGTGAGCGCAGCAATACTCGGCGCCTTTGCCCGCGCAAAGGCCTGAGGACTCCCGCGCCGGTGCCGGAACAATCGGAGCCCGCCCCACCAGGCCGTGGCTGCTGTCAGTGCTTCCCATAGAATGACGAGGCCGTACGCGACGTGATGAACCACCAGCGAGTTAATGGCGCGCCACATCCCTCTATTGCCAGGGAAGGTCGAGTCCATCTGCAGCACATGGCGAACAAACTGAAAGTTGGAGTCGTAGTCAGTAAGGTTGTTGAAAACAACAAGGGTGCAGAAGAAGGCGACCGACAGCATCAACAGACACTTCGATATGCGGATGACAGTCACTCGCTCTCCTTGGCAAACATTGCGAAGTAATGCTGTAAAGCCGATAGCGTCACAGCATCATAATCAAGATTCGAAGGCATAGCGGCTTTGGGATTCACTGCTTGCGGATCGTGCACCCAATCTGCGAAGTAGTCCGGTCGCTTCCTAGCAATGCTTCCGATCCTCGACCAACTCACATTGGCCTTGGTGCCTCCGTGTTCTCCTGCGTTGTGGCATCGGAAGCAGTTCTGTTTTGCAATCATGTAACCCTGAATCGCGCGCCTCTCGTGACGACCAGCGGAACGGATTTGGATGCCTGCAAAGACATGCCGTTGTGTATCAATGTGCAACTTGACTATGCCAGTAGGTTCGAGTGGCCGGTCACGATCCGAGAGAACGCGAAATGATGGCACAAAACGCCGATATTCAATCAGATACGGTCCGGCGTCATATTGCCCTGCTTTGATCGCCCACTCATGCGGGTTTAGGCCGTCGACTTCAAGGAGAAACACGGGATGATGCTGCTTGACATACTCTGACGAGTAGGTCGCCGTATAGCCGTCCGCGCATATGGCCTCGATCGCCAGGCCGCCGGTTCTTAGGGCAAGGCTCCGGACGAGCGTATCAAGATAGACCCCGCGTACGGATACACCGGATTGCGGCAGCGTAGGAAAATCTGCTGTCCTGGTCATGGTCATGGTGATCTGCGGCATGCGAGCGATTGCCTCACGTGAAACAAATTGAGACTGGCCAGGCAGTCCCGAATCAAGTAAGCCTGAGACCTCAAGATCATTGGGCGCTTCGCGATGCGCATGCATTGGCGCATGCTGTGGCTTTTGGCCCGCAAGCAGCAGACCGGCAAATGCTGTGAGAAGCCCTATGTGACGCAGCATTCATGAAGCCTACCCTGAAGCTGCCCTCCGCGCCAGCGAAACACACCAGTTTGCCGTGATACAGTACCGCAACATGAGCTATGAAGAGACCCTGGCTGCAGCTGGCCACACGCTGCCCGTTCTACCTGCGCCTGGCGGCAACTACCTTCCCGCAAAGACGAGTAGCAACCTTGTCTATCTAGCTGGAGTGATCTCCTCTAACGAGAAAGGTGTGATCACCGCGCCATTCACTAACCTCGATGACGCTTACCTGGCCGCCCAGCGTTGCGCACTGACGCAGCTCGCAGTTCTCAAGCAGCACCTTGGCTCACTTGATGTTGTAAAAAGCGTCCTGAGCGTAAACGGGTATGTTGCCGCACCACCCGGTTTCGCCGATGCTCCTAAGGTGGTCAACGGCGCTTCTGATCTGCTGGTGCAAATCTTCGGAGAGGTAGGCCGTCACGTTCGCGCTGCAATCTGTGTGAGTTCCCTGCCGCGCAATGCACTGGTGGAACTGCAGATGATCGTTGAGATCGAGGGCCGATAAGGACATGCCTACCCATGTGCTCGAGGCAGATCCAACCCATTCATTGTGGTCTCGGGACATTGAGCCGCGCCTGGTTATCGCCCCCGGTGATACCGTCCATTTCAGCTGCCATGACGCGACAGGCAATCAGCTGACCTCCTCGTCTACGCTCGCGGAGTACCTGGCGATCGATCGCGACCGCATACACGCGTTGACTGGCCCTGTACTCGTTGAGGGAGCCAGGCCCGGTGACGTTCTGCAGGTAGAGATCCTCGAAGTAAGTCACAGGGGGTGGGGCTGGACCAGCACTATTCCTGGACTGGGTTTCTTGGAATACCGCTTTACGGAAGCCAGCCTCTTCCATTGGAAGCTGGATCAGAACGTGTCAAAGTCGCTTGCGCCTGCCATTGTCCCGCTACGGCCTTTCTGCGGGGTGATGGGTGTTGCTCCTGCTGAAGCTGGGGCTTTTCGAACGCGTCCGCCAGGCCACTTCGGGGGAAACATGGACGTACGCGACCTTTCAGCCGGTGCGACGCTTTACCTTCCAATCTTCAATCCGGGAGCGCTCTTTTCCTGCGGGGACGCCCATGCCGCTCAAGGTGATGGTGAGGTTTGCATCAATGGTATTGAGTGCCCTGCCGATGTGACGCTCAGGTTCCACCTTCACAAGGACCAGCCTCTTTCGGCACCCATCGTAGATGCGCCGCCACCCGCAACCGCAGCACAGGGGCTGTGGAGCGTCGTCGAGTCTGCCGCTGATGCGCTGGACGCTGCTCGCGCTGCTACTTCGCGGATGATAGATCTACTTGCTTCGCGGTGGGGCTTCAGCCCACTCGAGGCTTACCTGCTATGCAGCGTTGCGATGGACCTCCGTCTCGCTCAGGTGGTGAACCGGCCCATGATCACAGTAGCCGCCTCGATCCCTAAACACATCCTGCCCGCTCGCCAACTTTTCAGCTCGATTGTCGATTAGGCCCGGATAACTTTGATCCCGCGTGCCGTCAGCACCTGGTACACGTCTTCCGGGATGGCGTGGTCTGTCACCAGAACATGCACCGCCGAAAGCGGGCAGATCAACGCTGGGCTTACCTGCCCGATCTTGCTCGAATCTGCAACCACGATAACCTCGCGGGCCTGGCGCAGCATCGCGAGCGAGACCGTAGCCTCTTCCGCCTCAAGCGTGGTAAGGCCGCGTTCGATATCAAAGCCGGTGACGCTGATGAACGCCTTGTCCAGATAGACATCTTTTAAGGTATTCAGCGCTGGCTGCCCGGCAAGGGCGAAAGTCCAGGCCCACGCAAGTGAACCGCCAGTCAATGTGGTCTTGATTGCCGGCTGGTTACAGAGCTCCATGCCGATGTTCAACGCGTTTGTGACGACAGAAATGCCATGCCGGTGGCGAAGGGATCGGCCGATCTGCGTTGTTGTTGTACCCGCAGTCAGGCCGACGGTCTCCTTTTCAGCGATTAGTTCACTCGCTGCGAGGCCTATTCGCCTCTTCTCGTCGGCCGATCGCAACTCACGAGCCTGGAACGACGTGTCGTGTCTAAAAGGCTCGTACAACAAGTGCTCAACCAGTGTCGCTCCGCCGTGCGTCCGCAGAACCAGGCCGCGTTTCTCTAATCTCGCAAGATCCCGGCGGATGCTCGGCGCAGAAACCCCGACTTGCTCCACCAGCTGCCGAACGGAGATGTCGCCGGCTCTTAGTAGTGCTCGCATGATTCGATCGCCGCGAATATCGATCTTTTTTGACACATTTACCTTGTATTCCCTGCCCAGTCTAACGCGCTCGCAGGAGCTAACCCTTCGTTTTCTCCTTGCAGTGGCGCAAACCGTACACTAATCTGATCGAATAGACACGAAACAATCAGTCTGAGATCGCTAAGGAACAAGTTCATCATGCCCGAGGTCCAAAGTCCATCACCCTACGCGCACTGGATGCTGCGCGAGATCTTTGAACAGCCAGCCACTTTAGCCACAACGTTGGCAAGGTACGTTGCAGCAGGTAGTTTTCGCGACGAAATCTGCGGACCGATCCGTGAATGGCTTCGACGTGTCGATGGCCACATCCTGATCGCGGCAAGCGGCTCCAGCCGTCATGCCGGGCTAGTTGCCGAACTCACGATTGAGGATCTGAGTAGCATCTCTGTCGACGTCGAATATGCCAGCGAGTACTCCTACAGCTCCGGAAAAGCTCGTCGCAGCGGCGGAGTTATGCTGATATCACAATCCGGGGAGACTGCCGACACGCTCGCGGCCCTGCGCAAAGCTACCGCCGCAGGCCATCCGACGCTGGCCATAACAAACGTTTCGACCTCAAGCATGGCGCGAGAAGCTACGGTCTCGTTTCCAACCGAGGCGGGCAGGGAGCGAGCCGTTCCCGCAACGAAAAGCTTTACCGCCCAGTTGCTGAACCTCTACCTGCTGGCGTTGCTTGGAGCCGAAGTGGAGGGCAAGCAGACTCCAGACCAACTGAAGCAGCGCCTCGTTGAACTCTCCAATGTACCCGCAAAGATACAAGCGCAGCTCGCAAGCTGGGAGACCAACGTCCGAAACATAGCCGGGGAGTATCGCGCCATCAAGAACTTCTTATTCCTCGGCCGGGGTGTTCACAACCCTATCGCCCGCGAGGGTGCACTAAAGCTGAAAGAATCAGCCTATCTTCATGCGGAAGGTTATCCGAGCGGCGAGCTGAAGCATGGCCCGAACGCTCTTGTGAGCGAAGCAACGCCGCTCGTGATGATTGCGACCGTTGACCACTCTGATCCGGATTCAGTTCTCCGATATGAAAAAATCCTGCAGCTGATGCGCGACATGCGCGGCCAAAGGGCAAACATTCTTGCCATCTCAAACGCAGGCGATTCCGCCGTTGCGGAACTTGCCACCCACGTCATCTTTGTCGAAGAAGCTCCGGAAGCACTACTTCCTCTCTTCGAAGTCATCCCGCTCCAGTTATTCTCATACTTCATGTCCATCAACAATGGCATCGATGTGGATAATCCGCGCAATCTGACAAAGGCTGTCCTGGTTGATTAGCAACGTCGTTTGACTGAGTGTCCAGGTACCTCCAGATGAGTTTGTTTCTCGCAGTTGACGCAGGCGGCACCAAGACTGACTACCTGATCGCCGATGAGGTGCGAGAGATCGCCCGTGTGCGTGGTGCAACCATCAAGCGCATGCGGACCGATGAACATACCGCGTCAGGAAATCTACACACCGCGCTTACAGAGTTGGCCGCACTTTCCGGCGTGGCTCTGTCGTCCGTCACGCGCACCTGCATTGGAACAGCCGGCGAGACCGTTCCCCTCGTAACCGACTTCCTGCGTGCGGCGTTCGATGAATTCGTTGGAGGTGAACTCATCCTGTTGGGCGATGTTGAGATTGCTCTTGATGCAGCATTTCCGGGACAGCCCGGCGTGCTTGTTCTCGCAGGTACGGGATCAAACGTTGCTGGTCGCGACAAGCTCGGAGCATTGACGAGTGCAGGCGGCTATGGACCGGCGCTTGCCGACCAGGGATCAGGACACCGGATCGGCCAGGAAGCGTTGCGCGCAGCATTCCGTGCAATCGACGAAGGCCAGCCAACCACGCTTCTCCAAGCGGTGCTTGACGCGTGGCAGCTCAGTTCTGCCGAGCAGATCATCGCCGTTGCAAATCAAATCCCTTCTCCTGATTTCTCACGTCTCACCCACGCCGTACTTCGCTGTGCTGAAGCTGGCGATCAGGTCGCCAACTCTGTGCTCCGCCGCGAGGGTGAAGATCTCGCACACCTTGCATGCTTAGTCATGCGCCGTCTTAGGCAGTTGACGCCGGGAGAACATTGGACACCGCCGCTCGCGTTTGCAGGTTCGATCATGGAGAACCTGTTGCCGGTACGCCATACGCTTACTGCGACTGTTGAAGAAGAATTTCCTGCCGTCCGCGTCCTTGATGGCGTGGTCGACCCGCTTAACGGCGCACTCTGGCGCGCTCGCAACGGACATTAACGGTACGAGGCAGACAGAGGAGAGAGGATGAAAGGCCAATTGCTTCGATCCATACGACTTGTGGCCGGGTTCTGCTTGCTGATGGGGATGAACGTCGTCCATGCAAGCAATGCGCAGAACACGGTCGACTTTAGACCGACACCACAACAGACAGCATGGCAGGATCTTGAGTTCGGAGTCATCATCCACTTCGGTCCCAACACTTTCTTAAACCAGGAGTGGGGCGATGGCTCTGCAAGCGCCAGGATCTTCAATCCTTCCGCCTTCAATCCCGATCAATGGATGAAGGCCATCAAGGCGTCGGGGGCGAAGTACGTTGTGATGGTCGCCAAACACCACGATGGCTACTGCCTGTGGCCTACTGGCCAAACCGATTACAGCATCAAGCAAAGCCTTTGGAAGGAAGGTAAAGGCGATATTGTGCGCGAAGTCGCGCAAGCTGCAAGAGCTAACGGTCTCGCATTTGGGATCTATCTATCTCCCTGGGACCGCCACGAAGCAAAGTACGCCGACCCTGTGGCTTACGACCAGTATTACAAAGCCGAATTGGAAGAGCTGGTCCAGAACTACGGCGATCTGGTGGAACTTTGGCTGGACGGTGCCGGAAGCAATGGGCACACGTATGACTTTCCCGGCATCATCGAGCGGCTTCGCACCTACCAGCCGAACACGATAGTCTTTGCCGACACAGGTCTGTTCGAGTACGGCGACGCACGCTGGGCCGGTGATGAGTCTGGCAAAATTGACTATCAAAACTGGAACGTCATTGATCGTCATGGATACCTCCGATGGCGGCCTGTAGAGGTGGACACACCGCTCCGAGCGTTGCATTGGTTTTGGCATCCTAATGACGAAGCATCGCTCAAGCCACTGAAAGACCTCATCGACAGTTATGAAAACTCGGTTGGCCACGGCGGCCAATGGATGGTGGGCGTTGCACCTGACAGCCGCGGCCTTCTGCCGGACTCCGATGTTGCTCGCCTGCACGAGCTTGGCAACGCACTTCAGCAGCGTTACAGCAGGAACCTTGCCGCGAAGCATCAGCCCACCGATGACAACACTGCACGCGCGCTCGATGGTAATGCCGATACTTTCTGGAGTGCTCCCGCGGGCTCGCATGCAGCAGTGCTGGAGGTAGAATTCGCTCAGCCGACGGCGTTCGATCATGCGATGACCATGGAGTGGCTCATCGAGGGACAGCTCGTTCAGAAGTATAAAATCGAAGCGTTTGTTGATGGAGCGTGGAAGACGCTCGTCACGGATCAGGCCATCGGCCACAAGAAGATTGATCGCTTCCCTTCCGTCACCACGCAACGAGTGCGGTTGAACATTCTGACCAGCGCAGGAGACGCACGCATCAGGGAATTCCAACTCTTCGCGATTGATGCACCAAGGTGAAGAACCGGCGCGGCAATCAGTTGAGGATTGTTTGAAGGTTCAGCTGACTAGTAGATCTGGACGCTTACTAGCCGTTCGGACGATCAATTCGCCAAAGAGCGTATTCGCCCACGCGAACCAGGGCCGGGTGAACGTTGCGGCATTACTTTTGTTGTAGCTCTCGTGCATAAAGCCTGAACCGGCTGTTGAAGTTTTCAGCATTTTGAGTGCTTTACGTATCTCGACATCGCTGTTCGAAGTGAGCGCGTACACCATTTGCGACATCGGCCAGATCATGTTTTTACCTTCATGAGGACCGCCGATCCCTACGCCGGCGCTGCCTTGGAAGAACCAAGGATTGCGTTCGCTCCATACGAAGTCGCGGGTCCGCGCGTAGAGCGCTTCGTCGGGTGAAGCGTCAAGATAGGGCAGACCGAGCAGACTTGGGACGTTTGCGTCATCCATCAAGACTTGGCTGCCGAAGCCATCTACCTCGTATGCCCAGATGGTTCCTTGCGACGTTTGCGCGATGGCATGGCTTGCCAAAGCAATGCGGACTTCATCGGCGAGAGCGGTCGCTCGTTTCGCAAGACCATCGTCATGCAGGATTGCATGCGCCATCTCTGCCAGGTGACGCAGTGATGTAACCGCGAAGAGATTCGAGGGCACAAGGAACGGGAATATGCAGGCGTCATCGGAAGGCCGAAAACCAGAGGCAATCAATCCGACAGGCTTCACCGGATTGCCGTAGCCAACCGCTGGGAGGGTTTCGGTCGCGATCGATGACGTCCGCTGGAAGTGGTATGGCCCATCGCCTTGCTTGCGCTGCTGAACCACCATCGTGTCGACAACCAGGCCCATCGCCTTCTGCCATGCTGTGTCAAATGGCTTGGTGTCGCCGGTCTGTTTCCAGTAGCCATGCGCGAGGCGAATTGGATAGCAAAGCGAATCCAGCTCGTACTTTCGCTCGCCCACGCCCTGGCGCATCTCGGTATTGTCTTTGGCACTCCATTCCAGGGGCGGCGCGTTCAGGTCGGCCATAAAGGCATTCGCGTAGGTGTCGATCAGCAGGCACCGCGTCTGTCGGCGGATCACACCCTCCAGCAACTCCCGCAGCGGTTCATCTTTCGCGGCGAGCGCCAGGTAGGGCCACACCTGTGCTGAGGAGTCACGCAGCCACATTGCGGCGATATCTCCAGTGATGACGGGCGTATCAGGCTTGCCCTCGAAGCGTCCGGGTTCGACCGTCGTGTCAAGCGTATTCGGGTAGCAATTCGCGAAGATTCGTGCGAGCGCCGGATCGGCTACGTTGGCGGAGACCTCTACAATCATCTGCTCTACAGCCGCACTTCTGAATCTGCGATCGGCCGGCTTAGGTCGTCCGTTCGCCGGATCAAACGCTTTCTGCAAGACCGCTGCAAGTGCCGATGCTGCGCCCAGGTGAGCTCCCGCTGCCGCGGCTCCAATCCATCTTGCTGCTGTCCGTCTCGTGAAATGCATAGTCATGGCCTGAACCAGACTAACGTGATCTTTCAAAGTCGTGTTTCGGGCGCTATCGATGACCGGTCCAGCCATTGACCCGTAGATAGGCGGATAATGATTGAGTAATTTGAACCCTCTAGTTACGGAGTCCAACACGCAATGATCTCCCGCCGCAATTTTCTGCATGGTACCGCCGGTGCAGTCGCTACTGCATATCTTCCGTCCACTGCTCTCGCGCTGGCAGCCACTGAAAAGAGCTCGAAAGAAGACCCGCTGCAATGGATAGACCTGAGCATCGGTACCGGCGGCCACGGCCACTGCTTTCCCGGTGCAGCAGTTCCCTTCGGCGCCGTCCAACTAAGCCCGGATACGTACGACGACGACTGGGACTGGTGCTCCGGTTATCACATTTCGAATACGTCCATTATGGGCTTCAGCCATACCCACCTGAGCGGCACCGGATGCGGCGATCTGCTCGACTTCCTCGTCATGCCAGGGAGTGGGCCGGTGAAGCTTGTGCCGGGAACGCAAGCGAATCCAGAGCTTGGTTACCGTTCGCGTTTCAGCCATGACGACGAACGTATGTCGCCGGGATACTACTCCGTCATCCTGAAGGACCACAATATACGCGCCGAGCTTACCGCGACTGAACGAGCCGGCCTGCACCGCTATACATTCCCTGCAAGCGACGAATCGTGGGTCCTGCTTGACTTGCAACATTGCTACGGCGGCACTAAGAATGTGCTCTCTGCCGAGCTTTCTTCACCTGCTGCCGACATGCTTGCGGGCGGACATGTAACGAAAGCATGGGGCGACGGGCGGCATGCGTATTTCACGATGCAGGTCTCGAAGACACCCAGCCGCATCGTCTTCTATGACGACGATAAGGAGGTTGCTGCGGGCACAGCCCCGCTTACAGGCAAGAATCTCAAGTGCGTGCTTCACTTCAAGACGTCCGCGAACGAAGCAATTTTACTGAAGACCGGGATCTCCGCCATTGGCTCTGAGAACGCGGCGATGAACCTGAAGCACGAGATTCCTGCATGGGACTTTGAGCGAGTCCGCACCGACGCCCGGGCGAGTTGGAAGAAGCAGCTTTCGAAGGTCAGCGTGACTTCCGCAAATGAGACGCACAAGAAGATCTTTTATACCGGGCTTTACCACATGTCGCTTGGACCAGTGCTCTTCGACGACGTCGATGGCCGCTATCGCGGGATGGACGGAAACGTACATACGCTTGACGCTGGGCATCATCAGTACACGACATTCTCCTGTTGGGACACCTATCGCGCGGCGCATCCCGCCTACACACTACTTGAACCGGAACGGGTACCAGATTTTGCAAACTCGCTGATCCGCATGGCCGTGGAAAGCCCGGCAGGAATGCCGGTATGGCCACTGCAGGGGACGGAAACCGGCACCATGACCGGTTATCACTCGGCATCGATCATTGCGGAGGCGATCAACAAGAACTTCAAGGGCATTGACACCGAGCTCGCGTACAAGTGCATGATGAAGCGCGCGATGGTCGACAACTACAGAGGACTTGGCTACTACCGCAAGATGAACTATATCCCTGCCGATCTTGAGGAAGAGTCCGTGTCAAAGACTTTCGAGTACTGCTATAACGATTGGGCGATCGCGCATGTTGCAAGGAAGCTGGGCCACGCTGATGACGCCACGATGCTGGCTCAACGCTCCAAGAACTATCGCAACTACTTCGATCCAACGGTCAAGTTCATGCGTCCAAAGCTCGCCGATGGAACGTTCACGTCGCCCTTCAATCCAATCGATCTTGGCCATTCGAAGAAGTGGCGTGACTACACAGAGTCGAACGCCTGGCAGACAACGTTCGGAGTGCAGCATGATGCAGCAGGGCTGATTGAACTTTTCGGCGGGCAGGCACCATTCATTGCAAAACTGGATGAACTCTTTACCACAGCTTCGACGCTGCCTGAGAATGCACCGCCGGACATTGCAGGTCTGGTGGGGCAGTATGCGCACGGCAACGAACCTTCCCACCACATCGCCTACCTCTACGTATACGCTGGACAGCCCTGGAAGACGCAGGCTCGCGCACGCAGCTTGATGGAGACGATGTACCGCGCTCTTCCGGACGGAATCGAAGGCAACGAAGATGTAGGCCAGATGTCAGCGTGGTTCCTTCTTAGTGCGCTGGGCTTCTACTCGGTTGATCCAGTGAGCGGCAACTACATTCTAGGTTCGCCGCTCTTCGAAAACGTCAAGGTGGATCTTGGCAATGGCAAGCGACTTGAAGTCGATGTACAGCGTACCGATCCATCTCATGCGTACATTCAAAGCTTCGCCATAAACGGAAAGATGCAGACCAGGGCGTGGTTCAATCACGCCGAGATAGCCGAAGGTGCCAAACTGACGTTTAAGATGGGCTCAGAGCCGAATACGGATTTCGGTACGGACGCGGCATCCATTCCACCTTCGCTGGTGCTGGCGGAAGCCTAAAGCGACACTGAAGGAGTGAGAGCCCCCGGTACTCTGGGGGCTCTTCTAACTGGGGGGAGATTTTGTGCGGATAGGGGAAGCCGACACTGTAGGAACTGCAAGTCTCGACTGTCTGGTTGCTACATATCAGTAGACGCGGAACCCAAATAAAAGTTGCTTGCCTGTGGAAACAAAAACTGTTTTCTGCATCTTTCTACAAAAAAAGGTATTTCTAATGAGCCATCCCTCATGCACGAAATCCCTGCTGTCATATCCCACTGCCGATGAGTTCCGTAGCCAAGTTGACGTAAAGATCCACCGCCTCTACCAACTCCTTTTTAGATATCCGCTCGTGTTCTGTGTGAGCAACGTGGATCGACCCAGGTCCGAGCAGGAAAGGTTCACCCCAGGAGGTCAGCCGTGGGATGTCGGTGGTGAACTTCGCAATCATCGTCGGAAGATTTCCCACCTTGCGCATGCGAACGAATGGCAGTTCCAATGTGAACTTTACTTCGGCGCGGTCGCCAACAACACGAAGAATGTCCGCCTTCGTCCGCTCCGATGAGCCGACGAGCCTTATCAGGAGATGCGCTTCGGCTTTATCGGCGATGACGTTCGGCGCCCGTCCGCCCGCAATCAGGCCGACATTTAAGGTGGATGGTCCGATCTCAGGCTCGATAGGTAATGGCATTCCAAGCAAATCGTGCAACGCGCCCAGAAGCTTGTCGATGGCTGACTCGCCAAGTTCAGGGTAGGCCGAGTGGGCCATCCTTCCCTTCGCCCACAACTCCACGCGAAGTGCGCCCTTTGACGCCAGCGCGAGCCGATTATCCGTAGGCTCGCCGTTGATCAAAAACCGCGATCCTTTTGGTGATTCATTCGCGACAGTCGCCCCGGCTGAATCGCGCTCTTCACCTACAACGAAGAGCAGTCCGACCTTCACACCGGCATCTCGCAAGCGATCCGCTGCGGCAATCTGCGCGGCAATAATCCCTTTTGCATCGCATGTGCCCCGCCCATAGAGGAACTCGTCATCCTCGGTACATCCAAAGAACGGTGGAACCGTGTCCATGTGAGTCGATAGGACAACGTCCGGCTTTACTCCCGGGAGGGCGGCGTACACGTTAAACCGTTCGCCTTCACCTGCGCCCGGGTTCGTCTCGCGATCAGGCTGTGCCACCGCCGTGCGTTCGACGTCGTACTTCTGCTCCTCGAGAAAGTTAGAGAGAAACGCTCCCGCGACACCCTCGTGAAAGGTAGTCGATTGGATGTTCACAAGGTCGCGCGTCAGCTGGATTGGATCAATCGCCATGAGCCTTCAGCATACTCGACTGCGCCCGCCACAAAGCCGCAGGCCGTCCCCCCCGTAGACTTGAAGCATGTCCGAGCCGCTCCCCACCACCAGGTCCATCTCACACGTTCGCTCAGTTGATGATCTTTTTGGCCCCGCTGGCAAACTGGAAGCCGTCTTAAACACCGGCTCTGACGATGCGCCATTCACCGCACTCGTCTGTCATCCGCACCCACCCAGCGGCGGTACCCTTCATAATAAGGTCGTCTACAACGCCATGAAGGTCTTTTCTTCGCTTGGGCTCCCGGTACTTCGCTTCAATTTTCGCGGTGCCGGACTAAGCGAAGGGACGCACGATGAAGGTCATGGCGAGCAGAATGACGTTCGCGCTGCCCTCGAATGGCTGGAGTTGAACTACCGTAAACCGATTCTCTTTGGCGGCTTCTCGTTCGGCTCCAACGTGGGCTTTCGTGCCTGCTGCGGCGACATTCGCGTGAAAGGCTTGATCGGACTCGGTCTTCCGGTGCGGGCAGACGGCCGCGACTACACCTACGGGTTTCTTCCACGCTGCGTTCAACCGAAGCTGTTCATCATTGGCGATCATGACCCGTTCGCCCCGCGCGATGCCATCGAGCAGGTTTTACTGCATTCGCCTGCGCCAAGCAGACTTGTATGGATCGAGGGAGCCGATCATTTCTTTCAGGGTGTCACCGAATCACCGAAGTCCAAACTGGACGTGATGAAAGGTGCGATGAGTGAGTGGCTCAGGCAGACGTACGGGTTATATGACGCTTCTTAGGCAGGACCCATCAACCACTCCAACATAGCCGCATTGCACGTTTCGGGCTGTTCCTCAAACGGCAGGTGCCCGACACCTGGGAGCACCATCAGCCTTGACTTCGGCATCATGCGCTGGAGCTGCTCCCCTGAATGTAGTGTCACCGCTCGATCGCGATCGCCCCATATGAACAAGGTGGGCTTGGCAGCCAGTTTAGCCAGTTCTGCGCGCAGCGCGTGCATGTCGTCGTACCACCCGGCAACGATGCGCAGCACGTGTTCGATCGTCCCCGGTATTCCGATTCCGTCGGTGTACGTCTCAAGCGTGCCCTCGGCGACACGCGTGGGATCACCATACATCCGTCCGAGCGCCGCGGCGTGGAGCAGACGAGGCAGCACCGAGATACGGCGAGCGAACCAGGCTCCAGTACGCGTGTTGTAAAACCGGAGCAAATGCCTACCCGCATCACAGAACGGGTTGGCCGGTGCAAAAAGGATAAGTTTGCGAACGCGCTCTGGATGTCTTGCCGCAAACATAAGTGCAACGGCACCCCCGTGGGAGTGGGCAGCTATATCTGCGACCCGCAGACCCAAAGCGTCCATGGTCGCCGCGATACGGTCGGCAGTCGCTTCAAGGCTTGCGTCAAGGTCGGGCACCCGCTGAGAATCTCCCATGTTCAGCAGGTCGATCGCGTAAACGCTTGCGTGCCGCGACAGGAAGCCAATGTTCTGCCGCCAGTTCCGACCAGATCCCACCAGGCCATGGAGCAGCAAGAGGGGTTGGCCAATACCGGCAAGCTGGTAATGCAGTCGTGCGCCACAGACCTCAACAAAATGGTCTGTGACCAATGAATCGTCTGCGACCAACAGATCGCCGGCGGCATGGTTCGATGGACGCCAGTCCGCATCATCGCGCAGATCACCCATCGCTTCGATTGAAGCCGTGCTCGACAATGTTGCTGACCACCTTTACTGTTCCTGGAACCCGTGCGCTGAACTTCGCCTTCGGTCTTATGTCTATGTTACAGGAAGATGAATGAAGCGATCTGACACTCCAGGCGCCTCACATCGATTGCCGCTCGCCCATGAACCTCGAAGCAACGCCAAACGTATAGCTTGCAGCACTTACAGGTATGCCTCTAAATAATGGAATCGCTTATGATTAGTCATAGTTCAAGCCGCAGGTTGGCCCAGAAAGTCGCCCGGCATATGCACCAAGCCAGCTTCAACCGATGCAGTTTGCAACATTCCACTACTTTGCTTACCTATTGCTGAATGGCACGACATGTGCACGGGAAACATTGCTACCGGGAAGTCCTATGAAAAACGCTCTTCAGAATCGCGTCTTTGCCATTGCACTTGCAATAGCGACACTCGCGGTCTGCCTGTTGGCGGGGTTTAACTTTTCGCAGGAAAGCAATTTTGACGAGCCGACCGACGGTATTCGATGGATTGAGGCGTCCGGAGGGCTTCGCGCCGAACGCGTGCCCGCAGGTACCCCCGGTGACCGTGCCGGGGTGCGCGCAGGGGACATCCTTATCGCCGTCAACGAACATCCCACGCCGCGCCTTGCCGCTTTCACTCGTGAGATCTACCACAATGGCATATGGTCCCATTCGACCTACTCCATCATCCGGCCAGTCCGCCGTGTTGGTGCCTCTGACTCGGCCGCTAAGCTCGAAATACCGGTTATTGTGGAACCAACGGACAAAAGCATTAACCAGGGCTTACGGATTATTGCACTGGTTTACCTCTGTATTGGCCTGTATGTTCTATTTCGCCGGTGGACTGCACCAAAGTCGCTTCACTTCTTCGTGTTCTGCCTTGTGTCCTTTGTCCTTTACACGTTCAAGTACACGGGTGAGCTTGATCTGCTCGACTCCGTGATCTTTTGGGGCGAAATCGCCGCACTCGCTCTGCAACCCGCTTTGTTCCTCCACTTCGCCGTCGACTTTTCGGGATCCGATGATGAACACGAGCGTTACCGCCTCCGAAGCCGAGCGGTTGGGGCCCTACTTTATCTGCCCGGTGCTTCGCTCATTGCGCTCGAGGTCTATGCTTTTCAGTTCTGGTCGGCATCGGGCGCCCTTGTGCAACGACTTGACCAGATCTTCTTTGGCTACCTTGGCCTTTATTACGCGATCGCCGCAGGCGTCTTCATCTTTCGCTACACCCACGCCAGTTCCCCGCTGGAACGCCAACAGCTGAAATGGTTGACGCGAGGCACACTGCTTGCGTTCGCCCCATACACCCTGCTGAACGTTCTGCCGCTTCTGTTTGACCTGCAGGTTCCGAGCCTGCTCACCAAGTTCAGCGCCGCCTGCCTGGTTATGCTTCCCTTGACGTTCAGTTGGGCAATCGTCCGCTATCGCCTAATGGACGTTGACCTGATCTTCAAGCGCGGCGTTACTTATACGCTGGCCACCGCCTCTCTGGTTGGCCTCTACTTCGGCGTGGTTGCGGTCACGGCAGAGTTGGTTCACACGCGCATCCCAAACCTCGGCATCTGGGGGCTGATGGCAGCCATCATCGTGACTGGTCTCATCTTCGATCCCCTTAAACGCGGAATTCAATCGCGGGTTGATCGTGTGTTCGACCGGAAGCGCTTTGATTATCGCGAGACACTGGTAGATTTTGGACGCAGCCTGAACTCCCAAACGGACTTGAATGCACTTGTAAGCTCCATCGTTGAGCGGCTTCCGCAAACACTTCTGGTAACTCGCGTTGCTGTCTTTCTTGCAGCAGAGGACACAACGCACTCGGCCCGCAAACGATTCGAGCTGACGGCCTCCCACGGGCTTACGACACTGCAGGCCTCAGACTCGCGCACACGGGAGCAACAGGCAATCTCGTTGCGAGCGCTCGACCTTGGCTTCTTTGACTTCGACCGCCGCGACTCGGCCAACCATCTCTTCCTCGAAAATCCGCAGCAGGCACTTACACTTCCGGAAGACCAGCAGGAAGCCGCAAAGCGCCTCGACCTGAACTATTATCTGCCCTGTAGAGTGGCCAACCGCGAAGGGTTCGGTACCCGAACCGTCGCAGTTATCGGTCTTGGCCGCACCAATGATGGCGACTTCCTGTCTTCTGAAGATATGGAAGTGCTGGAATCGCTCGCAGGATACATCGGCATTGCGATTCAGAATGCTCAACTCTACCGCAGCCTTCAATTGAAGGCCTCTGAGTTTGAGCGACTTACCGAGTTCCACGAAAACATCGTCGAGTCGATCAATATCGGAATTTTTGCTGTTGATCTGGATGACCGCATCAACAGCTGGAACGCCCAGATGGAGACACTCTACGGCCGTACCCGCTCCGAGGCACTGGGGCAACCCTTGTCTGCCGTCTTTCCAAAGGAGTTCCTTGCGCGTTATCAGAATGTGCGCAGCCGTAGCGAGACCGACAGTTCGAACGTAACCGGCGGCTCGTATGAGACGGACCAGGGTACACACACCCTCTACAAGTTTCCTATTTCGCTCCCCACCGGCGAGACGCGTATCGCGAACATCGCGATTGCACCGCTTGTCACACGAAATTTTCGGACGGTTGGCCGCATCGTTCTGGTCGATGACATAACCGATCGCATCGAGCTCGAAGCCCAACTCACGCAGTCCGAGAAGCTTTCCTCTATCGGCCTGCTTGCGGCCGGCGTTGCACATGAAGTGAACACGCCACTCGCCGTAATCTCGAGCTACACACAGATGCTCTCCAAGCAGTTGCGGGATGATACGCGACTAGCGCCCGTGCTCGAAAAGATTACGCAGCAGACCTTTCGCGCCTCTGAGATTGTTAACGGCCTGCTCAACTTCTCTCGCACCAGTGGAGCAGAGTTTACGAGTATCAACCTTAACAACCTTGTGCGCGACACGCTGGTTTTGCTGGAGCACCAGTACAAAACGGCGCAAATTCATATCGAAACTGATCTCCTTTCCACCTTGCCTGAAATACAGGGAAGCCAGGGCAAACTCCAGCAGGTGGTCCTCAACCTGCTTCTGAACGCCAAGGATGCAATGTACGGAAGGCCAGGAGCCGTACTGACCATCACCTCCGACTCTCACGACAATCGTGTCTTCCTGCGCATCAAGGACACCGGTAGCGGCATAGAGCGTGAGCATCTCCACCGCATCTTCGACCCCTTCTTTACCACCAAGGTGAAGCCGCAGCCCGGTCAGCACAAGGGCACCGGACTTGGACTGGCCGTGACCTACGGCATTATGCAGGAGCATGGCGGAAAGATAGGCGTCGACTCTGAAGTGGGCGTTGGCACGGTGTTCACGCTTGACCTGCCGACGCCAGTAACTTCGGCAACCCTGCCCCTCATCACTACCGCGAGCTACTCATGAACTCGCTCCCGCCAGACTGCCCGCTACGCCTCGCCGATCTGCCTTACATAATCGGTCTCGGACTAACAATGGGCCGTAATTCTGTTCTGCAGGCTCAACCACAATGAGCTGACGTATAGCTCCATCTTCACCCAGGTACACAAGACACATGCCCAGCACCACGCTAGAAGCAACTCCGCAAGCCGTATCGATGACGAACGCCAAGATTCTCATGATCGATGATGAAGCGGCCATCCGTGAATCGATTGACACACTCCTTACGCTGGAGGGCTTCACCGTGTCTCTGGCTCCGGACGGCCCCTCAGGCCTCGACCTCATCGCACGCAACCACTACGATCTCCTGTTGCTCGATCTTGCCCTTCCCGGTGAATCCGGGATTGACCTTCTGCCTCGGATCAAAGAGCTACGTCCGGCGCTTCCAGTCATTATGATCACGGCCTATGGGACGGTTGGCAATGTCGTCGATGCCATCCATGCAGGAGCCGACAACTTCGTTCAAAAGCCGTGGGACAACGAGAAGCTACTCGCCGACATTCGCTCCGCCATTGGACGGCGTAAAGCCGAAGAAGAGGTCATCCAGCTTAAACGCACGTTGAAGCAGCGCTATAACTTCGACAATATAGTAGGCAAGAGCGACCTGATGCTGCGCCTCTTCGACACCGTGGCCCAGGTCGCTCCAAGTCGTTCGACAATCCTCATTCAAGGCGAGAGTGGCACAGGCAAAGAGCTCATTGCGAAGGCCATCCATTCGAACTCACCCCGTCGCGATAAGCCGTTCGTGCCGGTAAACACAGGCGCAGTTCCCTCCGAGCTGCTTGAATCGACACTCTTTGGACACGTAAAGGGCGCATTCACATCCGCGATCGCCTCAAAGAAGGGTCTTTTCGAAGTCGCAAATGGTGGGACGCTCTTTCTCGACGAAATTGGCACCATGGGAATGGACATGCAGGCCAAAATCCTGCGCGTTCTGCAGGATCGCCGTTTCATGCATCTTGGTGGAACCCACGAGATCCAGGTGGACGTTCGCATTGTCGCAGCGACGAACGTCAATCTCCAGCAGGCCGTACGCGACGGACGTTTCCGCGAAGATCTTTTCTACCGCCTCAACGTCATCTCGCTGGAGTTGCCGCCGCTGCGTTCGCGGCGCGAAGATATTCCCCTGCTGGCCACCCACTTTCTGCGGTTCTATGCCGAGGAGAACGGCACCGGCGAACGCACACTATCGCCCGACGCACTTCGCATTCTGATGGATTACGACTGGCCCGGCAATGTCCGCGAGCTCGAAAACGCAATGGAGCGCGGCGTTGTGCTCTCAACCGAACGTAATATACCTGCCGAGCTTCTACCTGCACAACTTACCGGAAGCACGTACTCCGCCTCAATTCTGGACCACCGGCCCGATGCTTCGCTCTTCGACCTGATGGAGGAGATCGAACGTCGCATCATTGCCGATCGCCTTGAGCGCTGCCACTGGAACCAGACCGAAGCAGCAGAGTTCTTCAAGATTCCGCTAAGCACTCTCAATCAGAAGATCAAGCGGCTCAACGTGGAGATCCGTAAGCGGCCTCGGGAGTGACGGAAATCCATCCTGAACGTCCGATCCAGAGCGGCCGAGTATGCCAGTTCGTACTTTCATAACGAACAGGGTAAGGCTTCGGGTTGAATCACAACCTTAAGCGAATCTGCCTGCGGATTTGAAGCTACATGGATTCCTTCTACGGCATCTTCAAGCGAGAACCGGTGCGAGATCAGTTTGGTCAGGTCAAAGGTGCCGTCGCGATACCCGTCGAAGACTAATTCTGCAACCTCATCATTCACTGTCAGAGACGAACTATAAGAACCCATCAACGTTTTCTCGTCCATGCACACCGTACCGGGATCAAAGGTAGCCGCGCTGTGCTGTGTTGCTGCAAACAGCATCACCCGGCCGCCTGGTCGTATAGCGTCGATCGCCACCTTGATCAATGCGTCGCCACTCACGGCCAGCAACGCAACATCTGCACCGCGGCCCTCCGTCATTGAGCGCACTGCAGCCACTACGTCGCCTCTCGCGTCGAGCGGATGCGTCAGGCCGTAACACGCCGCAACGGCATGGCGTTCAGCATACAGATCACTTGTCAGCACCTCCGCCCCGGTACGCCTGGCGAGTGCGGCTAAGAGAATTCCAATCGGCCCCTGCCCGATGACAAGCACGGTTTCATCCGGCTTCAACGCAAGTGTGCGAATCGCCTTGTAGCAGGTATTTACAGGTTCGATAAACGCCGCTTGCTCAAAGGGAATGTCGTCAGGAATCTTCACGACACCGCGCTCCACGATCCAGTCCATCACGCGGATGTACTCCGCGAACCCGCCGCCTGAAGGTGCAAAACCGGCAGTGCACCCCACATTTTTGTAGTCGTCACATTGGGCAAAAGTCTGCTTGCGGCAGTAGTAGCAGTCGCCGCATGGAACGTGATGGTAGGCCATTACGCGATCGCCAACGATGAAATCTGTCACTCCGTCGCCCACCTTCACAACGGTGCCGGCCATCTCGTGTCCAAAGATCCTTGGAGCAGTGTGCGATCCCGTGTGGATTTTCTTGAGATCAGTCCCACAGACGCCACAGGTGTGGATCTTGACCAGCAGTTCGCCAGGCCCAATCTCCGGTACCGGAACGGTCTCGATCTGCACGTCGTCGATGCCGCGGTATACGGCAGCTCGCATTGTCACCAGCAAAGGACCATCTACAGGATCAGTGACTTCCAGTTCAATTGAGTTTGTCGACATTGTTCTCTTCCAAGAATTCTAGTATCAAACGGCGCATTGCTTGGGCCGCTTCACCCGAACTTCGGTTAAGCTCCGCGACCGCTTTCCAATATGCAGGACGAATCGCCAGATGTGCAAGGAATGGGATCAGCCGAAAATTTCCCAGTGGACTGATGAAGAGATTCAAGTCGGGCAACGTGGCTCCAATTCCATCGGAAACACCCTTGATGCATGCGATCGGAATGCCTCGCATAGCAGCCAGCCGCGCTATCGTTGCAGCCTCCATGTCGACCATCACCGCTCCTGGGTAGGCATGGCGTAGACGTGTCTTCTCCGTTGTATCGGCCACCCGCGCTGCGGTGATCAACATGCCCGCATTCCCGCGGCTCATCCTGAATTGCTCGCCCGTTCTTGCATCCATGACGACAGAAGGAGAACTGGCCGCACCAGCCTTGGCTTCGGCAGAGACCGCGCCCGCCCAACCTACTGACAAGACAACATCGAGCGGTCCACCAGATTCAGCAGCCGAAAACGACCGCCGAGCCGCATCTGCACCCATCCCTGAGCACGTGGCAATCCATGCATCACCGTTCGTTGCAGCGCGGGTCCATACACGCGTTCCGTCCTTCAGAACAGATGCCGACCATGTCTGAACCAGCGGCTTCAACTCGCCCGGCAGCGCCGCGATAATGCCAATCCTCAAGGCTTGCTCCTCAACCGATGGGCTGTCAAAAACGGGGAGCGTACCCGTGCTCCACGAACCATTCGATTGCTGCTCGCATGGCTGAATACACTGGCAACACGTGGAAGCCAAGCTCGCGCTCGGCCTTGGCGGAGGAGGCAAACATCATCTTCTGTCCCATCTTTACCGCTTCAACTGTCGCTCGTGGTTCCCTACCCAGTAAACGGCCTGACACATTTTCATCAAAGAAAGCGAACATCATTGCTACGGCATGTGGCACCTTCAAGGTTGGTGAGGGTAAACCGGTAATCGAAGACATGCGGTCAAGGATCTGCTTCAGGGTAAGATTTTCCCCACCAAGGATGTACCGCTCGCCAGGGGACCCCTTCTCGAGCGCTGCCAGGTGGATGCGCGAGACCTCGCTGACGTCGACCAGGTTAAGGCCCGTATCGACGTAGGCGGGAAACTTCTTGTTCAAGAAATCTACGACGATCTTCCCGGTGGGCGTTGGCTTTGCGTCTCCTGCTCCAATGGGCGTGGTCGGATTGAGGATGATCACTTCTTGTCCCATCTGCGCCGCTTTGATGGCCTCTTGCTCTCCCAGGAACTTAGATCGCTTGTAGTGCCCGATCATCTCGTTGATGGAAACGGGCGAGTTCTCATCCACAATAGTGCCGTCTTTTCTAAAGCCCATTGTCGCCACGCTGGACGTGTACACGACCCGTCGTACACCTTCTTCCCTGGCGATACGAAGAAGCTCCCGCGTCCCATCAACATTCGCAGCATACATACTGCGAGGATCACGCACCCAGAGGCGGTAATCTGCTGCAACGTGAACGACAGCTTCACAACCTGCGATTGCGGATCGCAGCTTCTCAGGCTCTTGTAGATCACCGACGACCTGCTCGGCGTTCAGATTTTCAATCGCCGTAAGGTTGCTGGAAGAGCGCGTGAGCAAACGAAGCCCTATGGCTGCGTCCGCGTAGGAACGTGCAACGTGACTCCCCACAAATCCCGTCGCGCCTGTAAGAAAAACTTTCATGGATAAACTCGTGCAAGAGTGTCAGCGACTGCAGACGCTAGTCAAGCTTCTCTGGCTCGATGTGGATGTCTTTCTCACCGGCGGCCTTCTTCTCCCGATACTTCTTGACCCAGGCTTCGAACGTCTTCCCGGCTGCCGTGTCGCGTCCCGTAAATATCAGCCCGGCGATGTCGCTGTACGCGATGCTTACCTTCGTTTTATCCTTGGAAGGGATGAGGCGGACGTAGGAATCAGCTAAAGTCATGCCTGTGCGCCGATCAAACAGATAACCCTCGACCTTCGAACCATCCTTTAGTGTTAGCGTGACGTCGCCCCGGTAGTCAAAGGCCTTCTCCAGCGCTTCCCGAACTTCGATCTCAGAGGCTAATTCCGGGACCCAACCTTCCAGTTGCTCTCTCTTACGGCCGGCTGCAATCTCAATCTCATCCTGATTGACATGAGCGAGTTGTTCGAGTTTAGCTCCCTCCTGCGTCTCTGTTGCCATAATTAGTCTCCCGAAACGCTTTGCAGTTCCTCGATCTTGGAGGTGACGGATGCATTGATCTGTACGAGCGGAAGATGTTGCGGCTTGGGCCATTCGTTCAAGAGCTTCATTGCATCCTGGTCTTCATAGAGATTTGGAAACATGTACTTGGACGCGGTCTCGATGAACCCTTTCACTGAACTGAAGTTGTAGTCGACAGCTGAAGCTTCGTGGCCAGAGTGGACCATGCAGTTGGAGCATTTAGGGTTACCGCTCTTGGCTCCGTAGTTCTGCCACTCGACCGTCTCCATGAGCTCCTTGAAGGTGTCCGCGTAGCCATCCTGCAGAAGGTAGCAGGGCTTCTGCCAGCCGAAGATAGAGAAGGTCGGCATTCCCCACGGAGTGCACTCAAAGTTCCGCTTGCCCATCAAGAATTCTGAGAACAGTGGGTGTGTGTTGAATTGCCAGGCTTTCTTGCGATTTGAGAGGATGGCCCTGAACATACGGCGCGACCGGGCCTTGCCAAGGAAATGGTTCTGGTCCGGAGCTTTGTCGTAGGTGTACCCCGGCGAAACCATCATGCTCTCAACGCCAGCGGCGGTAAGTTCGTCGAAGTGGGCGCGGACGCTATTTGGGTCGGCACCATCAAACAAGGTGGTGTTGGTAGTCACGCGGAAGCCGGCGGCGACCGCAGCGCGAACCCCTTCCATGGCAATGTCATGTCCGCCTTCGCGGCAGACCGAGAAGTCGTGATGTTCGCGCTGCCCGTCCACGTGAACCGAGAAGGACAAGTACTTGCTCGGTTTGAAGAGGTGCAACTTTTCCTTAAGAAGCAGCGCATTGGTGCACATGTAGACATACTTCTTGCGTGCAACCAAGCCCGCAACGATCTCCGGCATCTGCGGATGCAGCAATGGCTCACCGCCGGGAATGGACACCATCGGTGTGCCGCATTCGTCGACGGCCTTGAAACACTCCTCAGGCGACAACTCAGCCTTGAGGATGTGCGCAGGATACTGGATCTTACCGCAGCCTGCACATGCCAAATTGCAGCGAAACAGCGGCTCCAGCATAAGCACCAGCGGATATTTCTTGCGTCCGGTGAGCTTTTGCTTCAACACATAAGTTGCAACCGTCCAGGCTTGCGATACAGGAATTCCCATAATCTTGTCTCCTTCGAACTAAAGTCCTAAGCCGCTTCCTGTTCCATGGCTCGTTTATACGTAGTCAATGCCAGCAGCGGAAAGTACTCGCGATACAAATGGTAGGCCAGGTAAAACACTCTCGGGAACCCTGTTCCGGTATATGTTGCCTCACCATTTCGCGCGGCAGCCGATTCATCCCATGATCCATGTTCCCCCTGCTTTGAGATGAGCCATCGGATCCCTTTAGCGACCGAGTCACTGCGGGTATCCCCGGCTGCAAGGAGGCCGAGAACTGCCCAGGCCGTCTGCGAAGGTGTACTGGGGCCAATGCCTTTTTGAAGAGCGTCATCGTAGCTGCCACAGGTCTCGCCCCAACCGCCGTCAGCATTCTGCATCATGCGAATCCACTCAGCAGCCTGCTGAATCGCTGGTTCGTGATTCCAGACACCCATGGCTTCAAGGCCGCGCAGCACCAGGAAGGTCCCGTATAGGTAATTCACGCCCCAACGGCCGAACCAGCTACCATCAGACTCCTGCTCTTTCAGGATGAACTGAATACCAGCTTCGACCCGCTTGTCGCGGCGGGTATAGCCGTAACTAGCCAGCATCTCAAGAATGCGGCCGGTTATGTCCACTGTTGGCGGGTCGATCATGGCGTTGTGATCGGCGAATGGAATGTATTCGAAGATCTTCTTCGTGTTGTCTTTGTCAAAGCTGGCCCAGCCGCCATTCCGGCACTGCATAGCGAAGATCCAGTCAATGGCGCGTGTTGCGGCAACATGCTGAACCTTCTCGCGAGGGTGCTCGACACACTTTAGCGCGAGCAAGACCTGTGCGGAGTCATCAACATCTGGGTAAAACTCATTGTTGAACTCGAAATACCAGCCGCCGGGCTCCACATTCGGTAGAGTGTTCGACCAATCGCCTTTGTGCCGTACCTCTTTTGAAAGAAGCCAATCCGCGGCTTTGACCATGCGCGGGTCAGATTTATCAATACCTGCCTCACCCAGCGCAAAGACGGCCTGCGCTGTATCCCACACTGGAGAAACACATGGCTGCATTCGGAAGGTTGGAGTCGGGTAGTTGGGCTCGCCATCCGGAAAGTCGAGGCCCAGCTTTTCCATCTCGTCCATCGCGCGGATGACCTGTGGATCATCTTCCGAGTAGCCCAGTGCTCGCAGCGCGATCACCGCGTTCAACATGGCTGGATAGATTGCACCCAGACCATCTGACATTTCGAAGCGCTCCAGCAGCCAATTCTCCGCTCGTTTTAACGCCATCTTACGCAGTGGTCGGATATGAACGCGTTCTGCCCAGTGCGCGATGCGGTCGAATGCGAGAAAAAGATTGCGCCAGCCGATCGGACGCTTTGTGTCCCACCTTAGATGAAGGTTAGCGTTCGCGCGTCCACCAACAAACAGCTCGTCGATGCTCTGCTCAGGCGGCAGCTTCTTAAACGGTTTTTTAGCGTACGCGATTGACAGGGGAACCAGGATGGCTCGCGACCACGCTGAGATCTCGTAAATGTTGAAGTAGCACCAGTTTGGAAATAGGATCAACTCCGGTGGCACGGCAGGCACAGCATCGTATTCATACTGCCCCATGAAGCACAGGTATATTTTTGTGAAGGTATTTACCTCCACTACACCGCCATGCTCGAGAATCCATCCACGCGCCTTCACCAGGACCGGATGATCTTTGGACCAGCCCATCAACTTCAAGGCAAAATACGCTTTGACACCGAGTGAAATATTCGACGGACCGTTCGGGTAGATGCTCCAGCCGCCGTCCTCATTCTGGTGGCGCAGAATTTCATTGACTGCGCGCTCCATTCTGCCCTGGTCCCCGGTACCGAGCAGTTTATGCATGAAGATGTAATCCGACTCCAGCATCGAGTCAGCCTCAAGCTCGCCGCACCAGTAGCCATCCGGGTGCTGCAGACTCAGCAGCCAGTCCTTTGCTCGCTCTATACCCGCGGCGACATGCTCCAGACCGAGATCCATACGGCCAAAGCGCGGTTGAGCCACCTGCAAACCTGGCTTCGGGTTACTTGTTGTACTCATTCGTGTTTTTACTCAAGGCAAGAGAATTAGTGGAAAGCTCTTCAGGCCCACTATGCAACAGATGCGACCTGCACGCTTCCGGGTGCAGAGGCAATTGCCTGCACAATCTCCGGAGGGAGCCCAAATCGTACGTTCTCCGGCATCACCTCTACTTCGTCTACCGAACCATAACCCTTGCCCTGCAAATACTTTACGACTTCCATTACAAGTACTTCAGGAGCCGAAGCGCCTGCAGTTACGGCCACAGTATTTACATCATCAAGCCACTCAGCCTGTATGGCATCGGCACTGTCGATCAAGTAAGAATTTGTGTGGAGGTTCTTCGAAACTTCCACCAGGCGGTTGGAGTTCGAGCTGTTTGCCGAGCCAACTACAAGCACAAGGTCCGCCCCATGAGCTACATTCTTGACCGCAGTCTGGCGGTTCTCCGTCGCGTAGCAAATATCCTGCGATTTAGGGCCGGCTATATTCGGAAACTTCTTCTTCAACGCGTCAATCATGATGCCAGCTTCTGACAATGACAGAGTTGTTTGCGTCAGGTACGCCACCTTGTCAGGATCAGGGACAACCAGCGCATCTACCTCTTCGACGGTAGACACTACCTGAGTCACGTCCGGAGCTTCACCCTGCGTTCCCTCGACCTCTTCGTGGTCTCGATGTCCCACCAAAACCAGAGAGTAGCCTTGTTTTGCGAACTTGATCGCCTCGAAATGCACCTTTGTCACGAGCGGGCAGGTCGCGTCAATCACCTTCAGTCCACGTTCCATTGCGTCTGTGCGAACGGCTGGCGAAACACCATGCGCGGAATAGATCACACGCGCGCCTTCGGGAACCTCGTCAAGTTCGTCTACGAAGATTGCGCCCTTCTTTGCCAGATCATTCACGACATAGCTGTTATGAACGATCTCTTTGCGCACGTAGATAGGTGCACCAAAGGTATCAAGAGCAATCTGAACGATGTCGATTGCTCGAACGACCCCCGCGCAAAAACCACGAGGCTTCAGCAAAAGAACGCGTTTGGTTGAGCTTTCAGGGGTAATAGAATCTGACGTCTTCACGTACTTCAGTATACGCCGTTGACGGCACCAAGAAACTTGTTTGAACCAGGAAAGGTGCAGAGACAAAGTGCAGGAACAAAGAGCCTCGCTGAGTCAGCGAGGCTCCGGTGCACGACCTGACTAAAGTTTGTCGACCGCGCAGCTCGCATGCCCGCAGTCACACGCTAAGGTTGTTGTTCCGACTGAATCTTCGCAAAAAGGCGAGCAATACTTCTGATCATCCGAAACCATACACTGACACAGTTCGTGAGCACATTTCTTTGAAGCCATTGATATCCCCCTTACCTACATAGATTGCGATGCCAAGTCATTCTGTAAGGATGCTGACTAATGGCTTATCTCCAGCAACTGCTCCGCATGTTTCAGGCTGGTGTCGGTCAGGCTTTCCCCGCTTAACATACGTGCAATCTCCTCCACGCGGTCAGAGCGTTCCATCAGGCGAACTTCAGTTTGCGTTCTCCCCTGTCGCACCGTTTTCTCAATCAGAAAATGCTGATCGCCGAAGGCGGCTATTTGGGGTAGGTGCGTAATACAGATTACCTGCTGGCCTTTTGACAGTGCCTTCAGCTTGCGGCCAACCGCCTCTGCTGCGCGGCCTCCGATGCCAATATCGATTTCATCGAAGACCAGCGTCCTGGGCAGCACTGTCTTTCGCTTTTTCGATCCTGCGGCTTCTTCGACAGTCACTTTCAACGCCAGCATGACGCGTGACATCTCTCCACCCGATGCGATCTCAGTAAGTGGCTTCATCGGCTCTCCCGGATTCGTCGCAATGAGGCAATCAACGGCATCCCACCCATTTACGGTCCACTCACCGCCACCCTTTACGTCGACGAGGAATCGGGCGTTCATCGCCAGATCATTAATCTGCAGCACGGCAGCGGCGCCGAGTTTGTTGGCCGCATCCAGCCGCGCTGTCGTCAATGCTTCGGCAGCTATCCGGTACGCCGCCGCCTCAAACTCCTGTTTTGCAGTCAACTCAAGCAGCAACGCATCGCGATTTTCAACCTCGGCGAGCTTTGCCGCGACGTCTTTCTCGAATGCGATCACTTCCGACAAAGTTTGGCCGTACTTGCGCTTCAGCCGATCAAGTGCCGCCAGCCGGTCTTCAATCTCCTCCAGCCGTTCGGGAGTTGCATTGATCCCGTCTGCAAAATCCCGCACTTCAGCGCTCAAGTCTTCAACCGTCGCCTTTGCCGCCGCGAGTTGAAGAACAGGCTCCGCAAATCGAGTGTCATACTTCGCGAGTTCCTCGAGGTGCTTTAGGGCCGCACCCAGCGTTGCCTCCGCCGCACCCTCAGATTCGTACAAAAGATCATGCGCACTCATCGCCGCAGTGAACAGCTTCTCCGCATTCCCCAGCACCCGCTTCTCCGCCGCGAGTTGTGAGTCCTCGTCCTCAGCTCCTAGCCCGGCGGCACGGATCTCGCCACTCTGGAAACGCCACAAATCAGCCATTCGCAGACGATCCTGTTCTGCAGCCTGCAATTCATCAAGCCGAGCCGAAGTGCCTTTCCACGCTGCAAATGCCTGGGCAACAGCTTCGCTCGAGATTGCGCCAAAGCGATCCAGAAGATGCCGCTGCTGTACCTGGTCAAAGGAGCCCAATGTCTCATCCTGCGAATGGACCAGCGCCAGCTCGGGAGCCAATTGCCGAAGAACACCCACTGTTGTTGGCTGATTATTTACGAAGACCCTTGCTTTACCATTCGCCGCGATCTCCCGCCGCAGCAGCACATCTTCCGTCTCTGCTTCAATGCCGTTTGCTTCGAGGATTTCCATTGCACCCGGCGTCATCTCAAAGACGCATCCCACGACCGCCTTCTCCGCACCATGCCGGACCACGTCGCTGGACGCTTTCCCACCCAGCAGCAGGGCAAGAGCATCGATCAGGATTGACTTGCCTGCGCCCGTTTCGCCCGTCAGCAGATTCAACCCGCGTCCGAACGTGGCGACGGTACGGTCGATCACCGCATAGTTTTCCGCTCGCAACTCCAACAACATGTACTACCTCGCCCGATCGCATGGAACTCTAAGCCGAGCATAGCAAAGCCAGACACCGGATGACCTCCCAAGGCACTCTGCCCTCCTGTGCCACAAAGGTACCCAGGCTACATAAGCAATTCCATCATTTCGGCACATGCTTCTCCGCAATGGTCCGATAAACGACCTAAGCAAGATGGACCTGTACTGCCCAGGATGACGTTCGAGATGCATCGCCTAAAGGGGCTTACCGAAGATGACGCAAAAGAAGATCCTGATTGTGGATGATGATCCAGAGATGCGACTTGCTCTCCATATCCGTCTCAAGGCAAATAATTACGACGTCGCGGTAGCAGTTGACGGCGTATCCGGCATTGCCGAAACGCGCAAGCATATGCCTGACCTGATCCTGCTTGATCTTGGTCTGCCTGCCGGTGATGGCTTTACCGTACTCGAGCGGCTGCAGATCAACGACTCGCTGGCCCATATCCCGGTCATCGTTGTCTCTGGACGCGATCGAGCAGCCAACAAGGATCGTGCGCTCAAAGCTGGCGCAAAGATGTTCCTGCAAAAGCCAGTCAAGAACGCCGAGCTTCTCTACGCCATTGAGCAAACCCTGGGAATAAAGTCCCACTCTGCTGCGTCTACGGTTTATGAACTCGGTAGCGGTCCCACCAACTAGGCAATGTCTCTCCAATCCACGCCAACTCGTCGAAGGCTGCATTCCCTGGCTTCCTTTGCGTCACCGCTTCCGCTTGGGCTATACGTGCGTGCGAAGTCAATCGAGCCTCTGCTTACATCGGAGTTTTCGCCCAGACGCGCTCTGTACATGGCGCATCCCTGGCTGCTGTGGACAAACGTAGTCTCGGACATCCTGGTAGGGCTGTCTTATGTTCTTTTTTTTTACGGTCTCTGCTGGATAATCTCCAAGCTGTCGACTGTACCCGAGCTGAAAAGCCACATCTGGGTACTCAGCGCCTTTCGCATCTTCCTCCTGGCCAGCGGTGCGTCAGTCTTCATCCGCATTCTCACGCTGTGGCTGCCGATGTATCAGTTCTCGATCGTGTTGAAGATCATCTGCGCTGCGGCCGCAACGCCTACTGCTTTGATCTTTGCGTATCAGGCGCGTTCCATTGCTTCGAGCGTCCATCTCTTCTTCGATCTGCTTACGACCGAGAAATCCCAGGCAGAGACTCTTCGTAAGAGCCAGGAATTCCTGGACCGTACAGGTCGCATCGCCGGGATCGGGGGCTGGGAGGTCGATCTGTCAAACGATCACGTGATCTGGTCGGCTGAGACCTATCGCATCCATGGCGTGCCGCTCGATTATCAACCGACGTTGCAAGCGGGTATCAGCATGTACACCCCGGAGGCGCGCCCTACTATCATTGCTGCTGTGCTGACAGCTTCTCTGGGCGGTCCGGGTTGGGACCTTGAACTTCCGGTCGTTCGCAAGGATGGGCAGACCATCATGGTCAGATGCGTTGGTGAAGTTCAGTTTCGCGACGGCAAGCCCAACAGGCTCCTCGGAGCGTTCCAGGACATCACCGCCGCCGTAGCTGCTCGCGATGAACTGCGCCTTGCGAATGAACGCGCCACCCTCGCCACCGATAGCGGAGAGATCGGCATTTGGGACTTCGACGTCGCTACGCAAACCCTCGTGTGCAACTCCTGGATGTTTCGGCTACATGGGAAAGATTCCAACGTGCCGCCGAAGGCAGGAGACCTCTGGCGAGACCACGTGCACCCGGATGATCGGGCCGTGGTCGATCAGGCGCTCCAGGACGCTCTCGATGGTGTCGAGGACTTCGACAGTCAGTTTCGTATAGTTTGGGCCGATGGCAGCGTGCATACCATTCGCGGCACAGCCGGGGTCACTCGCGATGCGAATGGCCGCCCGTTGAGGATGGTAGGTGCAAATTGGGATGTCACCGAAGCCCGGCGGTTGTCGGCAGAACATGCTGAGCAGCATGAAATGCTTAGCCTGACGCTGCGTTCTATCGCTGACGGCGTGATCACCACCGACCTGAACCGGAATGTTTCCTGGATGAACCCGGTCGCCGAACGGATGACCGGGTGGAGCAGCCTCGAAGCTTGCGGCGAGCCACTTAGTATCGTTTTCACCACGCTCAATGCGGAGACCCGCCAGCCCGCGGACAATCCTCTGGCCCATCACGCTGCACAGGGCAACGTTGTGGGTGTAGCTCGCCAGACGTTGCTCATCAGCCGCAGTGGCAGCGAGTTCGGCATTGAAAATCAAGCGGCTCCTATCCGCAACAGCAATGGCGAACTACTCGGAAACATTCTTGTTTTTAGAGACGTGACCGAGCAGCGAAGACTGGCGGCAGAGACTGAACATGTCACTCGGCTTCAGCTTGAACTTAAGACGAAGGACGAGTTCCTCTCCCATGTCTCTCATGAACTACGGTCGCCGCTGACGTCGATCTACTCCTTTACATCGATTATTGCGGACGATCTTGCCGGCACAACCACAGCAGAGCAGAAGGAGTATCTCCAGATCGTGCTCAAGAACGTCGTGCAGCTACAATCCATGATCGAAGACCTGCTGACGGTAACGCAGACACGCGAGGGCAAGCTCAGCATTGAACTCCAAAGCGTTTCGCCCGCAGACGCAATCGGTGATGCGATACATACTCTGCGGAGCGCCGCGCTTACCAAACAGATCGCGTTAACCGGCAGCGATACCTTTGATGAACCCCCAGCGTGCGCCGATCCAACTCGTCTCCGTCAGATCCTGATCATCCTTCTCGATAACGCAATCAAGTTCACGCCCACCAACGGACGCGTGAGCGCTACCGTGTCCCAAACGCACCTCAATCGCCTGCTCTTCCAGGTCAGCGATACTGGTTGGGGGATCCCCGAAGAGAAGCGCACTCTTATTTTCGAGAATCTTTACCAGATTACCGGTCCGTCCGCGCCCGACACTAGCCAGCAGGGCCGAATCGGGCTTGGTCTCGGTCTTCATATTGCGAGAAATCTAGTGACTCGTCAGGGCGGGCAGATCTGGGTGACCGAATCTCCCGAAGGCGGTAGCACTTTCAACTTTACTTTGCCCATATTTTCAGAAAGTTACCTTGCTAATGCCGAAGATATGGACCATCCCCGCCGCCGTAAGACAGACAAAGCTATAGAATTGAGCAACGCCGCATAGCCAACTTCGTACCGTAGTAGAGCATCTCCAAAAGCGGGCATTCCTGAGGGTGCTCCAATTCCACTAATGAGTATGTATTGAATTTGCCGAACGCTCGTGCAGATTTGCAGGACCAAAAAGAGAGCCCGTGGCGCGAGCGCATTCGTGCGCTCAAGAACATGCCGCCAGTGCTCAAGATCCTTTGGGATTCCGGGCCTGGAGTAGTCAGCGGCGGCATTATCCTTCGGCTTATCGTCGCCACTCTTCCTTTTGCTTTGGCCAAAGTCGCGCAGTACATCATCCAGGACATTGCCGATAAGGTCGGTCGCGGCATAACTCTACCGGCGAATTTCTGGATACTCGTCGGAACTGAGGTGGGTCTCAACGTGGTCCTCGGTCTATTGACCCGCGCCATCGACTACTCCGATTCCCTGCTGGCGAACCGGTACACGCAGTATGTCAGCGTCCGGGTGATGGAACAGGCGGCGCGTCTCGACCTCACGACCTACGAAGACCCGGTCTTTTACGATCGTCTTGAACGTGCCCGGGTCCAAGCCACAGACCGGCTCGCCATGATCCAGCAGATGGGTCGTCTGTTCCAGCAGGTTATTACCACCCTCGTCTTCTCTGCAGCGCTCGCTGCGGCGTCCCCCTGGCTTGTGCTCCTGCTCGCCTTTGGCGTTCTGCCCTCCTTTCTGGGTGAGACACACTATGCGTTCTTAGGCTACGCAAAAAACTTTCGCCAGACTCCTGCAAAACGCCAGATGGACTACCTTCGACAGGTTGCCGGCAGCCGCGAAGGCGCAAAAGAGGTAAAGCTCTTTGGCTTGAATAAGTTTTTTACCGATCGATTCGAGACCCTTGCGAAGGCCATCTATATAGAGGATGTCGCTCTCTCTCGTTCGAAGCTGATAGTCGGTGGGTTGCTCGGCATTGTCGGTACGCTCGGCTACTACGGCGCGTATGTGTACGTAATAGTCCGCACCTTAGGCGGCCGCTACGACATAGGGGAATTCACCTTTCTCACCGCGTCAATTCAACAAGCGAGTTCAAACCTACAGCAGGTCTTCTCCACTGCTTCGGGAATTGCTGACCAGGCGCTGTTCCTCACCGACCTGCTCGCCTTCTTTGAAATGAAACCCACCGTCATGTCCAAGCCAGATGGTCTGGCAGCACCAAAGGTCATCCAGAGAGGGTTTGAGTTTCGCAACGTCTCGTTCGCATACGCCGGGACAAGTCGTAATGTCCTTTCTAATTTCAACTTGACGCTTGCGCCTGGTGAACGCATCGCTCTGATCGGCGAGAATGGCCAGGGTAAAACTACCGTCGTGAAGCTCATTACGCGTCTCTACGATCCGACCGAAGGCCAAATCCTGCTCGACGGCATTGATCTTCGCGAGTACGACCTTGTCGATCTTCATCGCCAGATCGGTGTCATCTTCCAGGATTTCATGCGATTTGAGATGACTGCAAAGGAAAACATTGCCGTTGGTCGTGTGGAGCAGGAGTATGCCGACGGCGAAATTGAACTCGCCGCGCATAAGAGTCTTGCCGACACGGTGGTCGCGAAACTTGGCGGCGGCTATGACCAGATGCTGGGTCGACGATTCGAAGGTGGCGTTGAGCTCTCCGGTGGAGAATGGCAGAAGATCGCGCTTGCCCGCGCTTACCTTCGAGATGCGCAACTCCTGATCCTCGATGAACCAACGGCGGCACTCGACGCCCGCAGTGAGCTTGAGGTCTTCGAGCGCTTTGCCGAACTCACACAGGGCAAGATGGCGCTGCTTATCTCGCACCGCTTCTCCACTGTGCGCATGGCGGATCGCATCGTCGTCCTCTCAGGCGGTAAGCTGGTCGAACAAGGCAATCACAAGAGCCTTATGGAGAAAGGTGGCCTGTATGCATCCATGTTCGAAATGCAAGCCGCCAGCTATCGTTAATTTCACTTCGCTGAGATATTTCGTTTCGCCTTGGCATTCAGAGCGTGACCATCCCTAACGCAACTGTCGGACATCCGTCCATCTCAACCAAGAAGGATCTGCCGCATGGCCACAGCCGACGAAGCGTTGGTTTCCAAAGAACAGAAAGCACCACACTCGACTTTGCCTGACATTGAGCTTCCCACCTCCGGGCTCCCTGAGACGCCATCCGTCTCCGACAGCGATCTGCGTGCCAGCGCCCAGATCGTTGTCCGCCAATGGCAACTGCTGCCGAAAGGAACATTTGCAAAAGGGCTTCCGCTTCGTCTGAAGGCTCTTTCGCGGCGTCTAAAACAACACCTTGCTGCCTGCAAAGCTATTGCGACTACAGAACTGACGCCGCAGCTCGAATTTCTCGAAAGCACGCGCATGTTCGAGGCGGCACTCATCGCCGCTGAGTCTGCAAGTGACACATTCGCTCGCCTGCCGCTGATTCAGCTTCCTGAAGGCGCCGACCTTCCTCGCGTCATGAATCTAGCTGAAGGTTACCTTGCCGTCGCAAAGGGCATCTGGTCGGCGGATTCGCTCGCGATCTTTACAGAGGAAGCGCAGAGACTCGATCCCCTAAAACTTGAGGAGGTCCGCGTCATTCCTCAAGCGCTGAAGATCGCGCAGCTCGAATACCTCCTTGACCGCGCCGATGAAGCATTTGCCGCCGGGCCCATGCCGCCGATTGAGCATTCGCCCTTCTCCGCACCCATCCACAGTCTTCGCAGGCTCAACCAATACGAATGGCGCGAACTTTTGGAATCCATTCTCGCATTCGATGCGATCCTCAGGCGCGATCCTGTTCAGGTCTTCAGCAACATGGAACATGAGACCCGCGCGGCATATCACATGCGCATTGCCGACCTCGCGGCTCACTCCGATAAGAGCGAAGTAGAGACCGCGCAGATCGCATTGCAGCTTGCAATGGACGCCCAACGCAAGCCGGAATCGAACCCTCGTTGCAGCCGACGCCTTTCACATATTGGTAACTATCTTTTCGCAGAGGGCCTACCCGAGCTCCGTCAGCGCATCGGCTATCAGGCCCCGTTCATGCAAGCCGTGCGTGACACCCTTCGCCGCTTTAACGAGGATTTTTATATCCTCGGCATCTTCACACTCTCCGTGCTGCTAATTGTTGCGCTTATCGCTCCGCTGGTTCCCCACCATGATTTTGCGGCCGTCATCTTTGCACTGTTTCTTGCCCTCATCCCGGCCTCGCAGGGTGGCGTCGACCTCATCAACGGCACTGTGTCCGCAATTCTTCATGCCGAGTCACTTGAGAAGCTCGATTACGCGAAAGGCATTCCAGAGGACGCAAAGACGCTCGTTGTCATTCCCTCGCTTCTGCTCAATGAACTTCAAGTTCGCGATCTTTTTGAAGAGCTGGAAGCGCGCTATTTGTCGAATCAGGATCCTAATCTTCATTTTGGCCTGCTTACCGATCTTGCCGATTCAGCCGCTCGTCCCTTCGACGAAGACAAACACCTGATGGTGAACCTTGCCATCCAGTCCATCAATGATCTAAATGAAAAATACCGCAAACAACGCGGCGGTAAATTCATCCTTCTCCATCGCCACCGGATCTTCAATGCCCGCCAGGGTGTCTGGATGGGTTGGGAGCGCAAACGCGGCAAGCTCCTCGACCTCAACAAATACCTGCTCAACGAGCTTGACGCCTTTCCCATCAAAGCCGGCCCCGTGGAATACCTGCAAGGGACCAGGTACGTCATCACGCTTGACTCCGACACACAGCTTCCGCGCGGTACCGCCGCCCGCATGGTTGGCACCCTGGCTCATCCGCTGAACCAGGCGATCGTCGATCCGCGCAGCCGCATCGTCACCGCTGGATATGGCATATTGCAGCCGCGTGTAGGAGTTTCGGTAAGCTCCGCGTCTCGTTCGCGCCTCGCCGCTCTCTACTCCGGCGAAACTGGATTCGACATCTACACGCGTGCGGTCTCGGATGTCTACCAGGACCTTTTCGGCGAAGGCATTTTTGCCGGCAAAGGTATCTACGACGTAAGCGTGCTTCACCAGGTGCTTGACCGCCGCTTCCCGCGCAATTCGCTCCTCTCGCACGACCTTATTGAGGGTGCCTATGTTCGAGCGGGTCTTGTAACAGACATCGAAATTATTGATGACTACCCGTCGCATTATTCCGCCCACACTCGCCGCAAACATCGCTGGCTTCGCGGCGACTGGCAGATTG
>CAHJWN010000006.1 GCA_903642265.1 Acidobacteriaceae bacterium | reverse complement strand
GAGAGATGCGGAGAGGCCCATGAAGGTTACGGACCTGGATGGTCATAGGTCGTTCAGAACAGCATTGGAAGATTTTCGGGCACTCACCTGAAAGCTACCATATGTTGCAACAGTCGCGAACGCGGTTTGTCGCGTTGCAGCCCTGAGCAGCCTTCAGCGCAACCTATGACTTGGTAGGGGCATCCTTATACTGAAGCTCGAATCTGATTACGTTCCAGACTATGCTTTTTGCATGAAGCAGCAGGACGCATACTGTATAAAGTCATACTGGGCCTTGAAGTAACGATCGAAGATCCAGGTAATTAGATGGCGCTGCATTAGAAAACCAACGGGAACTATAAAAAGGAGTTCACAATGTCAGACAATGAGAGTGGTGCAAGCGGTTTTGGTTGGTTCCTCGCAGGCTTAGGTGTAGGTGCTCTGGTTGGCGTGCTCTACGCGCCCAAGTCAGGTAAAGAGACTCGTGAGGATCTTGTTTCCGGCGCATTGGATGCGAAGGAGCGCGCCGCAGTCCTCGCCCAGCGCGGTGCCGAGGTAGCTGGCCAGTATGCCGATCAAGGCAAGCAGGCGGTGAATGAGTATGTTGAGCAGGGTAAGCAGGTTGCGGGTGATTATGTCGACAAAGGTCGGGAGTACTACGACAAGGGTCGCTCGCAGTGGACTGAGTATGTCGAAAAGGGTAAGCACCTTGTGAACGAGCAGCAGGAGAAGGTTTCCGCTGCTGTGGACGCAGGTAAGGATGCTTATGTGAATACGACCACAGTAAGCTAGTCGAGGCAACGCATCATGTTTTCGGGAGGGGTGGCGCGGTATAGCCCACCCCTCCTATCCTTTGCGTAAGCTGTAATTTGAAGCCTAAGTTAGGGCTGTAGTGCGGGAAAATCACCCTGGAGTTGCGTGAATGTTGACGATGGCGATGTGGCAAGGCTTGCAGAATGACGCAATTTCGGCGGGGAATACCAGGCTACTGATGATCTTTGTCGGCCTGGTGGCGTTTTCTATGCTCATTCAGGCGGTTGTTGTAATTATTGCGGCCGTGGGTGGAATGAAGGCAGTAAAGCGTGTCACTGCGATCTCGGAAGAACTGCATAGACGTGCTACCCCGATCATTGGAACAGCAGAGAGTCTGATCGCGGAGACACTGCCAAAGATCCGGAAGATCTCTGACAATCTCGTTGAAACTAGTGAAGTAGTGAAGAGCAAAGCCCATGACCTCGAGTCCACGTTCACAGACGCAAATCTGAAGACAAAGGCGCAAGTAGCGCGAGTAGACGGAATGATTTCGACTGGTCTCACTGCTGCCGGGTCGCTGGCGGAAATGATTCACCAGGGCATTAGAACGCCGGTCCGCGAGGCAGTTGGCGTTGTCAATGGCTTCAAGGCTGGCCTTGACGTCTTGCTCAGCAAGTCTAAGGGCTTTTCAAACGGATCCAGCGTACGCAAGAACACGGCCATCAAGCTTTATGACGACGATCAGACGAGCATCTAGGTGAGTCGCTAGGCTATCCACCCACCGCCGACTACTTCGTCGCCTTGATAGAAGACGGCAGACTGGCCGGGAGTGATGGCGCGCTGGGGAAGATCGAATGTCGCTACGGCGTGGTCCCGACCATCGCGCGAGAGGGTCGCCCAGGCGGGTTCGTGCCGATGACGGATCTTGATCTGAACGCGTATTGATTCACCGTCGCCAAGGCCAGCAATCGAGATCCAGTTCAGTCGATTCGCCCTGAGGTTACGTGACATCAACTCCTCATCAGCGCCTACGGTCACCCGGCGTGTCTCCGGATGAATGTTCAGGACGTACAGCGGATTCGCTGAGGTAAGTCCCAGACCTTTCCGCTGACCGACGGTGAAACTGTGGACGCCCTCGTGGCGGCCGACCACTTCTCCAGAGACCGCAACCAGTTCTCCGGAGCTATCGGGTAGCTCTTCGTCCTGTTCTTCCAGATAGGCGGCAAGGAACTTGCTGTAGTCGCCACCCGGAATGAAGCAGATCTCCTGGGAGTCCGGCTTGTTGGCAACGTCCAGCCCCGCCTCCGAGGCCATCACGCGGACTGCGGGCTTTTGCATCTCGCCAAGTGGAAACAAGGTACGGGAAAGCTGCTCCTGAGTGAGGCCAAAGAGGAAGTACGTCTGGTCTTTCGATTTGTCTTCTGGTCGCGAAAGAATCCACCGTTGGCGCACGCTGTCAAAGTAATTGCGTGCGTAGTGGCCGGTGGCGATGCGGTCTGCACCAATCTGGCGAGCAGTCGTAAGTAATTGATCGAACTTTAGATGGTTGTTGCACAGCGTGCACGGAATTGGTGTGCGGCCGGCAAGGTACTCGCTGACAAATGGCCGAACTACTTCGGCTTCGAAGCGAGCTTCCTGGTTGACGACGTAGTAGGGTATGTCAAGATGCTCGGCAACATGGCGTGCATCGTAGACGTCGTCGATCGAGCAGCAGCGCCCTTGGACTGCTTCGGGCATCCCTTCATGACCTGCGAGGCGGCGTTGATTCCAAAGCTGTAAAGTAAGGCCGATCAGGGTGTGACCCTGCGCGCGCAGCATCGCTGCGACAGCAGAGGAATCGACCCCCCCGGACATGGCGACGGCGATGACCTCGGGTTGGTTTTGAAGCGCTACCATCTCTTCAATGATACTGGTTTTGAAGATTGGCGGGTGGTGAGGTTGGGAGACGAAGTTCAGCCGATCTCGATGCCCACCCCCAAAAAATAGCTGATGAGAGTGGGACATCCTGCGCCCATCACTTGATTGCTGGTGGAGTGGTGAGCGGCCTGGTTATGTCGTCCAGGTAGGCAGGCGTGCCTTCCACCCGGACCATGGTTGGGTATCGTTCGCCATCGTGGTAATTGATGTCAGCCGTTGTGACGAAGCCATCCTGTTCGAGGATAAGATGGATCGGCTCCGTGGCACCTTTTGCAGCTTTCAACGCGGCTTTCAGGTTTTCGGACGAGAAAGTCTTACCGTTAACAGCGTAGATCTTCAAACCAGGCGAAAGCTTCGCTTGATCGGCGGGGCCGTGAAAACGGACATCGACGAGGGTACCGTCTGCCATTGCATTGAAGCCAAGCGAGTACCAGCCGTTGAAGCCTGCTCCGCCTCCACGACGGCCCCCGGAGGCTGACAAGGTCTTCTGGGCATCGGAAGGCGTGTCGGTGTAGACCAGCTTGTAGCCGCCTTGCTCAATACCAGCGAAGTCTGCGTGCGGGTTGATGTTGTCGATTCGATCATGAAGAAACTTCGCCCAGTCGTAGGGTACGACTTGGTTGAGATCGGCGATGAGTTCAGGCCGCTCATACGGAACGATGAGCGGGCCGGTATTGCCTCCCTTGCCAAGGAAAATTGCTTCGAAATCGTTAAGAGACTTTTTATTTTCAGTGAGCTTGCGGATGAGAGTGTCGGCATCGAGCCACAGAAGCTCGCCCTCCTGGTAATAGTCCTGGCCACGTTTCCAATTTGACCAGGATGCGGTGCCCCCGCGCAAAATGCTGGATGCGATGGCGGTGTCTTCGGTAGAGCGCCACTCGCGACCCGACTTGTAGTCAAGCTGAGCGGCGGACAACGCAAGCATTTCGCGGTACTGCTGCTGGTTCTTGAGTCCGGAACGGGCAGCCAGAACGTTGCCGAGGTACTGCGTCATGCCTTCATAGACCCAGAGCAGATCGCCCTGTTGCGCGGTGGCGAAGTCCGGCTGATACAGGCGCGCGGGACGACGATACTTGCCGTTCCAGGAGTGGGTGAACTCATGGGAGAGGAGGTCGGCTACACCAAGTTGATGAGCATCATCAGAGAAATCTTTTTCGCCGACTCCGTTGTCCGAGGACTGGCCGTGTTCGAGGCCCATGCCGCCAGTGGTGTCGGTAAGGGTAAGCAATAGATGGTACTGGTTGTAGTGGTGCGACTTGTACATTGCATCGGCTTCACGAACGAGATTGTTGATCTCGGCGATGGTGGCTGGGCGGAGATCACAATCGCCGGGCTCATCAGAAACGACATCGATGAAGTGGGCGGGCTTGATCTCAGGCGCGAGTGCAAATTCGTGGAAGTAGAGGCCTGTGTCTACCGGCGAATCTTCCAGCTGCTCGACTGTGGTGACGGCGAAGCGTTGGGTTGACGTTCCGGTGCCGGAGGTGAGAGCACCCTCGGGTGTGAGAGCAGTCCCGATTCCCCAGCCGGTGGGCACGGTCACGGAGGGCTGAATCAGAATCTTTGCGACAGGAATGTTGGCGGGGTAGAGAAGCAGACCGTCCCACTCGAATGCGGCGAGATGGGTAGTCTGACGACCCGGATTGATAAGGTCCAGATGGGCATGGAGGCTGGTTACGCCCCTGGGAATGGTCAGGTGGTACTCAAACATGTTGACGTTGTCGCGACGCCAGGGAAGCGTCTCGCCATTTGCAGTGAATACCACGCCGGTAATTGAGTCTACGATGGGCGTGGGTCGATGCGTGCCAGGAATCCATTGAGGCGTAATCAAGGTTATGGGACCAGGCTTGACCGGAATCTCAACTTCCGCGTGATAGATCTTTCGGCCGGCCTCGGACAGGTCGGCGGCGATCTGGATCGGCGTCGATGCTTCTGCAGCGGCCTGCTGCGCAAAGTTGCCAAAGCTGAGTGCGAGGAGCGGCAGGAAGGCGAGGCTGGACAGAGGGACAGGCTTAGACATCAATGTGAGTGAATCCTCTCTTTACTCAAAGGGCTGTCAGGTGAGAATACGCCATTTGACGTTTGAGGGATGCTCCAGGACGCCGTAAATCGACCGCCGGGTGGGCGGCCGATTGCAGCAATTATGGGCTTAGTCTCCGCTGTGCAAACTGAGCAGTGCGGGCGCAGGCTCCGGTTGGCAATGCAGGGCATACATTGTTAGTTCCACCCTGTTGACGACGCCAGCTTTACGCATGATCCGTTGGAGGTGACCCTTAACGGTTCCGGGATCGATGCCGAGTCTTGCACCGATCTCACGGTTGGCTTTGCCACCTAAGAGGTGACGGAGCACTTCAGTCTCCCGCGGAGTGAGTTGAACCTTAGGCAGGATTTGCCGTGAGGTGCCGCCTCGTTCGCCATGCTGCTTGCCGATGATGCGGGAGAGGACGCGCCGAGGAGCCCAGATCGATCCGTCGCGAACGTTATCGAGTGCGGTACGGAATTCTTCTGGCGATGCGATGGCAGAGACAAATCCCTTGGCTCCGGCAGCGATCACGCACTCGATGTAGGTGTCGTCCGCATCGGTACCGATCACAACCAATCTGGCACGAGGACAGGAGGTTCGAACGCGGGCAATGACCTCGAACAGGGGCTTGACTGAGCCAGAGTCGATCAAAACGATGGGATCTTTGTTCAGACAAAGCGCTTCAGAGACAGTAATCGGGATCAGCTCGATCCCACAAGGGTCGCCATAGATGCCTTGAAGTCCAGCGATCCGCATAGGGTTGGTAGCGACAAGCCTTAAGCGCTCGCGCAACTCACCTGTAAGTAGATTCATTCGTGCACGACCTTTGCTCAGTGTGTTTTGAGGCCGATATGAATTTCTTTATGTTGTATTGCTAACACAGAGAGTACTACAACTTCGGTAATACGATTCCTATTTGATTTTGATATTTGCCCCTGCGATCGGCGTAGCTGACCTCGCAGATCTCGTCCGATTGAAAAAACAATATCTGGCACAGGCCCTCGTTGGCATAAATCCTTGCGGGCAGGGGGGTAGTGTTAGAGATTTCGAGCGTGACGAAGCCCTCCCATTCAGGTTCGAACGGAGTGACGTTGACAATGATTCCGCAGCGTGCGTAAGTCGATTTCCCGACGCATATGGTGAGTACATCACGCGGAATTTTGAAGTACTCGATCGACCGGGCAAGTGCAAACGAGTTGGGAGGCACGATGACGCTGGAAGCCTGCACTGTAACGAAGGAGCGTTCGTCGAAGGCTTTTGGGTCGATGATGGCGCTGTTCACGTTGGTGAAGATCTTGAACTCGTCAGAGACCCGAAGATCGTAACCGTAAGACGAAAGGCCGTAGGAGATGACGCCGTCGCGAACCTGCTTCTCGCTGAACGGTTCGATCATTCCATGTTCACGTGCCTGTTCGCGAATCCAACGGTCGCTTTTGATGGACATAAGAGGTCGAGTTCCTTTTCTATTAAGTACTTAGACAGCCGCTAAGCAAGCAGAATGAACCTTGTGCTGTGCGCTCAGATTGATGTGGGTATCGGAAACCTTTAGCTTACGGCACGCTTAACCCCATTGACAATCGGCCCGGTCATTTCTACCATCGGAACAATCGTTACGGCAAAAGCTAACCGACTTCGGAGAGCGCTCGCCGTGGTGGGCCGGCTGCTTTAGAAGCCGTGGTCAGGGTTCAGCGAAAGGCGCCTCCGTCTTGATTAAGCAAGATCTCATACAGCGAGTTGTCGAGCGGACGGGTTTGCCACGGACCAAGGCGGAATCAGCAGTCGATGCAATCTTCGACAGCATGAAGCAGACGCTTATTACCGGGGAGCGTATAGAACTGCGGGGCTTCGGTGTGTTCACGGTGAAGCCGCGTAAGACCGGCATCGGACGTAATCCCCGAACCGGAGCCGAGGTAAGCATTGCACCGGGTAAGGCTGTTCGCTTCAAGCCCGGCAAGGAATTACACCTCCTGGACTAAAGCCACGAGTAGGTCCATGCGGGTGAGCTAAAAACCTGCCACGGGACGGGCGAGCAGTTCCGGAGTTTGTTCAGACCCTCCCTCAATCAAGATGAACGATGCCGCGCTGCAGCGCGATGCGTGCGGCCTGTGTGCGGTCGGTTGCGCCGAGTTTGCTGAGAAGATTGTTGATGTGGGTCTTGACTGTTGCTTCGGAGATAAAGAGTGCGGCTGCAATCTCCTTGTTGCTTTTACCGGCGACGATGGTCCTAAGGACTTCGGTCTCGCGGTCTGTCAGTGCGTTACCGGAGAGCCGTTCGGCCAAACGTTCAGCGACTGCTGCAGGTATTCTTGAGCGGCCGTGATGCACGGTCTGTATGGCATCAATCAATTCATCAACGCTCATGCCCTTTAGCATGTAACCGCGGGCCCCTGCCTGTATGGCGCGGAAGATGTCTTCATCGCCATCAAATGTGGTGAGAACGATGATGCGGGCTTCGGGAAACTCCCGCCGTATTGCGATGATGGTCTCTACACCTCCTATGCCGGGCATGCGGAGGTCCATCAACGTCACGTCAGGCCGATGCTGGCGGAAAAGGTCAATGGCCTGCTGGCCGTTAGCGGCTTCGGCAACGATGCTGAGACCATCGACCATGTTCAGCAGCGCGATGAATCCCTGACGGACGACCTGGTGGTCTTCCGCAATGAGAATACGAATGGTGCCGATTGCCGTATCTGAATTCGTCGCGAGCATGCATTTCCTCTGAAGTAGACCTAGGCCATCATAGGTGCCAACTCCAGTTTGTGACGACACATAGTTCCAGCGACCGCGCTTAGGCCAAACTATCGCTTCCAGTTCCAGAGATCGCTGTCGAGTTAGTGGTCGATTTTTTCCGTCAGAGAAGCGCTGATTGTCGCTGCAAACTCTAGGGCAAGTTTAGATTGGTCGTAAGATTCAGCGACCGCTGCCGCGCCCCTTTGTCCGAGTTCGCGCACCAATTCCTTGTTGCCAGCCAACTTCAAAATCGCTTGTTTGAGCGCAGCGATATTCGCTTCGGGGACGATAATCCCACCACCCGTTTTTCTGATTACGTTGCCGATCTCGCCGGACTCTGTGCCGATTACCGCGGTTCCGCAAGCGTTAGCCTCAATAATCACCCGCCCAAATTGTTCCTTCCAATTGGGACGAGTCTCCGAGGGCAACACCAGGACATCAAACATAGCCAGCAGCGCTGGCGCCTCGGCGTGGGGTATAAATCCTGTAAAGATCACGTTGTCCTGCAAACCGAGTGTCGCAACCAGAGACCGCAAATGTGCCTCATCGGGCCCGCTTCCGGCTAGGACACAACGCCAATCTGTACCCTTCAAGGCGGTAGCAGCATGGAAGAGGGTGGCAAGGCCCTTTTCCTGAACCAGTCGGCCGACATAGCCCAGCACGAATGTATCAGGCGAGATGGCCAGATCCGCTCGCCACTTGGCCGCACCGGCAGCGTTTGGGTGATATACCTCTTTGTCGAGCGGCAGTGGAAGGACGGTCGCCTTGCCCTCATAACCTTTGCGTCGCAGGACCTCTAACGCGCCATCGGTGACGGGGAAGCAAAATGCGGCTGTTTTTTCAACATAGCGTTCCAACAATGGCACTGGCATCGGATACGTCTTGTATATGTTTTGAGCGGTATAGAAGCCTATTGGACGTTGACCGACAAATTTGTTTGCGAGAAATACCTGCGAGGTTGCCAGACCATACGGTTCATGGTGAACGTAGATGGCATCGGGACGTTCTTCACGCAATATTCCAACCATCGGACTCTTGTAGAGGTGCAACGGGATGCTGCCGGAGTTCCACACCGGAACGGAACGAATGCCTCCCTTGAAGGCAGGCCATCTTTCCACCTTTGGAGTTGCGTTGTATTGATTGATCCATGTTTCGGGGACTACCAAAGTTATGTCCCAGCCCGTCTCTTCAGCAACGGTGGCATAAAAACCCTGATTGACAGGAGTCGTGCAGGCATGGCTCACAACCAAGAGTTTCAACAAGGTCTCCCTTCTAAGCTATGTCTGAGTTACCTTGATTGCCCGTAGGTTGCTGTTACGACCAATACGCCAGACGGATCTGTACGCCACCCGTAAGATGCCGTTCTGCCAAACGGCGTTCTCAGGCCAAAAGTGTCTTAGCTTGACTGGTCTCGCCGGGCCGAGAGTCTTGATTTTACCTCGATCGTGGTGCCTGCTTCAAATCCACTTTCGATCACGAGTTCAGCGCCGATTGCAGCGGCGCGTTCATGCATCCCGGTCAAGCCGTAGTGACCCACACGTGGAGCCGCCCGATCAAAGCCTTTGCCGTCATCAGAGACTGTCAGATTCAGCCAATCTGTGTTGTAAGTGAGCGTGACCGTTATCGTGGCAGCGTAAGCGTGGCGCATGGCGTTGTTCATCGCTTCCTGCGTGATCTTGAGGATCTCATCTTCAACGCGGCGGTCCAGAGGACGAAAGGTCCCATGAACATCGAAGCGGAGGGTGGGATCAGCGTCGGTCCTCTGCTGAAATGAACGAACGGCGGACGCCAGGCGGGCGGGAAGCGTCTCCGACTCAGCGCCTGGTGAGCGAAGATTCCATATAGAGCTGCGCGCGTCTTCCAGGCTACTGCGGACATACTCCTTCGTGCTTTCAAGTTGTTTAGACGCAGCTTCCTTTGACACCTGCAGAAGACGTGAAGCGACTTCAAGTTGGACAGAGATGCCGACGTAGCCTTGCGCGAGCGTATCGTGGATCTCACGCGCGATGCGAGTACGTTCAGCAAGAACTGCCTGATACTGCGCTTCCACGATGCGCACACGCGACCGGTAAACCAACCAGGCAAGTAGCCCGACGAAAAGAAGCACGAACCAGTAGAACCAGATGGTTCGGTAGAAGTGTGGCCGAATGGTGAAGCGAAACTCCGCGGGAACCTCGCTCCATATGCCGTTACTAAGCGACGATTGAACGATAAAGCGATAACCAGCGGCTGGCAGGTTGGTGTAGAAGGCTGTGCGGCGGGTTCCAGCATCGATCCAGTCACTGTCAAAACCTTCCAGCCTGTAACGGAAGCGAAGTTTTTGCGGGGCACGGAAGCTGAGGCCAGCAAAATGAATGGCGATGCGATCGTGTCCGGGCTGAATAATTAAAGCTTGATCAGGAAGGACGGGCTGATCGTCGATTAGAACGTCCTCGATTGTGGTTGGCGGAGCGGTGGCATTTTGATAGTCTTCGCCAGGCCGAATCGAGGCTGCTCCCCGGAGTGTCGCGAACCAGAGGGTGCCGTTGCTCAAACGCCATGCTGCGGGATGTCCGCCACTGCTGCACTCGCTGATCTTCAAGCCGTCAGCGATGCCGAACGCCTGAACGGTCAAGTTTTTGGACTGGTGATCAACGAAGGCATTCAATGCGCTGAGCGATACGCGGAAGATACCCTTTGAAGAGCCCAGCCAAAGGCTGTCGCCTGATTGCTTGTCGCTTGATTCGAGAATGCTGTAGATCTCAGTGGGAAGGACCGCCTTTGCTGAATCGATGGTGACAGGCGCGGCGCCTTGTCGCATGCGAGCCAGACCGGAGGCATGCGTGGCGACCCACAACGTGCCCTCGTGATCTTCGGCCATTGTTGTGACTGGATTGCCGGCAAGATTGTGAAACGTGGTTCCGTCGAAGCGACTCAGGCCGTTGAGTGTACCAACCCAAAGCGTTCCATTGCGGTCGCGGAGTATGCTCCCGATAAGATCGCTCCCCAGACCGTCCAACCGCGAGTACGAGGTGAAGGTGCCGAGAACGTAGTGCGAGAGGCCGTTACGGGTGCCAATCCAAAGAGAGCCGTCAGTATCGGTGTATAGCGATCGCACAAAGTCGTCCGGCAAGCCGTCTGCGGTGGTGAACAGCTTCAAGCGGCCATTGTGCATGCGGCTGAGGCCATCGGCTGTACCAATCCAAAGGTCGCCTTGCGCTTCGGCGAGCGCGAGAACCACGTTGCTTGACAAACTGCCCCTGCCAGCCCTGACAGCGGACACTTTGCCTTCCGCAATGCGGTTTAGTCCGCCGCGGTTGGTGCCCAGCCAGATGGTTCCGGAGTGATCTTCAAACACGGCGCGGATAAAGTCATTCGAGAGGCCATCCTGCGTGGTCATCGTCGAGAATGCCTGTTCACGCAATATCGTCGCTCCACCAACGTCTGTCCCGAACCACATATCTCCTTCACTGTCTTCCGCAAATGAAAGCACACCGGGGATGTCGATGGGGTCCTGCAGATGATCAGGGCTGTTGGGAAGAATGCGGCTGACACCAAGATCGTAGGCGACCCAAACTCCACCTTCGCGATCCGAGAAGAGTCGCAGTACTCGACCTGAGGTGACGCTTGAAGGGTTGTCGACGTGAGCGAGCGTGCCACGCGTGAATCGCTGCAGTCCGGCATCGGTGCCAATCCATACAACGTCCCTTGATACAGGCAGCAGGGAAGTGACGCTGAAGGTGTTGCTGCCAGGTATGCTCAGCGGAACGTTTTTGCCCTGGTGCAGGACAGCGAGGCCGCTGCGGCCGCCGATCCAGAGGTCACCAGATGCATTGAACGCAATCGACCGGATCTCGCCCACTGCTGCAACCTCGATTTGCGATAGACCTACAGAGCCAACCGGAAGCGAGAAGAGCTGCAGCCCACTCGCGAGCCACAAGGTACCACTTGCATCCTCGGCGACGAGTTCGGGAGTAATGTCGCCGTTCAATCCATTGAGTGCATGGAAGCCGCCCGCATCGCTGACGGCGACTCCACCAGCAGTTGCCACGAGCAGACGGCCGTCGCGGAGAATACGTGTAAAACGAACCATGTTCGAAGGCAGACCAGAAGCCGTGGTCGTCAGGGTGAAGTGGCTGCCGTCGCGACGAACAAGACCACCAGAGGTGCTGATCCAAAGTTGGCCCCGTGGGCCGGCGGTCAGGCTGTTAGTTGAGTCGCTTGGGATCTCGCGCGTGTTGCCAGAATCGAACGTGCGAAGGTCCTGGCCGTCGAAGCGCACGAGGCCGCCCTCCGTGGCCATCCACAGGTACCCATCGCTTGTCTGCACGACAGAAGAGACGGTGTTCTGAGGAAGGCCGGTATCGCTTTGCCAACTTTGACGGCCGTACTGCTTCAGAAGCTTCGGCGTGCCAAGTGCAAGACTCTGCCGGGCAAAGAACAGCACCAGCAGCAGCGCAATCAGGGCAGTACGAGTTGAGCGTAGGAGTTTAGGCGTCACGAGGTCGCAGGCAACAGCGCCGGGAAATTTCGTCCGGCTCAGAGTCCTGGATACTACAGTAACGGCAATCACAGTAGCGCCTCATGCAATGCTAGATTGAAGGTCTCGTGGTTTAATCGCGAAGTCGTTCGGGGATACCAATGCGTTTGCTCGCCAGCCTGCTTTTCGCCACTACACTCGCCGCCCATGCTCAAGCACCTGCGCCTGGAGCGTGCTCGGCGCTGCTTAACCAGCACCTTTCCGACACAAAGATCATGACAGCGGTGCAGTATGCAGCCGGTGACTTCCCTATGCCGGCTGGTTCACCCGAGAGCATGGTGCAAGCTGCCAGATTGTTGCCTGCGCTCTGCCGTGTCGCGGCCGAGATTTCGCCCACGAGCGACTCCACGATCAAAATGGAATTGTGGTTGCCGACAGAGCACTGGAACGGTCGTTTTCGCGGGCAGGGAAATGGCGGATTTGGCGGAGAGATCAACTACCAGGCGATCGGACTTTCCGTCTTGAGCGGATATGCGAGTGCCGGAACCGACACAGGCCATAGCGGCACGGCTGTGGATGCGGACTGGGCCAAGGGACATCCTGAAAAGATTGCGGACTTCGGATACAGAGCAATCCACCTGATGACTCTGCGTTCAAAGGACCTGGTGGCGGCGTACTACGGGATGGCAGCGAAACATGCCTACTTCGCGGCGTGCTCCGATGGCGGACGCGAAGCGTTGATGGAGGCGCAGCGGTTTCCTACAGATTACGATGGCATTCTTGCAGGTGCGCCGGCTTACAACTGGACGGCACTTGTGACGAGCTCACTGCACAATGCACAGATCCAGATTGCGACACCGGCAAGTTACGTTCCGCCATCCAAGCTGGCGACGATCACAGCGGCGGTCATGACAAAGTGCGATGCAAAAGGGACGGCGCTTGATGGGGTAGCGGACGGTATCCTAACCGATCCGCGCACTTGTCACTTCAAGCCGGCTGAGCTTCTCTGCAAAGGCGAAGATTCCGATCGCTGCCTGACGGCTCCCCAGGTGAAGACGGTGGAGGCACTGTACGACGGCCTTCACGCAAAGGATGGCAGCCTTATATTTCCAGGGTACTCCGTAGGGGGCGAAGCCGATGCGGGCGGATGGTCGCAGTGGACGACAGGAGAGCAGGCTGGCAGCAGCCTGGCGTTCGCCTTCGCCAAGGGCTTCTTCGGTGACATGGTATTTACGGGCACCGCCCATTCATTTGACCTGAAGACACAGTCGCTCGATCAGGCGTATAGCGCGGCCAAGATGAAGACCTCCGGCGATCTGGATGCGAAGAATGCTGACCTGAAGCCATTCCTTGCACGTGGAGGCAAGCTGATCCTCTACCACGGTTGGAATGACCCAGCTATTTCGCCGCTCAGCACGATTGATTACTACAACAAGGTGCTGGCTGCGACGGGAAGGGAAGCGACCGAAGCTTCGGTGCGACTCTTTATGGCTCCAGGAATGGGGCACTGCACGGGCGGTTCCGGTCCGGATAGCTTTGGTCAGTTTGGATGGTTTCCAACCCAGGGTCCGGACACTCCCAAGAAGGATGCTTACCTGGCGCTTGAACAGTGGACGGAGGGCGGCATGGCTCCGGTCGAGATCATCGCCACAAAATACGCTGGAGGCATTGGAAGCGAGCCGAAGATGACCAGGCCACTCTGTCCGTATCCACAGGTCGCCAAGTACAAGGGCGCAGGCGATCCGAATGCAGCAGAGAGCTTTGCGTGTGCGGCCGCGCAATAGATCCTTAAGAATCTTGGAAGGCATGCTGGCTCTGGATTGTGCGGTAGATGATTGAGCCAGACGCGTTCAACAGTTACCAAACGCATAACTAATTTGAGGAGACTTCATGATGGAGCAGGACGATCGGCGAAACGTAATCAAAAGCATGGGGGTAGCAGCCCTTCTGCCGCTGCTTTCAAGCCATACCACCCTGGCGCAAAGCCCGAACTCGGATGGTGGCATGGGTCCGGACACGGTTTACGAGTTGCGTGTCTACCATCTCAACCCGGGCATGCAGCCAAAGATACTCGATCGCTTTCGTACCAAAGAGACAGCCATCTTCAAGCGGGTGGGTATGCAACCGATCGCCTACTGGGTGGCGATTGACGGATCGGCACTGCTGCCTGGCGGAGGCGGTACCCTTATCTACATACTCAGGCATCGCAGCCGCGAAGCTGCCGACGCGAGTTGGGCCGCCTTCAAGGTGGATCCGGAGTGGATCGCTTTACAGAAGGAAACCGAGAAGGATGGTTCCTTCCTGGTAAGTCTTGACCATACATTTATGAAGCTGACCGACTTCTCTCCGCAGCTCTGACAGCACGGCAGGATCTATCTTAGAGCCTCCGGCTCCTTTGAAGACAGGTCAGCGAATGGCGATCATCTCAACCACGTTGCTTGAAAAGCCTTCGACGCGGTTCCTGCCCTTGCGCTTGGCCGTTTCGAGTGCAGCCTCGGCTGCGGAGATAAGGAGATCCTGCTTCAGGTCGCTTCCTGGCGTCATCGAAGCCCACCCCACAGAGACGGTCACCCGGCCAAACTGACTGCGTTCGTGGGGCCATTCCATCGCGGCGATCTCCGCACGAATTTCCTCGCCGATGCGCTTGACTGCCTCAGCAGGCGCTCCGGGAAGCAGAACGGAGAAGCTACCCCCATCAAAGCGTGAGACGAGGTCATATTGGCGGTGCGGCTGGTTGGACATACGGGCAGCGATGAGCCGGAGGCACTCGTCGCCGGCCTGGGTACCGTAGTGTTCGTTATAGAGATCGAAGAAATCAGTGTCGACCATGAGCAGGGCGATCGGCTTTGGATCCCGCGTGGCGCGCTGCCACTCCCGTGAGAGGACAAGATCGAAGCGCTTGCGATTGGCGATGCCGGTTAAGCGGTCAAGCGACTTGAGACGGTCAATTTCTGCCTGGTATTCCTTCACGCGATCTTCGAGCTCGATGCGCTTGAAGACGGTGACGCCAAGCGGCAGAGCTACCAGGATGGTGAGAGCGAGATAGCCTCGGGATGACGTGACCGTCGCTGCAGTGTGCAAAGCGGTGAGAGCACAGATGATCGCGCTGGCGAGTGCAGTGCCGAGAACAGCTCCGGGAATCCCCAATCTAAGTGCAACCAGCACCAGCGCCGCGCACGGCAGGAAGATAGCAGGGTACGTAGTCTGGGTGAACGCAATCCAAGTTGCCAGAGCAATCAGTGAGAGTAGCGTGGTGGTGCGGGCGAGACAACCGATGCGAAAGAGACGGTACGTATTGCGATTGCACAGGACCAGCATCAGCGAAGTACCGAGAGCTATCCCAAGCGATTCGGAAAACCCAATGGTCCATGCACGATCCCAATAGCTGGCTTGCGCAATGAACGATGCCGTTCTATGCGCGACGGTCAAGCACATGATAGCCGGACCCAGAAGAAGAGCGTATCCCGCAAAGGCAGGCAGCAGGCGAGGTTCCTGCATCCACTGCCTGAAACTGCGGTATGGCGGCAGGGTGAAGGCGGCGAGCAGTAGTTCTATAAGGTTGCCAAAGATCTCCAGCGGGCCAAGATGTATCAACCCGGATGCGGCCAGGTAGCCGAGCAAGAGAAAGGGCCACAACTTTCGACGGCTTTTTAGAAGCACAGCGAGCATAGCGCCGTTGAGCGGGGTGAGCACAGCCCAACCGCCCGCGAGTGGAATGAGTCGGCGCTGGAGGAGAAACAGCGCTCCCACCGACATCGTACTCAGCAAAGTCAGCAACACACCCGCTAGAAGGGGGTGCCAGTCCAGATAAGCATGGCAGGTGCGGACAGCCACAGCGATGCTAGGACGACGGGAACGCGCGGACGAGCGAGGAAAGCGCCTGACAGCGTGGAGAGCGATCTTGTTCTTTGTTGCGATGGCGCGCTCCTCTACGCAGATCCGCACAGATCGCGGTGATCCAGACGTCCTAACGAAGGCTATCGACAGCGGTGACGCCGGTCAATCACCAGTTCGGGTAAGCGACCGAGTTAATCATGCGCTGTCCACGAGTGATTCGCTGCTTCGTTTTCGAGGCATCGAACGAGGCACCTTTCGGCAGCTTGGCGAAGGATCTTCCAGGCTGGGACATGCGAAACTGGATAGGACGCATGAACCTCGAGACACTGCTCCATCAGACCTTCGGATTTCCGGCTTTCCGCGCCAACCAGGAGGCCGTCTGCAGGGCTGCCGCAGATGGTCGCGACGTGTTGCTGGTGATGCCGACAGGAGCAGGCAAGTCGCTGTGTTACCAGCTTCCGGCAGTGGCGCGGGGCGGAACAGCGCTGGTGATCTCGCCGCTTATCGCACTGATGGAAGACCAGGCGGCAAAGCTTTCGGCAGCTGGCCTGCGAGTGGCACGGATCCATTCGGGCCTTGACCGAGAGAGTTCGCGCCAGGCCTGCAGGGAATACCTAGACGGCTCATTACAGTTTCTGTTTATAGCGCCCGAGCGAATGCGAGTGCCGGGCTTCCCGGAGATGCTGGCAAAGCGCAAGCCGGCGCTGATTGCCATCGACGAGGCGCATTGCATTTCAGCCTGGGGACACGATTTTCGGCCTGATTACAGGACGCTCGGTGACTATTTACCTCGGCTGCGGCCATCGCCAATCATTGCGCTGACAGCAACGGCGACTCCAGCGGTGCAGAAGGACATTGTCAACCAGTTGCAACTGAAGCAGCCGGAGTTGTTTATCCATGGATTTCGGCGCGACAACCTGCACATTGAAGTGGTCGAAATGTCGAAGCCGCGGCGGAACGAGTTCACGGCGAAGCTGTTGTCCAAGGCAGAGAACCGGCCGGCAATCGTGTATGCGCCCTCCCGGAAGGCGGCGGAAGAACTTGCCGGGATGCTGGGTGGTAAAGCTGCGGCGTATCATGCCGGTCTGGAAGCGGGTGTGCGAGAGCGGGTGCAGCGGCACTTCCAGTCAGGCAAGCTCGAGGTAGTGGTGGCGACAATCGCGTTTGGGATGGGCATCGATAAGGCGGATGTGCGGACAGTCGTTCATATCGCGCTGCCAGCTTCCGTGGAAGCGTTTTACCAGGAGATTGGCCGCGCAGGTCGTGACGGGCAGCCTAGCAGGACTGTGCTGCTGCACTCGTTTGTCGATCGAAAGATACATGAAGGCTTTCTGGAACGGGATTATCCCCCGGCAACGGATCTGGCCCGGGTTGCAAAGGTACTCACAGATGAGTTCCTGATGGCCGACCCGCTCTGCGCAAAGCTGAGAATGAGCCGGGACATCTTTGCGAAGTGCATTGATAAGCTGGTCGGACAGGGAGCGGCGCAGGTGGATATGGCCGGAAATGTCCGCTACTCTCCGGCTGCGCCTCCTCCTGCCACGTGGATGACTGGATATGCGGAGCAGGTGGATTTTCGCCAATCGCAGATTGACCGTATGGCGCAATTTGCAGAGACGCAGCAGTGCCGGATGTCTGCCCTGGTGCGTCATTTTGGCGATGTCGCAGACGGGCTGCGGCCTTGCGGATGCTGTGACTTCTGCGCTCCCGGGGCGGCGACGGCACAGCCGTTCCGCGAACCCGATGCGCAGGAGGAGAGGCAGCTTCGCGTCATTCTAAGTGCACTTGCCAGCGGTCAACCCAAAGCAACCGGACGGTTGCATACAGAACTTGCGCTTGGGTCGGACCGGCGAACCTTTGACGCTCTGCTCGACGGCCTGTCGCGGGCAGGGCTGGTTTCGATTTCAACTGATACCTTCACAAACGCGGAAGGTGCAGTCATCAATTACAAGAAGGCCACGCTGACGGGCGAGGGGCGAGAGCACACGGGAGTATCGCGGGCATCGCTGCAGGTGTTGTTGCGTGAGGCAGAGGCCCCGGCAGCGGGTAAGGCGCGTGGACGCCAGGCCGGCACCAAGGCGAGTGCGGGTGCGGCAAAGGTCGCGCGGGGAGAGACAGCAGCAGCGTTTACGCCGGAGCAGAAGATCCTTGAAGCGGGCCTGCGCGATTGGCGTAAGGCAGAAGCTGCTAAGACGGGTAAGCCCAGCTTCCTGATCTTCTCCGATACAACACTGCAAGCGTTGGTTTCAGGGCAGCCGACAAGTATGTCTGGCTTGCTGAAAGTGAGCGGGATCGGGGCTGAAAAAGCCGATCGGTACGGAGCAGCAATCATCGCATTGATGACGAGCAGTGAAGTTCCTGGTGAGTTTGGAGTGCGGGTCACCGAAGCGACCCACACGAAAGCACGTGGGAGACCCACGGCTGCGCCACGTGCCGCTGAACTGGTCTACGAGACGAATGAACCTGCGCATATCCGGGCGCGTGGGCACTCTGCCGAAGAGGTGCTTACCGGAGAACAGCAATTGCTGGATGAGCGTTTACGCGACTGGCGACGAGAGCAGGCGGAGAAGTTAGGATTGCCGCAGTTTTTTGTGCTTGGCTCGTCGGCGCTGCGGAGCATTGTGCTGAAACATCCGCGCACCCTCAAGGAACTTGAAAGGATAGAGGGCCTGGGTTCGGAAAAAATCGACAAGTATGGTTCGGGAATACTGAATGTCTGCGCAATCTGATAAAGGTGGTCTATGAGCAGAGGTGGTCTATGAACGAAGGACCTTACATGGATCATGCGCCAACCATCGACGAGCAGGCGGGGCACTGCTTTGGCTGCGGGCCTGCAAACCCTCAAGGACTGCATCTTGTGTTCACGCTCGACCCGGACGCGCTGACATCTACCGCGGTAGTCAAGCTGAACCGCGTGCACGAGGGACCGCCGGGATACATCCATGGCGGCATCATCGCGACCTTGATGGATGAAGCAATGAGTAAGCTGAACCGGCCGCTTGGGGTCATGGCTATGACCCGGCATATGGCGGTCGATTATCTTCGACCTTCTCCACTACATCACGACTTGATCCTGACTGGGCGGCACGTTCAGCGTGAAGGCCGCAAGCTCTTTCACGAGGCGGAGTTGAAGAATCTTAAAGGCCTGGTGCTCGCAAAAGCTGCAGGAGTATTCATCGTGCTGGATGAATCCACGGTTGCTGCTGCAAAGGCATCCGGGCGGTTCTGACTACGTGGCTTCGCCCCAGTACCCTTGATCTTCAAGGAAATACTCGTCGTCCCAGGTGTGCAGCATCGTTTTGAAAAACATCCAGATCATGCGGCCGTGGCCAAGTTTCCGGAAGCGGCGATTTGTCGTAAGGATGCGGCCGCGCACGATACGAAAGCGGCTACGCTGCACGCCCTTCGAGAGCAGGTAGTCTTCTGCGAAGAGCGCGCGCTCGTTGAAGCCGCCGAGCCGCCAAAAAGCTTCACGTTCGAACAGCATGAACATGCCGGTTGCAAATGGCTTCCAGCGCGCTCCGATATGCTGCATCACGTTGCTACCTGCGTACAGCAGGTCGTCGAAGAAGCTGCCCTGGCGGCATCCGATGCTGACAGTGGTAAGGTGCAGGCTACGGCGCCGCATGGAGCCCATGGCGCGACGCAAAAGGGTCACATCGGTAAGTTCAACGTCGGCATCGAGAAAGAGGATGTATTTTGTCGTGGCAAGTTTCGCACCTGCATTTCTACCGACCGACGGCAATCCGCCTCTAACAATTTCGATGCAGAGATGCTCGCGGAACCTGTGAACGGCCTGCACCGTGCCATCGGTCGAGCCTGCATCGGCAACCAGAATGCGGGTGGCTGGGAGTAAAGGGTAGTCCTGGCGCACCAGCGATGTCAGCAGGCGTGGAAGCATGCATGCTTCATTCTTTGCAGGGATCACGATGGTCAGTTCAGAATTCTGCTCAGGAGACATGGCGCCTCACGCGACGGACCGGTTCTGCTGCTTACAGTGTGCTCGCTGCGTATCGCTGCTCCATCAATGCCGGTTGAATTTGTGCGGGACCATTGCGAACGTATCGAAAGTACAACTAGTGCTGCACAAAACTGCTACTCTTAAAGCTCCGGACCCGCAGCGAGTTTGGCTAAGATCGCCGACACAGCGCGACACCCGAAGGAGATACCCACATGGCGGATTCCACGACAAACGGCAATCAGAACGGCAGCTATCCTGCTACCTCGCTTCGCCTGAAGACTGGCCTTGCGGAGATGTTGAAGGGCGGAGTGATCATGGACGTGATCGACGCCGATCAAGCCGTAATCGCAGAACAGGCGGGAGCAGTGGCCGTTATGGCGCTCGAGCGTGTGCCAGCGCAGATCCGTGCACAGGGTGGAGTTGCCCGCATGTCGCACCCAAATATGATTCGCGAGGTGCAGGCAGCCGTATCGATTCCCGTGATGGCAAAGGCGCGCATTGGTCATTTCGTCGAGGCGCAGGTGCTGCAGCAGCTTGGCGTCGATTTTATCGATGAATCCGAGGTGTTGACACCGGCCGACGAGACCCACCACATCGATAAACACGCTTTTACAACCCCGTTCGTGTGCGGTGCAAAGGACCTGGGCGAAGCACTGCGAAGGATCGCAGAGGGTGCGGCACTGATTCGTACTAAAGGCGAGCCAGGGACGGGCGACGTGATCCACGCTGTGCGACACATGCGGCAGATTGTGTCGGAGATGAAGGCGCTGACGGTGCTAGACGACCAAGAACTGTACGCAGCCGCAAAGAACCTGCGCGCACCCTATGAACTTGTAAAGCTGGTGGCAAAAACGGGCAAGCTCCCAGTGCCGAATTTCTCGGCCGGCGGAATCGCTACACCGGCGGATGCTGCGCTGGTTCGGCAGCTGGGAGCGGAGACGGTATTCGTGGGATCTGGCATTTTTATGTCCGATTCAACGACGAAACTGAATGTGTCGAGTTACCGCGAAGGCGACAGGTTTGAGCAGGGTGACTGGGCGGATGGCAGACTGATCGCGCCAGAATTCATCGGAGCCGAGGTAAAGCCGGGCCTTTTCGGACAGTATCGTAGACCGCAAGAGCGGGCGGAGGCAGTGAGCCGGGCTGCCGCGATTGTGCGTGCTGCGACGTTTTTCGATGACCCCAAGGTGGTAACGGAGTGCTCCGCCGACTGTATGGGAGCAATGAAGGGACTTGCTGTGGCAAACATCCCGGCTGCCGAGATGATGCAGAATCGCGGCTGGTAAAGAGGCGATCCTTCTCGGGTGATGTGCTGCGAAAGCCCTGAGCATCCTCTGGGCACAAACACGGGTGCGGTTGAGCCATGACGCAACTGGCGACACAGCCCAGACGCGCTTTAGGTTGAATTGCCAGACAGCACGTGGTAAATAGATGGTAGTTTGTCGGCGATCGAGCAGGTTTGCTGCTGTGGGTATCCAAACGCCGACTGTTGCCCCGAGCATCAGTATTGATCACTACTCTTAGGAGAGTCGCATACCATGTCGACACAAGTTATACCCGCAAGTACGCCGCTCGTGAGTTCTCAAGCGGCATCGGATTTCCGCTACATCGTTCCGTCGCCGACGTTCAAGAGTGATTTCAACAAACATCCGTTCATCCTGAACCACACGATGGCTGATCATCCACTGTTCAGCTTGCCAAAGTTGAGGGAACTGGCTCTCAAGACTCAAGAGCAGCGGCCGTTGGAACTCTATTACGATGCCGGACAGAATGTGCCGATTGGTGCGCGCTGGAGCGAAGTGGCGGCAGGCCCTCCAATTGAAGAGGCTTTTGAGCGGATCAACGACGCTGGCGCATGGATCACGATTCGCCAGGCGCAATTGGATCCCGAGTACAAAGACCTCTTCGAAGGGTGCATGCGTGAACTTGAGGCCCAGACCGGCCGTGATTTCAAGAAGCTGATGCGTGTTGAGGACGCAATCGTTTTTCTTACTTCTCCCAAGCGCACAACGACGTATCACATCGATCGCGAATGCAACTTTCTGCTTCAGATCAGCGGTTCGAAAACGATGTACATGTTCGACAGGCACGATAAGGAAGTTTTGCCGGAGCTCGAGGTTGAGCGCTTTTGGACAGTAGACAACAACGCTGCTGTTTATAAACCTGAGCTGCAGGAACGCTCCACGCCCTATCGGATGGTGCCAGGCAACGGAGTACATATTCCTGTAAATGAGCCGCACTGGCTTCAGAACGACGATAATGTCTCCATATCGCTTAGTTGCAACTTCACGATGAAACATTCTGAGCGCGCCAACGTTTACCGGGCAAACCACCTTTTGCGCAGGCTGGGTATGCAGCCGGAGCCTCCGTTTCAGTCGCCACTGAAAGATGGCGTGAAGAACGCGCTTATCTCAGCGTCTTACGTGCCGATTCGTTCGGCGAAACGTGCGCTGCGTCGGCTTCGCGGTCAAGAAATGCGTATTGAGTAAGCATTTCTGCCTCACTGCAGATTGCTCGATGGGAAGATATGACCATTTCCACGCGAGCGCCGAGTGGACTGTGCATATCTTCGACTCGCCGCTGTTTTTCTTGCCCGGAGAAGTTTCGCGTGATAAACCATTGTTTATCCGATTAATGCTGACATCCGGTGCGATGTCTAAAGCTCCTCGCGGGCTGCCGATCCAGTCAGTGGAAACCTTTGTTTAGTGAACGGTCTCCGGGAAAGTTGGACATGTGTCATCTATATCGACCTCAACTCACACCAAAGCGCAATCAGCAATTCCTGCCGCGAATCACGTCGGCCACATTGTGGAGTCTCCTGTGTTCAAGGAGAAGTTCAATCAGCATCCGTTCCTGTTCGAGCATCGAATCGCAAACAATCCGCTATTTTCTATGCCGCGGCTGCTGAAACTGGCTCTTGAGACCCAGGCAGTGCGGCCACAGGAGCTCTATTACGATGCCGGACACAATGTCCCGATCGGTGCGCGCTGGAACGATATGGGAGATAAGCCACCCCTTGAGGAGGCCTTTCAGCGCATCCAGGATACCGGTTCCTGGATCACCATCCACCAGGCTCAGCGGGACCCGGAGTACGCGGTTGTCTTCAACGAGTGTATGCGGGAGTTCGAAACACTGTCAGGGAGAGATTTTAAGAAGATGATGCGCGTCGAAGATGCGCTAATCTTCATCACGTCTCCAAAGCGAATTACAACTTACCATATCGACCGTGAATGCAATTTCCTGATGCAAATTAGCGGATCGAAAACGATCCACATGTTTGACCAGCGCGACAAGGATGTTGTGCCCGAGACAGAACTTGAGACGTTCTGGGCCGTAGATAAAAATGCGGGCAGGTACAAGCCGGAGTTGCAGCAACGGTCTACTCCGCTGCGATTAGTGCCTGGGAATGGAATTCACATTCCCATCAACGATCCGCACTGGCTTCAGAACGATGACAACGTGTCCATCTCGTTAAGTGTCAACTTCACACTCAAGGACTCTGAGCGGGCCAATCTCTACCGAGCGAATTACTTCCTGCGAAAGGCTGGACTCCAGCCTGATCCACCCTTTACCTCTCCTGTTGGAGACGTGATGAAGAACGTGGCGATGTCTGCAAGCTACGTACCGGCGCGGAGCGCGATCCGGGCTATTCGGCGCCTGCGAGGGCAGGAGACACGGACCAGTTGAACTGCTTGGTATGCCAGGATCAGGTCGGGCGCTATGCGTTCTGCAGTCGTTGGATTACGGCACGGACAGTTGTCGCCTCGACGATGTAAGCGGTGGATTTTGAAGCGGGATCGTCAGCGGCATCTGATCTGATGGGCGTGCGGCGGCGCAATGATCCATGGAAGTGTGTCGCGCCCGTTAGCCGGCTCAAGGAGGCGGCATTCTGCAGGCGAAGGCCGCCCCCCACAGCGATGTCGATGCGACCATCAGCTTGCCGGAACAATGCTCCAAGCGACTCAGCGCCGGCGACTACATTTGGTTTGCCACCTGATGTAAGGATGCGCTCGCATCCGGTGGCTATTACGTCTTCAAGCGCCGATGGCAGCGACGGTGTTGAATCGAAAGCACGATGAAACGTGACTTTCAGGTTGCCGGCGACCTCGACAAGCCTGCGTGTTCCGGCGACATCAACGGTGTTGTCAGCTCGTAGCATTCCGAGAACCACGCCAGCTGCGCCGAGAGATTTAATCTGGGTTATGTCGTCGCACATGATCGCAACTTCAGCGCTGGAGTAGAGGAACCCAGCCCCGCGCGGACGAACCAGAACGTGCACTGGCAGGCCGCTCTGTTCAATGGCTGCCCGAATAAAAGCGTAGCTAGGCGTCAGACCCCCCTCACCGAGTCCGGAGCAGAGTTCGATGCGGTTGGCTCCGCCATCGCGTGCAGCGAGGCAAGCGTCGATGGTCTCGGCACAGAGTTCAAAGACTATCTTGCGCATACGATCGCTCGTGACCGGAAGAATCGACAGATCACTGATAGAGAAATAGATGAGCCTAGGGAGGCTTAGAGCGACATTCCTGTCAGCGCCACGGGAAAGATATCTTGCCCGTGGCGCATCAGCTATTTAACTAGAACTTGTAATTGAGAGAAAGCTGCAGGCGTCGCTCCTGATTTCTCACACTGTTGATGATGCCGAAGTTGCTGTCCTGAATTCCGCTATCAGGGTTGCCGTAATCGGCGACATTCAAGAGGTTGAAGAAGTCGGTCCGAAAGCCGAACGTCTGCTCATGAAAGACGTGGAAATCTTTGAAGAGCGATGTATCGAGTTGATAGAACCCGGGGGCACGTTCTGTCCCATTTGCACCCGTTCCGAACTCGTATGTGGAGGGCTGACCGTAGGCACAGACACCAGTCTGGACTCCGCTGCCATCAACGCATGGGGCTGCAGTCGGATCGGTGCCGAACCAGTGATTGATGGACCGGTTCACAAGGTGTATGCGGGAGTACTGATTGGCACGGGCCCCGCCAAATGAGCCGGTGTTTCCACCATTTGCGGTGATTGTGACTGGCGGACCGGTAAAGGCCTTGAAAGCATTGGTGAGCGACCAGCCTCCAAAGACTTCCTGGAAGAAGATGTTTGACGTCGAGCCGAACTGGCGTCCATGGCCATAAGGCAGAGCGTAAACGACGACGGCGTTGAACTGGTGACGAATATCGTCTCCGGAGGGACCGAAATCCACTTTGCTGTTGTAGTAGTCCTGGAACGTTTGATCTCCGCCCGCCTGGGAGATATTTGGTGCACCATAGTTGCCTGCGGCATTGGTGAGGGACTTGGCAAACGTGTAGTTGAGGTTGTACTCAAGCCCATGGGCCTGACGCTGACGAACGGTGACCTGAAGCCCGTTATAACCCGATCCAGCGCGAGACTCTGTGATGAGGACGGCACCACCGGGACCTGCGAGGTTGTAGTACGGCGTCAGGTCTGCGGTTGGAATTGTGGCGTTCGGGTTGGCCTTGAGAAGCGTATTGACGTCTTGTGCCTGGGCCTGTGTGAACTGGTTTTCGTTGCCATAGTCGACCAGGTGATGACCGGTCTGTCCAACGTAGCCCACCGAGAGGGAAGTGGCGGAGTTTAGCTGCGTTTCAACCGTCATGTTGTACTGCTGGATATAGGCAGGCTGGAGGTTCTGAGGCCAGGCACTGTAGCCGGAGCCATTTGCGGAGAATGCGCTAGAGCTTGTAACGAATCCGTTTGAGGCCTGGAGCGACGTGCCTCCGGATGTGTCTGAAGGTAGGATCGCTTTCAACGCGAAGACGGAGACGAGGGGTGGATTATCGGTTGTGCGCTGGTTTGCAGCATTGCCCTCAAGAAAGCTGGTAGCGCCGTAGCCACCACGAATGGAGATGTTTGAGGCAGCCTGGTAAGCAAAGCCAAATCGCGGCTGAATCTGTTTGTAGTTCGGGTTGTAGCAGGCGGTGGTAGGGCAGATGATCGATCCTGCTGGTGCGCCGAGGGGGATCGAAGCAGCATACTCAAGAGTGCCGCCGTTGAGCGGGATAATGTTTGCATTCTTGTTGTTCGCTTCGACCATGGGCTGGTCGTACTCATACCGGATGCCGAGATTCAAGGTCAACCTTGGAGTTAGCTTCCAATCGTCCTGCGCGTATCCCGCCGCGCGCCATTGGCGATTGCCAAACTCGCCGCCATCCTGCAGGCCGTCGCTGTCTGATGCATCGAGAACAAAATCCGCAGCGCCGACGAGAGGGTTTGCCGAGTTGGGGTTCTGGGTAAAGTTTCCGTTGTAGTGAAAGAAGCCGAGGGCTCCGGCATTTTGGCTCTGCGTGTAATTTTCCTGGTAGCGAACTGCCTGGATGCCGATCGTGAAGAGGTGCCGGCCGCGCTGATAGGTGAGATTGTCGTTGTAGCCGAACGTATTGTCGATCAACAGTTGGGGCGCAGCTCTGTTGCCAATCGACTGTGCACCGGCAATGGTCTGTTCGGAGAAACCGACGTAGCGTTGAACGCCAAATGGAATCCCGACCTGCGAGTCACCGGTCAAGCCGAAGGTGCCGAAGCGATCAAGTGGAACTCCCTGGCTCCAGTCGGTGCGGGTGAAGCCGGCGTTGAATTGATTGACGATTGCAGAGGAGAACGTGTGGACCCAGCTCGCTCCGAAGAGCGTTGTGGGGAAACTGCTCACGCCTGAGAATCCAATGGGAATGATGGTGTTACTCCCGTCGCGGGCTCGGGACTGGGCGTAGAAACCAGACACGCGATCCTTGGTTTCGGGAGTCCAATCAACCTTTGCGTCGAACTGATTGTTCACATGAGTTCCTCGTTCCGTGCCGTCAAACCGGGGGATATAAGTGCCCGGATCTGGGTCAGCATTGGGCGTCGGATAGAGGCCTGGATGCGCAGCTAGGTACTTTGCGACTGGATTATTTACTGGAATCTGGTTGTTGACGAAGACGGGATAGGTGTTTGTCGCGGCGTCGTAAGCCTGGGTGTTGTAGAGCTGGTAAGGAATAGCGGAGAAATCGCCACCGAGCATTGCCGGAGTGAGCACCTGGTACGAAGCGGCATTGCTGCTCGGAAGGCGGAGTCCTTCAAAGTCGGCAAAAAAGAAAAGCCTGTCGCGGCCATCATAGAGGTGTGGAATGCGGATTGGGCCGCCGATGGTGCCGCCGAACGTGGTTTGCGTGTACCGGTTGCGATCCTGACCGTGGTACTTGTTGCTCCAGCTGTTAGCGTTCAACAAGTCGTTTTGCAGATATACGAATGCACTGCCGTGAATGGCGTTCGTACCGGTCTTCAAAACCGTAACGACATCACCCCCGTTTACGTTGCCGTAGATCGCTGGAGCATTCCCGGAGATGACCTTGATTTCCTGGAGAGCATCCGGCGAAACGTTGTAGGAGATCTGGTTGTTCTGCGGTTCATTGATGTCCACACCATCGAGCGTGTAGTAGTTGGCCTGACCACGGTTGCCGTTGACGGAGATTAAGTTGTTGCTTGTCGTGCTGCGCTCGGTGGCATTCGTGCCTGTCATACCACTGGGATCTGTTTGAACGACGCCTGGCGCAAACAGTGCCACGGATTGGAAGTTACGACCTTCTAGCGGAAAGGTCGAAATTTCATTTTCGGAGAAGGTCGTGCTGATAACACCGTCGGTCGTGTTGATAATGGGCGTTGAATCGGTGACATCAACCGAGGTGTTAGCTCCGCCAACCGTCATGGCTGTGTTCACCTTTACGGTCTGGTTGACCTCGAGCGTGAACGGCTCGGTCTGTCTTTCTGTAAACCCTGCGGCTGAGGTGACTACTTTGTACTGGCCGATGGGGAGGAAGCGGATTGTGTAGACTCCGTCATGATCCGTCTGAGCCGGTGTCTTGACCCCGGTGTCCACTTTGAGTGCCGTAACGGTCGCGTTCGGAATTGCCGCGCCGCTTGCGTCCGTCACTTGACCGGTGATGGCGCCGGTAACTGTCTGAGCGTTCGTCTTGCCAGCACAAAGACACAGGATGATGAGGAGGAGGGAACAGAAAAGGGAGGACGGGCTGATCTGACGGGTGTTCCTCATTGAGGTCTCCTACGAAGCTAAGTGACGTGTCTAACGATCGCCTGGAAGGCCGAAGTTCATGAGCCGGTCCGAATGTGAACCGGAGATTACAAATGACTGTTGAAAGCTGAGGATAGAAATACAACCGGCTGCTGTCAATCAAATAATCAGAATTGTGCAGAGTTGTTCATTCCCTATTCAGAAAAGTGAAATCCATGTACCTCTTTCTGCCGATCCATGGCTGCATGTGGACGAAGCACGGATGCACGTGACGTAGGATTGCTGAAGTTGCTCGAAGGGAAATGAGACCACTGTGAGCAAGCCGGGCAGCAGACAGGACCGAGCCACGCAGATTCTGCACCTCCTCCTACAGAAGGGAAAGGGAAGTATTGAAGAACTTGCGGCAGCAGTGGATGCATCGCCGGCAAGCGTTCGTCGTGACTTGATCAAGCTGGAAGAGCGCGGGTTGGTCAATCGGACGCATGGTGGTGCAGAAGTAGCGGGGAAGATGGCCTACGAACCGTTTCGCTTCGACGCTGCCTTCCCGCTGCGGGAAGAGCGGTTTGCAGATGAGAAGCGCAGAATTGCGATGGCGGCGGCGGCGATGGTGGCAGAGGGTGATACGGTGGCACTGTCTCCCGGCACCACTACGACGCAGATCGCACGCAGCCTGAGGCATCGCGACGGCATTCACATTGTGACGAGTGCGGTGAACATTGGTATGGAGCTTTCAAGTTTGCCGAATATGCGGGTGACGCTGACCGGCGGCGCGATCCGGTGGCCGGGCTCATTCTCAATGGTTGGGGCGACGGCGTTTGATGGTTTGCAGCGACTCTTCTTCGACAAGCTGTTCCTGGGTGCCTGTGGGATCCACCCCCAGCATGGGTTGACGGTGATTGAGTCCGACGAGGCGCTGATTCTGACCGAGATGGTGAAGCATGCCAAGCAGGTGATCGCTGTTGCCGACGCAAGCAAGCTGGGGATGATCTCCGCCATGCAGGTTTGTCTGCCGAAGCTGATCCATACGATTATCACGGACGGCAGCGCGGATGCCATTGTGTTGGCTGCCTTTGAAGAACAGGGCGTGTGCGTGGTGACGGTCTAGAGTACAAGTGCTTGCGGGTCGCGTGTGAGGGCTGTAGCTTTGAGGCGTTATCTGGATCAGGTGAGGACGTCTTGAAGTTGAAAAATCAGATCGGGTCATCGGTCGGTGCACCAAGTGCACGGGCCACAGGGAATGTACAGGCGCTTGAAGTGTTGATGGCTGAACTGCGCGGGCAGGAAGACGCGATCCGGCTTGGTGGTGGGAAGAAAGCTGCCGACGCACAGCGCGCCAAGGGGCGGCTGACGGTCCGAGAGCGACTGGCGCTGCTGCTCGATGAGGGAACAGAACTGCTTGAGCTAGGCCTTTGGGCGGCGTCCGGAATGTATATGGAGTATGGCGGCGCGCCGGGAGCTGGGGTAGTGACGGGCCTCGGCCGCGTGGCAGGGCGCCTCTGCATGATCATTGCAAACGATGCCACGGTGAAGGCAGGAGCCTTCTTTCCGATGACCGCGAAGAAGGTGCTGCGAGCGCAGACAATCGCGCTCGAGAACCATCTTCCAACGCTGTACCTGGTTGATTCCTCCGGCGTGTTTCTACCATTGCAGGAGGATGTTTTTCCCGATACGGACGACTTTGGCAGAGTCTTCCGGAACAATGCGGTGATGAGTTCGAAGGGCATTCCGCAGATTACGGCGATTATGGGAATGTGTGTGGCAGGCGGAGCGTATCTGCCGGTGATGACGGACACGGTGCTTATGACCGAAGGATCCGGGCTTTTTCTGGCGGGACCATCGCTTGTACAGGCGGCGATCGGGCAGAGGATTGAGGCAGAGGAACTCGGCGGGGCGGCGATGCACGCAGAGATCTCCGGGACGGTGGACTTCAAGGAGCCGAATGACCACATGTGCATCGCGCGGCTGCGCTCGCTGGTGGGAAAGCTTGGTAGCCGTGAGGGAGAGGTGTTCAGCCGCATTGCATACGATCCAATTGCGGATGTACCCTGCTTTGCCGCGGAGGAACTATATGGGTTTCTCAGCCCGGCTCCTGGAGCAAGCAATCTCTACGACATGCGCGAGGTGATTGCGCGTGTGGTCGATCGCAGCGAATTCGATGAGTACAAGGCAGAGTTCGGCAGGACTGTCTTGTGCGGTTATGCGCGGATTGGTGGACGCGCAGTGGGGATCGTCGCGAACCAGAAGACCAACCAGAACCAGACAGTCGCGATGGGGCCTGCTGCGGGAACAAAGCGGATGGAGGTCGGTGGGGTGATCTATACGGAGGGTGCGCAGAAGGCGGCGCGGTTCATCATGGATTGCAATCAGAGTCTCGTGCCGCTCATCTTTCTACACGATGTAAATGGGTTCATGGTGGGTAAGGATGCGGAGTGGTCGGGGATCATCCGCGCTGGCGCCAAGATGGTGTCGGCGGTAAGCACGTCCGTGGTGCCAAAGATTACCGTGATAGTCGGCGGAAGCTTCGGAGCAGGGCATTATGCGATGTGCGGTAAGGCGTACGATCCGCGTTTTCTTTTTGCGTGGCCGACAGCACGCTATGCGGTGATGAGTGGAGCTTCGGCTGCTACGACGTTGGCTGGCGTGCGGGCAGCGCAGATGGAACGCGGAGGGAAAACGTTGTCGGATGCGGAGAAGAAAGTGCTCTTCGATGAGATCAAGACCACCTATGATTTGCAGGCTGATCCGAGGTATGGGGCGGCACGATTGTGGATCGATGCGATTATCGACCCAGCGCAAACGCGGACGGTGTTGATAACGGCATTGGAAGCGTGTGCGCTGAACCCGGATGTAGCCAGGTTTAACCCAGGTGTGTTGCAGACCTAAAGTCCACTGCCAGGACGATGGAACCAAATCGCTGATGTGAATGGATTTCGGGGCGACAATCCTGCCTGGTGGGCGGTATGATCTCACGCGGGCAGGCAAAGAGGTGTGTCATGGTCGCCGAGATGGAATCCGTAAAGAGCTTGTATCCGTTTGTCTTGACAGAAGAGCAGGAAGCTCTTCGCAGAGAAATTCGCGAGTTCGCCGCACGCGAGATTTTGCCGAATGTGATGGCGTGGGATGAGGTAAGCGAGTTTCCCAAGCACCTGGTGAAGAAGCTAGGCGCGATGGGGCTGCTGGGCGTCATCTTCCCAGAAGAGTACGGTGGAGCTGGCTTTGGGTATGTCGATTACGTGCTGGCGATTGAAGAGCTGTCTGCGGTCGACGGATCGGTTGGGATTACCGTTGCTGCGCATAACTCTCTCGGCACAAACCACATGTTCCTTGCGGGGAACGAGATGCAAAGGCGAAAGTATCTTCCCTTACTGGCAAGTGGAGAGTGGCTTGCTGCTTGGGCGCTGACGGAGCCAGGATCAGGCTCCGATGCAGGCGGAGCGCGAACGACGGCGGTGAAGAAGGGCGACCGATATGTGCTGAACGGGAACAAGATCTTCATCACAAACGGCAGCCATGCAGACGTAGCTGTCGTGATCGCTGTGACGGACAAGAGCAAAGGGACACATGGTCTGTCGGCATTCATCGTGGAGAAAGGAACCAAGGGGTTCCGTCCGGGCAAGAAGGAGAACAAGCTTGGGCTGCGCGCGAGCGATACGAGCGAATTGATCTTTGAAGATTGCGAGATTCCCGAGGAGAACCTGCTAGGCAAGGAAGGTGAGGGCTTTGTTGACTCGATGCGCGTGCTCGATGGTGGAAGGATATCAATTGCGGCGCTGTCGTTGGGCATCGCGCGTGGAGCACTCGATGCAGCAGTGAAGTATGTAAAGGAGCGGCGTCAGTTTGGGAAGGCGATCGCCGAGTTTCAGGGCATTCAGTGGAAGCTGGCGGACATGGCCACCAGTCTCGATGCGGCCAGACTGTTGACCCAGCGGGCTGCTGTGTTAAAGGATGCCGGTCGCAAGGTAACGCGCGAATCCTCGATGGCGAAGCTGTTTGCAAGCGAGGCGGCGGTTCGTATCTGCGATGAGGCTGTGCAGTTATTTGGCGGGTACGGCTTCATCAAGGATTACCCGGTAGAGAAGTTCTACCGTGATGTGAAGCTCTGCACCATCGGCGAAGGAACGAGCGAGATCCAGCGCATGGTGATCGGTCGGGAGATACTCAAGGTAAATCCATCACGCGGATAGTGCGTTCGTCGGACGAGGTAGGTGTGGTCAAGATCATTGAGTGCCCGCGAGACGCCTGGCAGGGCTTACCCGGAATCATCCCGGCGCCGGCGAAAGCGGCATATCTTCAGCGGCTGGTGACTGCAGGGTTCCGGCACATTGATGCCGTGAGCTTTGTGTCACCAGCAGCAGTGCCGCAGATGGCCGACCCTGAGGAAGTGCTGCGGATCTTCAGGCCGCTCCTGGGGACCGAAATTATTGGCATCGTCACGAATGTCCGCGGAGCTGAAAGAGCCGTTGCTACAGGTGCAGTGCAGACGCTTGGATATCCGTATTCAGTCTCAGAGCAGTTTTTGCAGCGCAACCAGCGACAAACGCAGGCTGAGGCGCTGCGTGCCTTGGCAGCAATTACAGATCTTGCTAATGCCAATGGACTGAATATGGTTGCGTATATCTCAATGGCTTTCGGGAACCCGTATGGCGAGGCCTGGAGCTCCGAAGTGGTGACCGACGCTTGCGGACACTTAGCCGATCTGGGAGTGAAGACGATCTCGCTTGCGGACACGATCGGGGCAGGAGGCGCGGCGATGGTTGCAGACATTGTGTCGGCTGCGCTGGCGACTTACAGCGACGTGGAGTTTGGGGTGCATCTTCATGCTCGTCCTGGCGAAGGCGCTGTGATCATCAGGTCAGCTTACAAAGCAGGGTGCAGACGATTCGATTCGACGATCGGTGGACTGGGAGGGTGTCCTTTTGCGCAGGATGACCTGATTGGGAATATTGGAACGGAGATGCTAGTGCAAACGCTCCTGGGAATGGGTGCGGAGTTGCCAGACTTTGTGGAGCTTGGCGAACTAGGCCGGGTAAATGAAGCATTGGTGAACATCGCGCGATGACCAGTTATGTCCATCTCTTAGTCTCGGACGACGGGCCGCTTCGCACCATCACGCTGAATCGGCCTGAGCGCCGCAATGCGATGACTCCGGAGATGCAGACGGAGCTGATCGCGGCAATGGACGAGGCTGCTACCGATGATTGCAGGGTGGTTGCGTTTGCCGGCGCGGGTGCGGCGTTCTGTGCGGGCTTGGATCTTTCGGCCTTGCAGACAATGAAAGATAAAGGCGCGGATGCCCACAGGGAGGATGCGGAGCGAATCGCGACCATGTTTCGTAAGCTTTACGAGTTGCCGAAGCCAACCATTGCCGCAGTGCACGGTGCGGCGATCGCCGGGGGAACTGGGCTGGCCACAATCTGTGACTTTACTCTGGCAGCGCCGGAAGCGAAGTTCGGCTATACGGAGGTACGGATTGGATTCGTTCCCGCGGTGGTCTCGGCCTACCTTGCGCTCCAGGTAGGGGACAAGCGCGCGCGGGACCTGCTCCTTACGGGCAGGATCTTCGGCGCGGACGAGGCGTGCCGACTGGGCCTGGTGAGGGAGGTCGTTGAAGCCGAACAGCTGCAGGCGCGTGTCCGCACGCTTGCGCATCTCGTAGCTGCGAATAGTCCGCAGTCGTTGGCGGCAACAAAGCGCCTGCTTGCCAACCAAAATAGAGCGTGGCTGGATCAAGCCATTGACAGGGCCATGGACGCAAACGCAGCATCACGGGCGACTGCTGACTTTCGTGAAGGCGTGGCTGCATTTCTTGAAAAACGAGCGCCGAGTTGGTCGAGCTCGCAGGTCAACCGCGGTGCTAGTTAGTGGCGGGTTTCGGTACTTGTGCCTGGCCCTGTCGCATGATCGCCGTCACCGAGCTTGCGATGAAAAAAGTCAAAGACCAAACCGTAAAGGGAGTATGCAAGCTCAGGGTCGTAGCGGATGCCTTCGTCACGCATGAACGCGTGAGCACCGTTAACCTCGTGCCAGCTTAGGCGGGTCCCGAGTTCGTTAAGACGAGCAAGAACCTTCATGCGTCCGTCAAGGGCGATGTGCGGATCCTGACGGCCCCAGATCATCAGAAGTTCGCCCTCTATATCTTTCGCGCGCTCAAGCGAGTCGTCCTTCATGCCTTCGCCAAGACCACCCTTGTGGATGTCCGTCGCGTAGAAGCAGGCGGTGGCTAGCACGTCAGGGTTCATGCCAGCCCGGAACGCGAGATGGCCGCCAATGCAGATGCCCATAGCACCGAGTTTGCCGGTACAGTCTGCGCGACCTGCAAGGTGATCGAGTGCGGCGCGAGCATCAGTGTCGTAGCTGGCCAGCTTCTTTGTTGTTTTGAGGACGTTGCCGCGGTCGGACCCATCCTGGTCATACGCGAAGACGGTTCCAGGCGCTTCAAACTCGTGATAGATCTCCGGCATGGCTACGATGTAGCCGTGACCTGCCAACATGGCGGCAGTACGCCGGATAGGCGCGGTGATCTGGAAGATCTCCGAATAGAAGACGATGCCTGGGTAGCGACCAGCTGCTGCAGGACGGACAATGTGCGTGCGCATCGGACCTTCGGGCGTGGATAGGTCTACGTATTCATCGTTGACGATGATCATTTGGTGATCCTTTCTGAGTAGAGATGTGGGAGTTGAGATAAAGCGATTATGGAAGGAAAGTGGAATGCGGAAAGCCGAAGATGCGTAATTCTAAACAGCGTGCGGACTCAACGGAGACATTGCTCAACATGTTTAGGCGGCCATATTCGGGTGGCCATGGCGCGGCATGCGTTTTCCATCGGATAGCGAGGTCGGGATGGCTCTTGGTAAGGGCTTCCAGAATCAGGGCGGCACGTCCGAGGTGGGCGGGAGAACTAATCACTTCAGCAGACGCCCATCCGTGCGCGTGCATGATCTGCGAGGAATAGTAGAGGTTCTGGATAGTGTTGAGCGCATTCGGCTCCTTGTAGATCGCATCGGCAGGTACGCCTTGCGCAGCAGCGAGTCTCGCCATGGTGTCTGCTTCGACAAAGTTATTATGGGCTGCACCGCCAGTGACAATGATTGCAGGAGCAATCCCGGCTTTGTACTCGCGTACGGCTTCAAGAACTCGAGCGCGCTGGGTTGCTGAAGGATTACCCTTCTTGGTCGCTGGATTCCCCAGCACAATGAGCGCATCGAAGTGGGTTGCTGTTGTGTTCTGCGTTGGAATGGTAGCTCGATTGACCACAACAGCCACAATAAGGACGACGGCAGCAATAACGAGGACGATAGCCAGCCTGATGAGTCTCACGCATTGAGGGTAGCAGGACTGAATTGCCCGCGAAACATTATGAGAACAGGAACTCCTTTGTGCGAAGCTCTTTGACCGCGTCCCGCAGCCTGGCCGCTTTCTCAAACTCAAACTTTTTCGCTGCCTCACGCATGTCCGATTCGAGCTTCGTAATGTAGACGTCCAAATCCTGCTGCGTCGTGAAGTCGGGCATGCCTTCAGCTTCGTCGGTAAGGTCTGCGTAGTCGGCCTTGAGGATGCCGGCTAGCCCCATCTCGAGCGGACGTATAACGCTTGTCGGGGTGATGCCGTGTTCTTCGTTATAAGCGACCTGCTTCTCCCGGCGCCGGTCTGTCTCGTTGATAGCACGCTGCATAGAATCGGTCATCTTGTCAGCGTAGAGAATGGCGCGGCCTTCGAGGTGGCGAGCAGCACGACCGATCGTTTGGATAAGGGAGCCTTGCGAGCGGAGGAAGCCTTCCTTGTCGGCGTCGAGGATCGCGACGAGTGAAACCTCTGGAAGGTCTAGACCTTCGCGGAGTAGGTTAATCCCGATGAGGACGTCATACTCTCCCTTGCGCAAATCGCGGAGCAGCTTAATGCGCTCCAGAGTTTCTATCTCGGAGTGCATGTAGCGGCAGGCAACACCTACTTCGGTGTAGTAGTTAGCCAAATCCTCGGACATGCGTTTGGTGAGTGTCGTAACAAGAACGCGTTGGTCTTTACTGACGCGGTCGCGAATCTCCGCGAGCAGATCATCGATTTGTCCTTTAACTGGACGAATCTCTACAGGTGGATCGACAAGCCCGGTGGGCCGGATGATCTGTTCAACAACTACACCGGCAGACTTGGTGAGTTCATACGGGCCAGGCGTAGCGGATACATAGATGATTTGACCAGTCCGACCTTCAAACTCTTCGAACTTCAGCGGGCGATTATCCATTGCAGAGGGAAGGCGAAATCCATAATCGACGAGATTCTGTTTTCGGCTGCGATCACCGTGCCACATCCCGTGAAGCTGCGGGACGGTGACGTGAGACTCATCGATAAACAGAAGGAAGTCACGCGGAAAATAGTCCAACAAGGTAGGTGGTGGTTCGCCTGGTAAGCGACCGGAAAAATGACGCGAATAATTCTCGATACCGTGGCAGTAGCCCACAGACTTGATCATTTCGAGGTCGAAGCGGGTGCGCTGGTGGATGCGCTGCGATTCCACAAGGCGGCCTTGTGATTCTAGTTCCTTCTCCCACCATTCCATCTCGGCGAGGATGGAATCAGACGCAGTTTTCTTGCGCTCCGGCTGAACCACATAGTGCGACTTCGGGTAAATGGGCAAGCGAGAGTACTTTTGCTTGATCGTTCCGAAGAGCGGATCGATTTGTGAGAGCGAATCGATCTCATCGCCAAACAGCTCGATGCGGTAGGCCATTTCATCGTAGGTCGGATAGACCTCGATGATGTCGCCGCGAACGCGGAAGGTCCCTCGGCGGAAATCAACATCATTGCGGTCGTAGAGTATCTCGACGAGGCGGCGAGTGATGTCTTCGCGCTTGAGCTTCTGGCCTTTTTCCAGCAGCAGGAGCATGCCGTAGTATGCTTCAGGCGAGCCCAGGCCGTAGATGCACGAAACCGACGAGACGATAATGGCGTCGCGGCGTTCGAAGAGCGAGCGGGTGGCTGAGAGGCGGAGTTTGTCGAGTTCCTCGTTGATCGTGGCTTCTTTTTCGATAAAGAGGTCGCCAGAGGGAATGTAGGCTTCGGGCTGGTAGTAGTCGTAGTACGAGACAAAGTACTCGACGGCATTGTTGGGAAAGAATGTCTTGAATTCGTGGTACAGCTGCGCGGCGAGGGTCTTGTTGTGTGCAAGAATGAGCGCGGGACGATTCAACTCCTCTATGATCTTCGCCATGGTGAAGGTCTTGCCGGATCCGGTTACGCCGAGCAGAACCTGATCTTTCTCGCCTGCGGCAATGCCGGCGACGAGTTCTCCGATTGCGCGGGGTTGGTCTCCCTGGGGCTTGTATGTGGTCGTGAGCTGGAAGTCCATCCTTACAGGATAAGGCAGGGACGAAGGGCACCGTAAAAGGGAATAAGAAAACGAGAGGAAGTGCAATGGCGGAGCTTTGGTTGATACGGCACGGCGAGACAGAATGGAGCCTGAGCGGGGCACACACGAGCCGCACAGATATTCCGTTGACGGACCATGGTCGTCTGCGAGCGGCAGAGCTAAAGACTTTTCTGCAGGGCAAGCAGTTCGCGGCTGTTTTCACATCGCCAATGCAGCGGGCCCGTGAAACCTGCACAATCGCGGGCTATGGCGACGTTTCGACCATTGATGAAGGGCTGCGTGAATGGGACTACGGCATCTTCGAGGGAAAGACGACGAAGGAAATTCGCGTCGATCATCCTGACTGGTCAGTTTGGAAGGACGAGATCGTCGATGGCGAACCCATAGAGCACGTGGGTGAACGAGCGGATGGTGTAATCGCACGGGCGCTTGCTGCCGCCGGTGCAAATGGGACGGTAGCACTGTTTGCTCATGCTCACATCCTGCGCATACTTGCGGCGCGCTGGATCGAGCTTCCGGCAACAGGCGGGAGTTTGTTTGCGCTTGGGACAGGGTCGCTGAGTGAGCTTGGCTTTGAGCGGGAGACGCGGGTGATCAAACGTTGGAACCGGGAGTTCGAGGATTAGAGCGGGCTGTGATTCAGGATCTTCAGCCACACAGGCCTGGTGACCGCCCGGCAACGCCAAGCTGAGGAAAAGCTTGCTGATAGGGACGCACGGGCTCGCGCGCTGGGAAACGTCGGGATGCGCTTCTTAGCTTCCTGACGCGTACTGGCTCAACCCCAGGCTGTGTGGCTACGGAGGTGCGGCCGGGCTTCTTAGTGGGCAAAAAGCTGCGAAGGATCAGCAAACGCCTTGAACTCGAGGGCGTTTCCGGAGGGATCAAGAAAGAACATCGTCGCTTGCTCACCGACTTCGCCCTGGAACCGAACGTGCGGCTTGATGACGAATGCGATGCCAGCGGAACGTACGCGATCAGCGAGCATATGCCATTTCTCCATGGGCAAAACGACGCCAAAGTGCGGAACAGGTACGTCCTGGCCGTCTACGACATTGTGGTGCCGAACCGCAGGGTATGAGCTGGGTTTGTGATGAGCGACTATCTGGTGACCGAAGAGGTCGAAGTCGATCCACTGTGCCGCGCTGCGGCCTTCAGGACAGCCCAGCACGTTGCCATAGAAGTGGCGAGCCTCAGCTAGGTCGTTGACGGGGAAAGCGATATGAAATGGGGTAAGGGACACGGGGACTCCGCTAAAAGCGCTGCTTTATTCTAAACGGCCCCACATCTCAGAGCAGAGATGTGGGGCATCTGTGACTGATGACTACTGTACCGGCTGCTGCTGACGGTTGAAGCCATTGCTGTATCCACGCAGGTACGCATCGCGGAAGGCATGGCGATAGGGTTCGAACGGCCCCAGGTTGGGATCGTATCCGGGCGTGTCGTGGAAGGCGCGATCGTGCTGCGGCTGATAGCTTCGGCCTTCGTAAGCATCCCGAGCGCCGTTCGATTCACCGGTGCGGAAGCCATTGCGGTCTGCCAGATCGATCAGTGGTGGGCGCTGACTATAAACCGGCGGAGGCGGCGGAGGTGCCGCGTAGTAGCGGCGTGATGCGCAGCCAGTCGCTGCGAGCAGTGTTGCCGTTCCGGCGAATAGAAGGGAGAGCTTTCCGACGTTCATGTGAGACCGCTTTCTGCTGCGCTGGCTTGTTACGTGCGCAGGCGTCTCCTGTGCAAACGCGACGTTTTCGCAAAGGTTGCTGAAAAAGAAGTTGCGGTAGTAATTGCGATTTCTGATCCACGCGAACCATGGGCCACTTCGCAAGCGGTGGACAGAGGATAGAGACGCAGTTTCTCGGTGGGTCGGAATAACAGCCGAAGTGCTCTAGCGCGAGACAGGGAGAGTAATAAGAAACTCGGTCCGGCCGGGCTCAGAGGAGAAGCGAATGGTGCCGCCAAACTGGTCGACAATGCGAGCCACAATGCCGAGACCAAGTCCGGTGCCGACACCTACTTCCTTAGTGGTGTAAAAGGGGTCGAAGATACGCGGCTGCACGTCAATGGGAATCCCTGGGCCGTTATCGGCAATGCTGATGATGATCTGTGATGCGTCGCGCTGCTCGGGCCACGTTTTGATGTGAATGACGCCCTTAGGACCGACGGCATCGATTGCATTATCAAGAATGTTGGTCCAGACCTGGTTGAGACCAGACTGCTCAGTCTGCATGACAGGTAGAGCGTCGTCGAACTCGCGCTCCACGACGATTTCTTTCTCACGCATTTTGTGGGCGAGGATAATGAGCGTCGCATGGATGCTGTCGTTGACGTTGATGGACTGGCGCGCACCCTTACCTTCGTAGGCGTAAGATTTGACGGCGTGAACGAGCTCGGTAATGCGGCCGATGCTGTCTTCGACCAGCCCGACGAGCGACATGCTCGAGATCAGGGCCTCAAGCCAGCCAAGGCAGTCGGAGAGAACATCAACAGGGAACTCGGTGCGGGCGCATTCAAGATCGCGCGAGGTAATGCCGACTCCTGCGAGGGTGGGAGCGAGCTTCCATGCGCCTTCGATCTGCGCGGTCTCCATCCAGGCGGCGAGCTCTTCTTCCGCGTCACTTTGTTCGAGGGAGTTCATCCGGAGAGGCGTGTGGCGAGTCATGGCTCGGGACTTCAACTCAGCCAGGCATTCCGTCTGCTCGGGATCGAGCCTGATACGGCTGAGGCGAGAGCCAAGTTCGAGCATGCGCTCAAGATTTTGACGAAGTTGCGACGAGGCCCGCCGTGCGGCCGCTCCGGGATTATTGAGCTCATGCATGAGGCCTGCTGCAAGGGTGCCGAGCGACGCCATCTTCTCCTGCTGGAGTGTCATGCTCTGGTATTTCTGGAACCGGAAAGCCATGTTTCCAAGGATTGCCTTGCGAACCTGCGGGCAGGTGGTCATCAGGTTCCAGAAAGCGTCCTCGTCGAGGCGCAGCAAGTGGGTGGGTTTGGTAACGCGGAGCGTACCGCCAACCGGCATATTGGCAAGCAGCGGCAGTTCCCCGAAGGCGCTGCCATCCGTGTAAGACACTAATTCGTTCTCATACTTGCCTGGCGCCACGGTCTGGAGAACGCTGACACTACCCGACAGAATGATGAAGAAGTGTTCGGCAAACTCGCCCTGACGAATGATGACGTCCCCTTCGGAAAGATGGAGCTCGTCCACACCGGCCAGGCAACTTAGCTGTTCTTCATTAAGCGAAGAAAGAATAGAGACGCCGTGAAGCAGCGTGACGAGCTCTGGGGTCAGAACCGCTGGAGTCGATTTGAAGTCTGTGGCTGCGGTCGTCATATTACGGGTTTGTCGGTCATTGGTTTTCGGGTGTGAGACTTACAAGGTTGCAAGGTACTGGTGAACGAACTGAATTGCAATGGACCCCTCGCCAACAGCGGACGCGCAGCGCTTCACGGAACCATGACGCACGTCCCCGGCAACGAAGATGCCGGGAATGCTGGTCTCGAGCAGATAAGGATCGCGGTCCTTGGGAGTTTGCGGTGCGATCGTCTTTAGGTCAGGTCCGGCGAGTATGAAGCCCTTGCTATCAAGCGCGATCTCGGCGGGCAGCCAATCGGTCTTGGGTGCTGCACCAATGAAGATGAAAACGGAAGAAGCAGGCCGGACTTCCTCACCTCGCGTCGTGCAGAGCGTTACGCATTCCAGATGGTCGCTGCCATTCATTGACGTGATTTGAGTGCTTGTCTCGACCACAATGTTTGAGGTGGACTGGATCTGGTCGACGAGGTACTTGGACATTCCTTTTTCGAGTGAATCACTGCGCACGATGAGGTGAACCGTATTCGCGTAGCGAGAGAAGTGCATGGCTGCCTGCCCGGCGGAGTTGGCTCCCCCAATGATGTAAACGATCTCGTCAGCGCAGGCATGCGCCTCCGTCTGCGCCGCACCGTAGTAGACACCGGCTCCGGTGAAACGTTCTGCGCCGGGCACGTCGAGCATGCAGTACGAGACGCCGGTAGCGATAAGGCAGACGTGGCACGTGACCTCGCTGCCATCCGCCATTTTGACGATGTGGTACTGGTTATCGGAACGAATGCAGGAGACTCGCTGCGTGAGGAACTCGGCACCGAGACGATTTGCCTGAAGAAAGGCGCGCTTGCCGAGCTCTTCACCGGAAAGACCCTCTGGGAAGCCGAGGTAGTTTTCTATGCGGGAGCTTGAACCAGCCTGACCGCCGGGAGCTACAGGCTCGACGATGAGAGTGCGAAGGCCTTCTGAAGCTCCGTAAACGCCAGCTGCGAGACCCGCCGGTCCGGCACCGACGATGACCACGTCGTAAAACTCCTGCTGCGCCTGAGTGCGAAGGCCGACCTTGGAGGCAATCTCTGTGGTCGTGGGCTGAACAAGCGCGGTGCCGTCGCCAAAGAGGATGACGGGAAGTTTAGAGTCGTCGATACCTTTTTCTTTCAGCAGATCGAGCGACTCAGGATTCTGATCCGGATTGAGCCATTTGTAAGGGATACGATTACGCGAGAGGAAATCGCGGACGGCATGATCGGCCGGCGAAAATCGCGGTCCTACGACGCGAATACCGTCAAAGGGAGCTTTGTAACCTTGCTTCCACGATTCGAGCAGATCGTTGAGAACGGGATAGAGCTTCTCTTCCGGCGGGTCCCAAGGCTTGTTCAGGTAGTAATGAATTTTTGCCGAGTTGATGGCGCGGATTGCGGCTTCTGTGTCGGCGTAAGCAGTCAGCAGGACACGCTTTGCGTCGGGGTAAAGCGGAATCACCTGTTGCAGCAGATCAACGCCGGTCATGCCGGGCATGCGCTGGTCCGATAAGAAGAGAGCGACAACCTCGTTGCGCTCCTTGAGCTGGCGACAGATATCGAGCGCAGCTATGCCGGAAGCAGCGCGCACGATCCGGTAAAACTGACCATATTCGCGCCGAAGATCCTGAACAACGGCCTCGAGTACGCTGGTGTCGTCGTCGATGGTGAGGAGGATAGGCTTGGGCATGACTCTTTATACGACTATTGTTGTAAAAGATCTGAGAGAGAACGACTGAAGTGCTATTCAAATGCCGCGGAACTATGCGTTAGATAGGTATGAAGGCAGCGAGGGTTCAAAAATGGTTCTTGCCTAGGTACCGTTACTTACGTTACCGTACGGTCTGCAAGAACCCTGTACGAATTGAAGACATTGGAACTCCGCTTGGTACGACCGCCGATGAAGGTGTTTGCGAGTGGAGCATTTACTGCCCTGGAGACTAACACTATGAACCGTCTTATCCTTGGTGACAATCAGGCGATCTTTCGAGCTGGCGCTGCAAGGCTGCTGGCGATGGAAGATGACGTCCGAATTGTCGCGCAATGTGACAATGCAACGCGACTCCTGGCTGCTGTGGAAGCAAATCGTGGCGCAGTCATTCTGCTCTCTACCGGCTTACGTGTAGATTTGCTCTCGTTGCTCGCGCAAGCCAAACAGTTGGGCAGCAGGGTGATTTTGATCACGGAGAAGAGTGAAGACCTGGGCGAAGAGGTCATGTCGCAACTGGATGGTGTTGTCTCAAGGAACATCGCCGGACCCGAGTTGGTCGACACGATCCGCCGGGTGGCCCATGGCTTGCGCTGCGTCCGTTACGCCAGTGTGACGACGATGCGGGTTTCAGACAGTGTGGGCGAACGCGTACGTGACAGGCTGACTCCAAAAGAGATGCAGATCGTTGCGTTGATCGTTCAAGGGTGCAAGAACAAAGACATCGCGGCGCAATTGAACACTAAAGAGCAGGTGATCAAGAATTATCTGCGGAACATCTACGATAAAACGGGCGTCTCCGACCGACTGGAACTGGCGCTGTTTACCATCCACCACCGGAATCTTGCTGAAGCGGCTGCAAAAGTGGGCGAACTATTAAGGAAAAAGACGGCCTAGTACTCGCGTTTATGTGCAGACCGGGCAATCAACGTGGCGGAGTAGGCTGCGCCAAAGCCATTATCAATATTCACAACTGAGACATTCGGGGAACAGGAGTTGAGCATGCCGAGAAGTGCGGCTGCTCCTCCAAAGCTTGCACCATAGCCGACGGACGTGGGAACGGCGATGACGGGGACTCCAGCCAGGCCTCCAACCACCGAAGGCAGAGCCCCCTCCATTCCAGCACACACGATGATGCAGTCAGCCTCCGCTAGTTGATCGCGGACGGCGAGAAGGCGGTGCAGGCCTGCTACACCGACATCATAGAGGCGGATGACCCGGACGCCAAAATGCTCTGCAGTTATCGCAGCTTCTTCAGCAACCGGCAGGTCACTCGTTCCGGCGCAAAGGACGGCGATGCAGGGCCGTGGGCCCTCGGTGTGCAATTCGAGAGAGCCGTGTGTGATTGTGCGAGCTATCTCGTTATGGACGGAGGCCGGCATTGCGTCAAGGACCGCTGCCGCGGTTTCCGTTGATGCCCGTGTCGCCAAAACTGCAGTGCCTGCCGCGGCCATGTGGGTGAATATTTCGACAACCTGCCTTGGTGTTTTGCCCGCGGCATAGACCACCTCTGGCAGCCCGGTACGGAGTGACCGGTGATGATCGATGCGGGTGTGGCCGATGTCTTCAAACGGTAGATCGGCCAGACGGCCAATTGCTGCCTCGGGCGTAGTTTCACCGCGTTGAACCGCGGCAAGCAGTGTGAGAATTGAGCTCTTATCCATTGCTGATCGACGTATCCCTCTCGCCAGCTTTCAGGGTTGGCTGAGTCAAGTAAGCAGCGACGGCTGCCTGCTGGACCAGCTTCACTGGGACGTTGTGGACAGCAGCGGCTTCACGGCAATCTTCAAACTCGGGATTCGAATTGAGTACCTGGCGATTTAGCACGCCGATCTTGATACGAATCGGACCATAGGGCGTGCTGACGGTTTCAAAGATGCGCTGCAAACAGCTGCGGCGATCTTCGCGGATTCGGACGCCAAGGGTACTCGTTTCCGACAGCAAAAGACGCTGCATGCCTACGCTCTCCGATGGATTGCAGAGGATCGTGATGAGGGTTCCTGGACGCCCCTTCTTCATAATCACAGGTGTCAGCATCACGTCGAGCGCTCCAAGAGCAAGCGCGCGTTCAGCTACATGAGCGAGAAGCTGCGGCGATAGATCGTCGAGAGCCGTTTCGACAACCGTCACGGTCTCAGTGTGATGGTCATGCTTGTGAGCGGGAGATTCTGCCTGCTTCGCGTCTGCGTCTTCGCGGTGGTGCTGCATGGAACGTTCCGGCTCAATGCTTGTGCCGACAGAGATGCGCAGAACATTTGGAAAGTCTTTAGGGTCCCGCGTCCCGGCGCCGTAGCCGATCCGGTCGATAGCCATGGCGGGTTGCACCCCGAAGGTGAGACCGTGGTCTTCGACCAGCGTCCGGATGAGGGCTGCCCCAGTTGGAGTGACCAGCTCCATTTGGATATTCGCTGAATAAGTCGGTAGACCTCGTAGGAGATCAGCAGTTGCGGGTGCTGGAACAGGGAAGCGGCCGTGTGCGCAATTGACCATGCCGCCGCCCACGTTCAGCGGCGACGCGACCCACTTTTCGGCAGCAAGAGCATGGATGCCGGCTGAGGCGGCTACGATGTCGACGATGGCGTCGACTGCGCCCACCTCGTGAAAATGGATTTGATCGACGGGAACATTGTGGATTTTTGCTTCGGAAGCGCCGAGAAGTTCGAACGCGCGTATCGCAGTACGGATCACTGGGCCAGGCAGACTGGCATTGCGGATCAACTCGCGAATCACCGTCAAGGAGCGACCATGCTCGTGTGGATGCTCATGGGCAGGGACGGATGCTTCAGCATGGCTATGCGGAACGCCGGTCTTGTGCTGATGCTGGGTCTTCGGCTGGTGCGTATGCGGTGCCGAAGCCTGCTGCTGTGGAAAGGCGCTCGACTGTGGAGCAGTCTCGGCGATGCGGGTCCCCACCAGCACATGGACCTTGGTGCAGGAGATACCGCTGCGGTCTGTTGTCTCGATTCGCAGTGATGCTCCAAGGTTTATTGCTGCCGTGGCGTCGCGCAAAACGATCGGGTCGACTCCCGCGTCAATCAGCGCTCCGAGGAACATGTCGCCGGAGATGCCGGCGAAGCAGTCAAGATAGGCAATGCGCATAGGGCCTCCTTCGGCAAGTGATGATGTTGAACTTAGAAAGCGAGAAGTTACTTGGTTGAAGCGAGAATAGCCGATGCGGGAAGAAGCGCGTTCATCGAACCCGACCGGTAGCCCTCCAGATCAAGGGTGACAGAGAGGAAACCTAGCTTTTTGAAGGTTGGCGTGACCTCATCAAGAATGTTGCGTGTGACTGCCCTTGGCAGATCGACGCGGTCGATCTCTATGCGCGCGAGGTCACCGTGATGACGGACCCGGACCTGGGGAAAGCCCAGCGCATGGAGGATGTCTTCCGCCTGCTCAACCTGCCACAGGTTTTCACGGCTCACAGGCATTCCGTATTCGATGCGAGAGGCGAGGCAGGCTGAGGCCGGCTTTTCAGCAAGCGAGAGACCAGCAGCGCGAGCAAGCATTCGGATCTCGGGCTTGGTAAGCTCTGCGGTCACGAGCGGCGCTACCGCGTTGTGATTCGCAGCAGCCTGCTGACCCGGGCGAAACTCAGACTTGTCGTCAAGGTTCATGCCGTAGGCTATATGGCGAAAGTTCAAAGTTGAACGGGCCTGTTCCATGCGGGTGAAGAGCTCGTCTTTGCAGTGGAAGCATCGCTGCCGATCATTGCGCTGGTAGTCCGGATTCTCCAGCTCTGCTGTGAGGAGGGTCTGCGTCGGAATACCGTGCTGATCGGTAAAGGCAAGAGCGGCAGCCAGCTCCGCTCGTGGTAGCGAGGCGGAGTCCGCGATCACGGCCAGCATTTTGTCACCGAGTAGACGATGTGCAGACCAGGCCAGGAACGCAGAGTCAGTGCCCCCGGAGTAAGCGACCATAACGCTCCCGAGGTCTCGAAGAGTGGCGGCGAGCAGAGCGGATTTGCGTGCTAATTCGCGTGTTAGATCCATAGTCAGAAAACTCGCAATTCAGGTTCTCACGGTTGGATGCGCGAGAGTGGCGGTTTGGCTTTCGTAGCCCAGAGCAGCGGCTGTGCGACCGGAATAGATCGAAGAAGCTCTGGTGCCGCCGTTCGAGGCAGCGGCACCAGCGACTTCCAGAGATCGGTGTACGGCGGCTGCAGATAAGCCCTCCCGGCAAGTAGAAGACTGATGCGGCGGCCGGGAAGATCCTTGAAGTGGGCGATGTCGGCTGGGTAGGGCCAGGATGCTGGCGAGCGCATGAACGGGAAGTGGTAGGCGATGGCGGCACGAAGTCCGGGGCCATCCTGGAGCTCATATTCCCATGGATTATCGAAGCGTGTGGTGAGTAGCTCGCACGCCAGAGTGAGCAGGTCGAGATTCAAGAGCGCGTTGCGAAACGGCGTGGGGGTCGCGACCTCGCGAGGAAAGATGCCATTGCCGTTCATCTGGGCGCGGATGGTAACGGTCTTGAAGCGGTGGCGAAGGGCGCTCAGCGAGACATCGTCAGAAGTGAGTCCTGCGACGTTCGCATCGGCGCATGCCGCTGCCTGGAAGAGCCACGAACTGCCGTGGTGGTCTTTCATGTCGCGCGCCAGCCCGGCAGTCCGCGATTCATTCAGCCAGACAAAGTAATCAAGGAACCACTTGCGAAGCGAGCCGAGTTCTTCTGGCGTCACCGCGCCGGAGCTGGCGAGAAATGCCAGCGATCGAGCCACTTCGGCCAGCGGTAACCCGTCTAGAACACCCTCCGGCCGGCCGGTAGTCGCATTTTGTACTCGCTGGGCAAACTGAAGCGAAGGGATCATTCTTGTTTCTGGGAGGAGAAACCATGCCCGGAGATGCTCGACGGCTCGCGCAGCATACTTTGAATCGGAGCTAACGACGAAGGCTGCAGTCAGGTCAGCGACAGTGACACCAAGCATGTAAATTGCGTCACGATGGGCTGTGAATGCTCCCGGAGTTTCTTCCGGCTCGGAGTAGAAGTCGTGCGGCGTACCTGGCGTGCGCGGAGCTGGCTGGGCGGTCAAGGGCGAAATCGGAGTGGCCAATGATCGAGCGGCGCCCTCGAGAATGCGCTCGCGATCAATCGCTGCAACGTCGGGGTGGGTCGCTGCGCGCGTCTGACTTTGCGTGCCCTGCTGTAGCAACGTCGCGGATGCGGCAACGCAGAAGGCGCGGCGAGTTGGGCGAATCATGCTCACAGATGTCCTCACAGCCGCCAGGTCAGAGCCGGCAAATAAGAAGTTCCCGCTCATAGATCATCTCGGGCGGAAGGTGATCATGCAAAGCTATGAAAAGCTCTTCGTGCCCCATTACTTCGGCCTTCCAGAGCGAGCGATCTACCTCTTCCAGGGCGTTAAACTGCTCGCGGCTGAACTCCATCCCTTTCCAGTTCATATCGTCAAAGTGCGGGATCCAGCCAATGGCTGTCTCTTTCCCGAGCGCGCGGCCACGAACGCGATCGACGACCCACTTGAGCACGCGCATGTTCTCGCTAAAGCCAGGCCAAAGAAAGTGGCCTTCTACGTCCTTGCGAAACCAGTTGACGTGGAAGACAGCGGGCGTCGTGGAGAGACTGCGCTGCATCCGGATCCAATGCCTAAAGTAGTCGCCCATGTGATAGCCGCAGAAGGGAAGCATGGCCATCGGGTCGCGGCGCACCTTGCCGATCGCTCCGCCGGCAGCTGCCGTCGTTTCAGAGCCCATGGTTGCGCCGATGTAGACCCCGGAACTCCAGTTGAAGGCTTGGTAGACAAGTGGCATGGTAGTGGGCCGGCGACCGCCAAAGAGAATGGCAGAGACCGGAACACCGTTAGGGTCTTCCCAGGCGGGATCAATAGTGGGGCACTGCGAGGCGGGAGCGGTGAATCGGCCATTCGGGTGCGCTGCAGGCGTCTTTGATTCAGGCGTCCACGGCTGGCCGCGCCAGTCGGTGAGCTGTGGCGGAGGCGTATCAGTCATGCCTTCCCACCACACTCCACCTTCTGGCGTGAGGGCGACGTTGGTAAAGATAGTGTTCGAAGCAAGCGTTGCCATCGCGTTCAGATTGGTCTTCGCACTGGTCCCTGGAGCGACGCCGAAGAAGCCTGCCTCTGGATTTATGGCGCGAAGCTGACCGGTTGTATCCGGCTTGATCCAGGCAATGTCATCCCCTATGGTCCAGACCTTCCACCCCTCGAAGCCTGCTGGTGGAATCATCATGGCAAAGTTCGTCTTTCCACAGGCTGAAGGAAAGGCGGCAGCAACGTAGGTCTTCTCGGTGGCACCATGTTCGTCAGCGGGAGATTCGACACCGATGACGAGCATGTGCTCGGCCATCCAACCTTCGTCGCGAGCGATATTTGACGCGATCCGGAGAGCAAAGCACTTCTTGCCTAAGAGTGCATTCCCACCGTAGCCCGAGCCGTAGCTCCAGATTTCGCGGGTCTCAGGAAAGTGGACGATGTATTTCTCGTCATTGCATGGCCAAGGCACATCCTTCTGTCCTTCCGGGAGCGGTGCTCCGACTGAGTGCATGCACGGGACGACGCGCTTCTCGTCCTTATCGATCTCCGCAAAGACCGGCTTGCCGATGCGGGCCATGATGCGCATGTTCACGACGGCGTAGGCGGAATCGGTAAGTTGAACACCGATCTGCGACATCGGTGAACCGATGGGACCCATGCTGTAGGGCAGAACATACATGGTGCGGCCGCGCATGCAGCCACGGAAGAGCGCCTTGAGCTTGCGGCGCATGACGAAGGGATCCTCCCAGTTGTTCGTCGGGCCGGCATTATCTTTCGAGAGGGAGCAGATGAAAGTGCGGTCTTCTACGCGGGCTACATCGTTCGCGGCAGAGCGAGCATAAAAGCATCCGGGCCAAAGTTCTTGGTTGAGGCGGGTGAAGGTCCCGGCCGTCACCAGGCACTCACAAAGATGATCGTATTCGGCTTGTGAACCGTCGATCCAATGAATGGCTGCGGGTTGCGTGAGGTCGGCCATCTTTTCGACCCAGCGGATCAGATGTTTATTCGTAGTGAGCGGAGCAGCGTTCGCTTTATGTGCCATCGGGTTCTATTATCTGCTTTTCAGCGGTCTCAAGGTTTGGGCGGGGTCACCGTGTCGGCATCGATCCAGTAGCTGCTCCGCGCCGTCACTTTCAGGTCTGCGTGTTCCTTCAAGGTCAGCTGCAGCGCGTGGATGCCGGGTTGCGGTTCCTGGGGGTGGAAGCTGAGAACGTATCGGTTTGGAATGTGATTCGATACAGTGTTCAGGTCACGCTCAAGCGACTTGGCGTTTACGAACTTGAAGTACTCACCGCCCGTAAGCTTCGCAACCGTTTCGGGAGTATTGCGGCGAAGCCCGTTGGCACCAATGAGGGCAGCAATCTTCGCGAGCCGGATCGGCGGAAGGAGGATGTTGAGGCATTCGAATGCCTTGGCAAACTCATTCTCGGTAAGGTTCGGGTCGGCTTCAGGATCCTTCGCCATGCAGCCGCCAGGGGGCCCGGGAGTGTGGCTTTGGATGAGCTTTGAGGCCTCTGACTTGGACTCGGCGCGGCTACTGTTGAAAGCGACGGAGTAAATGACAGTGTTGTTGTCGCTGATGGCACGAAGCGCGTCGCCAAGAGGAACATGGCTGCCGTGATCGATCGTCTCACTCACCAGAAGGATTGCGCGGCGGTATTCAGGTGGCTGCCGACTTAGAAGGTCGACCGAAAAGGTGATCGCATCGAGGATTGCATCCTTATCGTCACCCGCGTCCAGACCGTGTAGCGCGGCATCGACGCGGTCAAGATGCGGCGTGAACTTCTGCACGAAGGCAGGCTTGCTGTCGAAGCTCACGACAGCTACCTTATGCGGCACGCCGCCTACGATGGCATCGAGCATGGTGGGTAGTGTGCGGTATGTATCGAGGTGCTTGCCTCCCTCGGCTCCATTCTCAACGAGCACGACGAGCGCAAGAGGCTGTGCGCCAGCATCCTCTTCAAGGTTGAGCTTCTGCTCAATGCCATTGTCTGTCAGTGTGAAATCGTCGGCCTGTAGGGTGTAAACCATTGCTCCGGACTTGGTGCGAACGAGCGCAGGCACAAGGACGAGGGTCGACCGCGTGGTGATGGTAGTGGGCACGTCCTGCGCACATAGGAAGAACGGCTGAGCGATGATGAAGGTGAACGCGGCAAACCAGGGCAGACGAGACATCCGGATTTCAGTATAACGAGGCGGTCTCTTGTGGCCACGCATTGGGGCCTTCGTAAAAGTCCAGCCCCGCTCTCTCTTTGCGCAGCGCGGCTTGAATTAGATCCCTGAGAACTACCGAGGGCGTGATTCCGGCGGCGCCTTCATCCGGCCACGCTACTGCTTGTATGCCGAGCAGGACGGTGGTCTTAGCAATGTCGCTCCCGCGCAACATCGCAGTATAAACAGGAGCTCCGCTGGCACCCTGCGGCGTTCCAGCGTCGATGAACCAGAGATGGAGTGACTTAGAAGGCTGCCGTTCCGTAGCGGTGCTGCACTGCACCTTGACTGTCTCAGCAGGCATCTTCGAGAGTATGCCAGCGTCGAAAACAGGGTAGCTGCTTAATCCGTTCGAGGGCCATGGCGGCACGCGCGCAGTAATTACCGGTTGATCAGCCCGAAATTCACCCGTTTCAGCGTCGGTGGGCAGCAGACGAAACGGGACATCGATGATCTTGTACTCGTCTAAATTTGGGATAAGACCTTCTTCTAAAGGGATGATTGCCAGATCCGCCGTAGAGTCGGAAGGTGTAAAGTAGCGACGCGTGTCCCGGGTGAGAAGGGACACGCTCACGTAGCCCGTGCCGCCGGAGCGACGATTGAGGCGCAGGCTGATCGACAATGGGTTCTTCTTAGAACAGCGGGCCCATTCCGGATCAACAACATGCCTCGCCGTAACCAGAAAGCGCACAAATCGACGGTGGTCTATCCCTGGGACGCTGAGGACAAATGCCGTAGCGATGGGCTGACGGCCCGCATCACCAGGGCCGGAATCGCCCCCTTTGTAGACGAAGTAGACCGATTCAGGAATATCCCAGGGCAAGGGCTTTGCCTGACTTAGCGGCGGCCGGATAGGCGGCAGAAGATCTCCGCTGCCCCGTAGGACTGAGGGCCTCTGCTCCTGTTGGTCGATCGGGTCATAGAAGGAGAGTCGAGGTTCGACCAGCAAAGGGTGTGTCAGCACTGCGTCGGTGTTCATCAGGGTTGAATGAACACCATAGCCCTGTTGGATCTCGCATCCGCACACCTCAAGCGAGATGGCCACGAGCATGCCGATGAAGGCACTGGATCTTCGGTTGCTGAGACTCTGTCTACTTGGAAGACGCAGTCGGAACTGGAGGGCATTCAAGCGCCCATTGCCATTCCGACCGGAGTGCAACGCGCCGATAGCGGCGGTGCGGGTCTGGAATCGAGAAAGCACTGATTGTAAGAACAGCGTATCGGCCAAATGGCGTATGCGCCGCCTAAGTTTAAGGTGAGCCATTCAGATCTCCTTCGCGTCGCGTGAAGCTCAGTTGCGGACAGTCAGGAAGAGTGCAGTGGATCAGTTTCAAAGCATTGGTGGATAGCCGGATAATACACCAGCCTAGAAGATGACGATGGCCAAACGTTAGCGGGCCACGTGAAACGTGGACTCGTCTCTCTTGACCCGATAAGGCTGCAAGCGGCTTGAAGCAGGATTGCAAGGCGCTCTGAATTCCGTTGTAGAAGCTAAAGGCTGACAGGAACATTCTGCTCGGCGAAGCCGCACCGTCTCGATCGCTTGCAGCAGCGTCCTCATTCCATCAGCTTGAACCATGTCGCTTTCGAAGTCTTACGGCAACAGCCGGCGTCCCAGCGTAGATCGTCCAGGGCTCAAGATCGCGGCTGGCGACTGATCCCAGGCCAAGCACCGCGCCATCACCGACGCTGACGCGGGGGCTAACCGAAGCGCGTGCACATATCCAGGCGTACGAGCCAATGTGCATCGCGTACGCGACAAGCGGGAAAGCCGGATCGTCATAATCGTGAGTTGCGCCGCAGACGTAAGCGCCCTGGGAGAGGATCGCGTGACTGCCGAAGCTGATGCATGCAGGGTTGTAGATCTCCGCATGGTCCGCCGCCGTGACCTGGTTTGCGCAGACCAGGTTCCAGGGTGCCCATACCTTCGATGCGGGATAGAAGTGGCAGTCAGGGCCCATCTTAGCGCCGTGAAGACGCAGCAGCAATGATCGCCAAGCGTGTAGAGGGCGCGGTGAGGTTCGATAGAGCAGCACCCAAACGACGTTCCACGAGGCACGGCGAACACGGTGTGAGATAGAGAAGGCAGGACGCAGGTACGGATCGCTCTCGATATAGGCGGGGGGATGGTCGGTCGCGTTGGATAGTACTTTCCTTGGCATGGTTGAACGCCGGTGTATGAGTCTAGGCCAAGTTGAAATCACTTGACCAAGCTAGTTTGCGAGTGATCCTGACGAGGCCAGAGCCCTGTTTTGCCCTGTAATCACTTCGCGCAAGAAATTGTCGATCTCGTAAGCATGGTTGCGCATATCGTATTGGGAATCGAACATACGCTGTGCGGCGTTGGCCATGCCGAGGCGTTCTTCGTCCGGCATTTTGATCCAGGCTGTTACCAGACGAAGGGTACCTTCGACGGAATCGCTGTCAATCAGACCTGCGCCCGCATCAGCAATCTGGGCCGCTATGTTCACTTTGTTCGAAAGCAGCACGGGTTTGCCGCAAGCCAGGGCTTCGGTGACAGCGATGCCGAAGTTCTCTTGATGTGACGGAAGTATGAACGCTTCGCAAGCAAGGAAAGCACCCCATTTGTCGTCTCCATGGAGCATGCCGGTCCAATGCACGCGCGCTGTAAGACCTGCAGCGGCGACTGATACTTCAAGACCGCCTTTCCAGTCGCTCTCATCCGGGCCAGCCATGACTAAGTCGAGGGCAGGATCGAGATGAGCGGCGCAAATAAAAGCCTGGATAAGAAGGTCGCATCCTTTTTTGCGGTCAATGCGGCCAAGAAAAAGCAAGAAGCGCCTGCTCTGCAAGGATTGAAACTGGCTCAGAAATGCGGTACGTAGGGCATTATCCTTGCTTTCGGGACGTATTGTGCCGAGCGGGATGATGGTTCCCCTCCAGGTATGAAACCAGAAGCTCTGGGTCGCGAGCCTCGCTTCCTCGTCCGAAGTGAAGAGTACGCGGCAGGCGCCTCGAAGCACCCAATACTCAACCAGGAGCCAGTAGACCCATTTCTTCAAATGCTTGAAGGGAAAAGTCCGTCTGAAGTAAGGATCAAGCATGCCATGGGTGAAGACTAAATACGGTTTCCGGCCGCTGAACAGCTTTCGTACTGCCTGGCCGCAGTGCTGCCAAATACCGTGAACGATTATGCCATCGAAGCGGTCGCTGTTTGCTCTTAGCCATGGGACCAGTCGGGCGGTATAGCCGTAGTTGAGCGGTGAGGGACCAAGTGCGGTTACAGAGATACCTAAGTCTTCGAGGAAAGACGCCCGGGGATCGTCGAGGGTGACGACTTCATGATGCGTGCCATATGCCTGGAACCTGGCAATGCTTGCGACCGCAGCGGCGGGGCCGCCGGACCTTGGATCAAGCGTTCCAATGACGTGCAGGATGCGCATTTAGAAAGAGGCTCCCATCTGCATACTTAATTGCCTGCCAGTCTTTGCGTTGGTTCACCTACATGCTGCGAACGTGTCAAAGCGGATAATGCGGTTCGCAACGCAGCAACGTCCTGCTCGAAGCTCCAATTTGTGATTCGTTCCAAAGCGCGTTTCCCCATCTGGTCAGCGACGCAGGGTACTTCAAGCACCGCGCGCAAGGCTGCTGTAAGTGCCGCAACGTCACCGACCGGGAAGACGCAACCTTCGACGCCATTAGTCACGAGGTCCGGTTGGCAGCCAACATCGTCGGAAAGGATGACGGGACGGCCAGCATTCATGACTTCATTGACGATCAGCCCCCAGGGTTCATGGCGCGACGGCAGTACAAACACACTTGCGAGATCGAAAAAGCCAGGGAGCTCCGACTGATTGCGGAAGCCGCAAAAGCGAATGCTGGCGATCCCACTCTGTCGAGCACGAGTCTCAAGGGCGACGCGCTCTTCGCCATCTCCGACGATAAGAAGATACGGGCAAGGCTCCGCTCCGACCGATGGTGCTAGCGCCAGATAAGCTTCGAGCAGGTCGATGCACCGCTTGCGCTGCTGCAGTTTGGAGGCGAAGAGAATTACCGGCCGCGCAGGATCTAGTTTCAGCTCAATTTGAAGTGAGGAGCGGTGCCCCTGTGCGGCGATGCTGTGACGCAAGAAGAAAGCATTATCGACGGCATAGGGCATGATCCAGGAGGGGAAGTCTGCACCTAGATAATTCTGCCAGTAGCGGGAGTTCAGGGTACCGATCGGGAGAACGCCATCGATAAGCTGACCCAGAAATTTGAAGAAAACCCGCTTGCTCAGGAGTCTGGCGCGACTGCGCGATCGGTCGATCAGTGTCGACTCTGCGCGCAAAAGGACGGGAATTCCGAGTGCATTGGCTGCAAGGATGGAATAGAGAGAGTTGACGCTCGCATAGCCATGCACCCACAGCACGTCGAAAGGCTTGCCGTCCGACCCGCGATGTAAGCGCTGCAAGATGCCGCGACTCATTGGAGCGAATGGGCTAACGGTCGCAGTATCGCGAAGAGCGGGAAGAAACTCATGCTTGTACCCGTCAACGAGTGAAACGTCCCATGCAACATTCACTCCTCCAAAACCTTTGTCAGCGTAACTTCGAAGAGAAAAATCCGAACCGAAGAACACTGTCAAATCGATGCCCGGCTCTTTCGCGATGCGCCGAAGCAGCGGAGCCTGGTATTGAATGGGGTGGCTTACAAGATAGGCAAGCCTGATCGATTTAGAAGTCTTAGAGACTTTGCTGGCAGAGGACGCCATAGGATTTTTCGGCATGCTGTAGCTGTGAGCAGCCACTCCCGAGGCGCTAATATCTGGCCGCAATCAGCGCGAGATTCGCAACGTTCACCAGAAGATTGAGACCGCCAGAGACGATTGCCGCCTTGATGTCGCTATTCGGAAGGTAGACGATGTCGTCCGCCTGCAGCAGGGGATCGGGATCTTTGCCGAGCATGACACGCTTGATGTCGACGTGGACTAATGAACGCTGCTCGTTAGTGGTGCGGATGATCCGCATGTCTTTGTACTTGCCATCGTAGAGAATGCCGCCAGCAACGGCGGTGGCTTGAAGCAACGTCAGTGGAGAGTTTTGTTGAATGGGAATGACGCCGGAGACCTTGAACTCGCCCAGCATGTAGACGACGCCAACTCTGGAGATAACTACGGTATCGCCTGGAAAGAGGGGGACGTTGATCTGCTTACTGTGCATGGGATCGTTGCCGAGATCGACGACGATCGGCTTGTCGACACCGGGACGATCGATGGTGATCGTGTGACTGGCGTTGACAGGAAGGCCGCCAGCGGCTGCAAGTACTTCGAGGAGTCGACGCTCAGAGTTCGCAGGGATCACAGCATGGGTCTCGCCTGAAACAGTGATGAACCCGCTTGCAGACTCGATCACCTGGATTGTCACCTGCGGATCGCGGTACATCCCGCCGGCTCTGAGTCTCTCGGCCACGAGAGTTTCAGCCTGGTCAAGGGTCAGGCCCGTAAACGAGACGATCCCAACGAGCGGTAGCTGGATTGTGCCATCCAGGCTGACACGAACGGTAGGCTGGTAATCGAGCGATCCGTAGATGTGGATGGCCACGAGGTCACCGGCATTCAGGTAGATTTGCCTGCTTCTCGGGTGGAGCACAGCGGGATCGGTGGTGATGGCGTCCCCACTGAGATGTGGAATGGCCGTCTTGACTCCGGGGCCGCTAAATTGCGCCAAAGCAGGATGCACCAGGGCAAGGATGGCGACCAGGACCAGAGGTACAACGCCACGGTTCCGCAGCTTGAGACGAGCCTGACGCGACGAAAAGCTGCCGGAGAAAATTCTGTTCATCGTTACGCCTTCTTCCCGGAGTCTTGCGACTCCCATGCTGACGCATCTACGCCCGCATAGTGGTATCCGGCCTCACCGTAGTAACCCTGGTATTCAGACGAGTTAAGGTCAACAGCATTAAGGACGATGCCGGTAATTGGGGCATCAGCGCGAATCAGGAGGTCGCGGGCACGGCGAATAATGTGACGGCTGGACTTTCCGTGCCGCACAACCAGAACTACAGCATCCGCTTCGCGCGCAAGAATGACGCCATCCGTGACGGAGAGTATGGGCGGTGAGTCGATGAGGATGTAGTCATAGAGTTCTCCCGCGCTCTTCAATAAGGCAAGCATGGCTTTGGAGCCGAGAAGTTCAGCAGGAAATGGTGGAACAGGCCCGCTGACAATGATGTCGAGCGTGGGTGCCTCGGGGACGTTCTGGATGGTGTCCGCGAAGGTGCTGCTACCGGTAAGCAGCGTGCTGAGGCCGGTCCTGCCGCTGATTCCGAATCGGGGATGGATTGCGGGACGACGCATGTCTGCATCGATGAGTAGAACGCGCGTTCCTCCCTGCGCAAAGATCACGGCGGTGTTGGTGGCGATGGTGGTCTTGCCTTCGGCGGGGGTTGCACTCGTGAACAGAATGTACTTGGGCGGGCTTGCGCTTGAGAGCAAGAGCGAGGTCCGCAGCGAACGTAGAGCTTCAGAGAACTGGGACTTAGGCGAGGTGAGTGTGTCGAGATTCTTCTGCGCGATGCTCATCGACTCTAGAACCTCTCCGCCGCGTCTGACTTTGGGCACCATCGCGAGCGAAGGAAGTTGAGTAATACTCTCGACATCGGCAATGCTGTGGATCCCGGTGTCAAGGCTCTCCAGCAGAAACGCCAGGATGATGCCGAGGGTTGCACCTACAATCAGCGCGGTGAGGACGATTGTGGATTTGGGCCTAAGAGTTGGAGCAGCTGCCGGCATCGCAGGGTCGACCACATCGATCTCGAGCGATTCAAGGCCGGCCTCTACACCCGCCGTGCGAAGACGCTGCAATAGACCCTCGTAGAGGGTTCGGTTCGACTCATATTCGCGGGTGCGAAGAGTGTATTCGACGAGGTTGTCGCGCATCTTGTACGCTTTGGCCTTCTCGGAATCCAACGATTCAAGAATGCGTTGCTCGCTTGCTTTGGCAATGACGAAGTTTTCTTTCGCTTGTGCAAGAAGGCGGCTTTGCTCGGAATCCTGCTCTACCTGGAGAGCCTCTAACTGAGCCTTCTGCGCCTTTACCTGGGGATGATTTGGACCGAGATTGGCTTGCAGATCAGCCAGCGTCGCCTTGGCAGTTGAGATCGAAGCTCGGAGCGTGGTAAGAGCAGGTGCCGTGGAGCCGTGAGTTGAATCAATGGAATCCTCAATCGTGTTCGGATCCATGGTTGCCATCTCGCGGTAGCGCGATTCAGCAAGAATGCGGGTGATGCCCGCCTGCGCAACTGCAGTGGAGAGATCTTCGAGCGCCGTCGCGTTCTGATTGTGGCTTGGATCGAAACCTAGAGTGCCGAGCTTACGCTGCAGGTCGAGCATCTGCTCCTGCGAGGTCTCAACCTGCCGTTTTAGATCGTCAAGCTGCCCAGACAGCCACTGCGAGACGCGCTGAGTCGAAAGATAGCGGGTTTCATAGCTGCGCTGAATGTAGTCGGCAACGATGCGGTTAATGATCTCAGCCGATAGCTTGGCGTCTAGGCTGGAGTAGCTGAGACGAATGATGTCTGTCTTCGGAACCAGTTGAACCTTAAAGTTCGAATGGAAGCGTCGAAGCGTAGCTTCACGCACACTAAGATCAGCCAGAGACTGGTAGATTGCTGGCTTCTTGCCGTCCAGAAAATCGGCGTTGTTTGCGAGATTCAGCTCAGTAGCGACAGTGAAGAGGAGCGAGTCACTCTGCAGAATGACGACCTCGGCTGCCATCTTATTGCTTCCACCGTCCGACGACCCCAAAGACTGCACGGGGTCTACCTTGAACTCCTGCGATGCGCCGCTACGCACTTCAATCTTTGAAGCCGCGTCGTAGATCCTGGGCTGTGTATAGGACTTGTAGATCCCATAGGCCAGGGCGCCGAGTACACATGCACCTACGATAAGTCGGCGTTTTTTCAGGACGATGAGCGACTCAAACAGAGTGGAGTCTGTCGCGCTGGTGACAATAAATCCAAGGTCCGGCACACCTAACGGTGTGCTGAGTTGCCCAATAGGCGGAGCCATCGCATGATTGTAGCTGAATGCCGCTGTCGCAGATGATTGAATCGTCGGGTTGCTGAGTTCCGCCGATCTCAGCTTAGAATGAAAGCTAAGCCGTCATTCCCCAGGAGAACACTTATTATGTCGTCATCGATTCAGATTGCGGTCGTTGGATCAGGATACGTAGGCCTGGTAGCCGCTGTTTGCTTTGCCGAGATGGGTCACCAGGTCATCTGCGTAGATAACGATCAGCGCAAGGTAGATGCTTTGCGCGCTGGCGACACGCTGATCCACGAAGAGCATTTGCCAGAGCTGCTTGGACGCTACCGCAACACCAAGATCAAGTTCATGACGGACCTTTCCGAGGCGACTCGGGAGTGCAACGCCATCTTTATTGCTGTTGGAACTCCACAAAGTGAAACGGGCGACGCCGATCTGTCGTATGTGGAGGCGGTAGCCTGCGAGATTGCGCGCTCGCTGACCAAGTACACGGTGATCGTCGAGAAGAGCACGGTGCCGGTCTATACGAATGAGTGGATCAGGCGCGCGATGGAGCGGAACGGCGTCGCGCGACACCTCTTTGACGTGGTCTCGAATCCAGAATTCCTGCGCGAGGGAACGGCCGTGGCCGACTTTCTCCACCCCGATCGCATCGTCGTTGGTGCTGATAGTGAACGGGCTGCAGCGATGCTGAGTGCGATCTACAAGCCGCTGACCGAAGGCACTTATTACACGACGCCGGGTGCAATTGCCGGCAGCTGTAATGAGCATGCAGTGCCACCGCTGCTGCTGACTTCCACCAAGAGTGCCGAAATCATCAAGCATGCTTCGAATGCATTTCTCGCACTGAAGATCTCGTTTATCAATGCAGTCTCAAACCTTTGCGAAGCAACAGATGCCAATGTGCAGCAGGTTGCACTGGGGCTCGGACTTGACTCGCGCATCGGGCCAAAGTTCCTCCGCCCCGGAATCGGGTATGGTGGATCGTGCTTTCCGAAAGACGTTGCCGCATTTCGCTCGGTAGCCGACCAGCTTGGCATCGACTTCAACCTGCTGGCCGAGGTGGAACGCATTAACGTCAGCCAGAAGGCGCGCTTCGTGCGCAAGGTGCGCGCAGCACTTTGGACACTTCGCGGAAAAAAGCTGGGCGTACTTGGGCTCGCCTTCAAGGGCGAAACGGATGACATCCGTGACTCACCTGCGATCGAGCTTGTAAAGATGCTGATGGCTGAAGGCTGCTCGATTGTCGCCTTTGACCCTGCGGCTATGTCGCGGACCAAAGAAGTGGTGCCTGAAAGCCGTCAGATGAGCTATGCAGACAATGCCTATGCAGCTGCCGACGATTGTGACGCGCTGCTGATCCTGACCGACTGGTCGGAGTTCAAAGATCTCGATCTGGACCGATTGAACAAGGTGATGCGCTACCCGATCGTGATCGATGGTCGAAACATGTTTGATCCGGCCATTATGTCGGAAGCAAAATTCACGTACATCAGCATTGGCCGTCCCACGGCGTACCCGGTTCGAGATGCGGTGCCCGAAGTCGCTGCAGTCTAGAACACGGTATCCGGATCTGCTCTGGGAGAAAGATAACGATTTATGGCGAAGAGGGTCCTGGTTACAGGTGCCGCCGGTTTCTTAGGCTCGCACTTGTGTGACGCGCTGCTTTCTGAAGGCTGCTCTGTAGTTGGTGTCGACAACTTTTGCACGGGGGACCGGGCAAACTTAGCTCACTTGAAGACCGAGCCGCGATTTGAGTTTGTCGAAGCCGACATTACGAAGCCATTTGACCTCGGCAAAATTGACTATCTCTTCAACTTTGCCTCACCCGCCAGTCCGGTGGACTACACGCGGCTGGGTGTAGAAACGCTGCTGGTGGGATCGGCGGGAACACTCAACACGTTGGAGCTAGCCAGGAAATATGAGGCGGAGTATCTTCACGCGTCTACGTCAGAGTGCTACGGCGATCCGGAGGTCCATCCCCAGGTAGAGACTTACTGGGGACGAGTTAATCCCATTGGGCCGCGCTCCGTGTATGACGAAGCGAAACGATTTTCTGAAGCCACCGTCATGGCCTATCACCGCTACTACAAGGTGAATACGCATCTGGTGCGCATCTTTAACACTTACGGTCCACGGCTGCAGAAAAACGATGGCCGCGTGATCTCCAACCTGCTGATCCAGGCTCTCAGCGGAGGACCGCTGACCGTTTATGGCGATGGGTCGCAGACCCGCAGCTTCTGCTACGTGTCCGATCTGATCGATGGAATAATGCGGCTGTCAAAGTCTGGGGAGGCGCTTCCCGTGAACATCGGCAATCCCGTTGAGTGGACGATTCTCGAGTGTGCACGCGAGGTGCTGAAGGTCACGGGTGGGACATCGGAGATCATCTTCAAAGACTTGCCGATCGACGATCCGACAAGACGGCGCCCGGACATCACAAAGGCGAAGACACTATTGGGATGGGAGCCTACCGTGTCGCTAAACGAAGGTCTGAAACTGTCTATTGAATATTTCCGGAATGCGAGCCGGGTCAGTGCCTGAAGTCTCACTGGCTTGCTATCTGCTGGCCTGAGTGGAATGAAGGTTGTCGAGCCCAGGTGATCTGGGCGGCGAAGCTTTCGTTTTTTGCAGCCGGTCCGCTCAATGCATCGCGAAGTAGTTCGACACGCTTGATGCCAGAAAACTGAATATCCTCAACGTTTTGCTAGACCACGTCGTGGATTCGTCGGCGGGAGGACCTAGCCTCGGAAGCTTCTATGCAGCCAAGATCAGGCCTGAGGGGTGTGATTCTACATACCTGCTGTTACCAGTCGCGCCTCGAAGCGGCTTTGAACCGAGGTGAACCATGACTCGGTCGCAAGCTTCCGGTTGAGGAGCGACTCGCGCATGTTCAGGATGGGATCTGCCGGCAGGCTCTTCTGGCCGGTGGGCTGGAACGGGATGCACTCCATTAGAACCGGCCCCCCGCCGGCGCGAATACGGAGCATGGACTCCTGCACCACTCGGTAGAGGGCGACCGCGTCGGCGGCGTCGACAGGGATCCCGGGTGTGCCGCAGGTGGAGGAGACGAGGCTGAGTTGGCCAGGAGACTTGGCGATTGCCGGGAGAACGACGATGAGGATGGGTGCGTTGAGGGTTGCGGCGAGACGAAGGATCGGCTTCCACTCGCGGAGAGCGAGTTCGCCAGGTTGGACGTAGGCGAGGACGAGCTTGCCCTTTCCAGGTGAAGCAAGAGCGGCCCCGATGGACAGGTTGAGCCGCGCTGCTGTGTCCTTGACGGCTGGGAGTTGACCGGTTGCCGAGGCGAGATGGGACAACCTGGCCCCGCGAAGGAAGGCGGTTGCAGGAGAGAGTGTGGCCTCGCTGGCGAGATCCCCCGGGAGGAGGGAGAGGGCGGTGCTGACGCGGCAGGCCTCGGCGCCGACAGAGGATCTGCGGGGGTGCCTGTGTTTCTCCAGCAGGCGGAGTTCGACCATTGCCGTATAGAGTTCGCGCAGGCGCCTGTTGGGAATGAGTGGATTTTCCCAGGCCGGAGCGGGGTCCTTTTGCGGCGAAATGGTGGGGGTTACTCCCCCTGGCTTTCGGGTCAAGGTCTTCATATCGTTTAGCTTAGGTCAGGACCGTGACTGGAATGTACGCGAGTCCAATCAGTTATCGTGGCATCTGGGATGGCGCATTTGTCAAGTTTCGTGAGCCGGTTTGTGTTGGGCTTAGGCTCGCGTTGATGCAGCTCAAGAGCATTAGTGGATGCAGGAATGCTTGCTGCGCTCAGCACGACGGCTTCGAATAAGTATTTAAGGAGGAATCAGGCGTGGGCAGGATCCTGAGCTTCGGAGTCAAGGTTAAGTTCAGCGAGGGCTTGTTGGGCTTTCCTGGGTTTGATTTTGCCGTCGCGAGCAAGCTTGGACAGGGTAGCTCCGACGATGGCTTCGGCAGAAACTTCGAAGTGGCGGCGGAGGTGTTCCCGGTTGTCGGAGCGGCCGAAGCCGTCCGTGCCGAGCGAGACAAGGCGCTGGTTGCTGACATTCAGCCAGGGAGCAAGCGAGTCAGACATCGACTTCATGTAATCGCTGGCGGCGATGATGGGGCCAGCGGCGCCTTCGAGGACTGTGACCACGTAGGGCTTGCGCTCGGGTTGGGCCGGGTGGAGACGGTTCCAGCGTTCCACGGCAAGAGCTTCGCGGCGGAGTTCAGTGTAGCTGGGAACGCTCCAGACATCGGTGGGGATCAAGTACTTTTCAGCGAGGATGGTCTGGGCGCGGAGTACCTCGTTGAGAATCGGCCCGCTTCCGAAGAGCTGTGCCTGGGCTGGGCCGGAGGCAGCAGCGCGGAATTTGTAGAGGCCCTTGAGAACCCCTTCTGCCGCACCTTCGGGCATCGCTGGCTGCTCGTAGTCCTCGTTGTACATGGTGACGTAGTAGAAGACGTCTTCTGACTCCTGATACATGCGGCGGATGCCGTCCTGGAGAACGATTGCGAGTTCGAAGACGTAGGCGGGATCGTAGGTGAGGCAGGTTGGTACGGTGCTCGAGAGGACGAGCGACTGGCCGTCCTGGTGCTGAAGCCCCTCGCCGAGCATAGTGGTGCGGCCTGCTGTGCCGCCCATCAGGAAGCCTTTGCCGCGCGAATCTGCGAACGCCCAAACCATGTCGCCGATGCGCTGAAAGCCAAACATCGAGTAGTACATGTAGAAGGGGATTGATGGAACGCCGTAGTTCGAGTAGGCGGTTCCGGCGGCGGTGAAGGATGCCATGGAACCGGCCTCGGTGATGCCTTCTTCGAGGATCTGACCGTCCTTGGCCTCGCGGTAGAAGAGGAGCATGTCCGAATCGTGCGGCGTGTACTTCTGGCCTTCGGGGGCGTAGATGCCGACCTGCCGGATCACGGACTCGAGGCCGAAGGTGCGGCCTTCATCGGGGACGATGGGAACTACATACTTGCCGAAGGTTTGATCCTTGAGCAGGTGCTTGAGGATGTTGACGTAGCCCATGGTGGTCGAGACGGCACGTTTGCCGGAACCGGCGGTCCACTCCTTGAAGTAATCGAGTGTGGGAGCTTTGAAGTCGAGTTTTGGTGTCTCGCGGGCGGGCAGGTAGCCGCCTAATTCGTTGCGGCGCTGCTGCATGTATGCAATTTCGGGGGAGTCCGGACTAGGACGATAGAAGGCTCCATCTTTGGCAGCCTGCTCGGGGATGGGGATGTCAAAGCGTTTGACGAAGGCGGCGAGGGCATCGTCGGCTAATTTTTTCTCGGAGTGCGTGGCATTCCGTGCCTGAGCGGATCCCAGACCATAGCCTTTGACTGTTTTGGCGAGGATGACCGTTGGGCTGCCCTTGTGTTCGAGTGCGCGCTTGTAAGCGTTGTAGATCTTGGCGGGATCGTGTCCGCCGCGATGGAGCTTGATGAGCTCGTCATCGGGAATATCTTTCACAAGTTCGAGGAGCTCGGGGTACTTGCCGAAGAAATTTGCGCGGAGATAGGCACCATCCTTGGCTTTGAACGTCTGGTAGTCGCCGTCGACACACTCTTCCATGCGGCGGAGCAGCAGTCCGGTGTGGTCCTTTTCGAAGAGGGCGTCCCAATCGCTGCCCCAGATGACCTTGATGACGTTCCAGCCAGCTCCATGGAAGACGCCTTCGAGCTCGTCGATGATGCGCTTATTGCCGCGAACGGGGCCGTCGAGCCGCTGCAGGTTGCAGTTGACGACGAAGATCAGGTTATCGAGTTTCTCGCGCGCGCCGAGCGAGATGGCGCCGAGCGTATCGACCTCATCCGTCTCGCCATCGCCGACGAAGGCCCAGACTTTGCGTGGAGTGGCTTCGATAAGGCCCCGATTTTCGAGGTACTTCATGAACCGCGCCTGGTAGATGGCGTTGAGCGGGCCGATGCCCATGGAGACGGTTGGGAAGTTCCAGAAATCCTTCATGAGCCAAGGGTGCGGGTAGGAGGAGAGGCCGGGCTCGCCGCGAAGCTCATGGCGGAAGTTGCCGAGGCGCGACTCGTCGAAGCGGCCTTCCAGGTAGGCGCGGGCATAGACGCCGGGTGAGGCGTGGCCCTGAAAGTAGATGAAGTCGCCAGGCTGCTGTGCTGCTCCGGTAGACGACGCGTATTTGGCATGGAAGAAGTGGTTGAAGCCGACTTCAAGGAGCGTGGCGAGCGAGGAGTAGGTAGAGATGTGGCCGCCGATGCCGGTGTCTTTCTTGTTCTGGCCGTGGACCATAGCCATGGCATTCCAGCGGATGAGGCTCTCGACGCGTCGCTCGAGCGCACGGTCGCCGGGGTAGGAAACTTCGTCGTGTTTCGGGATGGTATTGCGGTAAGGCGTGGTGAGCTCAGTCGGCGCGGGTACGCCGGCTTCACGGGCGCGCTGGCGCAGAGCGGCAAGGACTTCGGCGCTGTGCTGCCAGTCGGAGGCGACGAGATCGTCGAAGGCCTCGATCCACTCGGCGACTTCGGCGGAGTGGTCGGTCTGGATGGCGGTCTGGTCTGGCGAAACGAGATTGGTAGCCATGTTCTGTATGTCCCCTGGTGCGCTATGGATAAAGATAATCGGTAGAGCGGGAAACGTCATCTTCTGGGAATCAAAGGGAGTTTAGGAGGAGGAGTTGGTTCGTGTTTGGGGGCGACGCCTGCTTGAGAAGAGACCCACCTTAGACGCGGTAATACTGCGTCGAAGATGGTGCACCCAATGTGGTGCCTCAGAAGAGACCCACCTTAGACGCGGTGAAGATGGGGCGCCCGGATATCGGATTGGCGGGTTAGGTAGAGTAATCGGCGTTGATGGCAACGTATTCCGCGGTGAGATCGCAGGTGATGAAGCGGCATTCGGCGGCACCGCGGCCGAGATCGATGCGGATAGTGTATTCGCGCTCGAGCATGGTGGCATGGGCGGCAGCTTCGTCGAAGCCTGGAGCGCGAAGACCGTCGACAAAGACGAGCTGCGGGCCAATCCACACACTTAGGTCCTCAGGGTCGAATGCAATGCCAGAGTAGCCAGCGGCGGCGAGCAGGCGGCCCCAGTTGGGATCGCCGCTCGACCAGGCAGTTTTGCAGAGAGGCGAGTTGGCGATGGAGCGGGCGACCTGCTTTGCGGCTGCGGGAGTGGTCGCGCCGGTAACGTGCAGGTTGATGACGTGGGTGACGCCTTCTCCGTCGCTGACGATCTGGTGGGCCAGCGAGTTACAGACCAGCGTGAGTGCGTTGAAGAAGGCCTCGCCGGTACGTTCATCAAGTTCAATGCCACTGGCCCCGCTGGCGGCGAGAAGGACGGTGTCGTTGGTCGAGGTGTCGCCATCGATGGAGATGCTGTTGAAGCTGGCTTCGGCTGCAGGTTCAAGTAGGGCGGCAAGTTGGGCGGGCGAAGCGACGAGGTCAGTGAAGAGGTAGACGAGCATGGTGGCGTGGGGCGGCCCGGTTGGGGATCCGAGCAGCGGATGGATCATGCCTGCACCTTTGGCGGCGCCAAAGATACGGATCTCTCTGGCAAAATCCCCGACGGAATTGCCGGGCTCGAGCGAGACGACGGCGCGGGCCACCTTCATCCGGGTGTCGGTCGTCATGATGGCGCGAGCGAAGAGTTCAGCGTGGGCGGGCGTCTCTCCGAGTGAGGCTGCAGCGGCAGGCATGGCGGCGACGATCTTATCGCCCGGGAAAGGCACGCCAATGATGCCTGTGGAGGACGGAAAGACTTCGTCAAAGATGCAGTGGAGGGACTCGCCGGCAGCGACACAGGTCTGGATACAGGCGTCGATACCGGCGCGACCGGTGACGCAGTTGGCGTTGCCGGAGTTGACGAGAATGGCAGTGATACGGCCGCCGGTGGCAGCAAGATGTTGGCGTCCGACCGTAATTGGCGCGGCGACCACCTGATTGCTGGTGAACATTGCCGTTGCGCTTGCGCCATTGGTGGCTACGGCTACAGCCAGATCGAGATTGCCGCTGGACTTGATGCCGGCGGTAGTGGCTCCCCAAAGAAAACCAAGGGGCAGACCGGCCGAGGGGAGGGTTGGAACTGAGCTCATGAAGATAACTGTACCAAGGCAGTCTCGACGGGAGTTCAGGGTGCAGTTATCCTGAATGAGTAAACGGTTTCTCGGTGCTTTCACACCGAAGAGATCAAAGAACATGGAGAGAAGCAGATGCTTTTGAAGGAACTGCGCACGGAAGTTTTGGAAGCGAACCTTGAACTGGTGGCGCGTGGGCTTGTCCTCTACACGTTTGGAAATGCTTCGGGTGTCGATCGCGAACAGGGGCTGGTGGTCATTAAGCCATCGGGCGTGGACTATGACAAGCTCAAGCCTGAGCACATGGTGGTGACGGACCTGAACGGCAAGAAGATCGACGGCGATCTCAAGCCGTCATCCGATCTGGACACACACACGTTGCTGTATCGTGAGTTTCTGACCATTGGCGCGGTGGTGCATACACATTCGGAGTTTGCGACGAGCTTCGCACAGGCGGGTATGGCAATTCCGCCATTCGGTACGACCCATGCGGACTATTTCTACGGGCCGGTTCCGGTCACGGAGGTGCTTGCCGACGACAGTTTTGGCACCGACTATGTTCATGAGACGGGCGTTGCCATTGTCAAGCGGTTCCAGGGAATTGACCCGCTGGCGATCCCTGCGGTCCTGGTGAATGGCCATGCACCATTTTGCTGGGGCAGGGACGCTCATGATGCGGCGCACAATGCCGTGGTGCTGGAGGCGGTGGCGAAGATGGCGTACCGGACGCTGACGCTGAATGCTGGCGCAGAACGGGTCTCGCAGGCACTGCTTGACCAGCACTACTTCCGGAAGAATGGTGCCAAGGCTACGTACGGGCAGTAGGGAACTTAGGCGAGGCTGGCAAACTCGACTGGGAGGGTGCGGCCTGATTCGCTGCTTTGGCGCGCCAGTTCGAGGAGCCTGATGGTGCGGTAGGCGGCCTCGGGCGTTACGGCAAGTGGAGCGGTGCCGCGGATCGCATCACGAACGTTTACGTAGAAGCCGCGATAATCTCCGGGTTCGGTCTGAACTTCGTGGGTAGTGAGCTTCCGTGGTTCGGCGGGGTCGGGGGCCAGGGTGAGCATGCCCCACAGATTCGGATCTTCGTTCAGCCACTCATCAGTCGGTTTGCCGCTCTCAGGCAGCCGTGGGACCTTTGCTCCTGCGACCAGCGCGGGCTCCTGGGGATCGAGGCCATACTTGCGGAAGCTGCCGCCGGTGCCATGGAGCAGGAAGCGCGGTGAGGGGTCGGCGGCGATCATGGTGGTGCGGCAGTAAGCCATCAGCTTCGGGTAGTGGAGGACAATGTCGAAGGCGTCCTCAATGGCGGAGTCTTCGCGGTCCATTCGGACGCTGGCAGTGATGGCTTTTGGCGATCCGAAGAGCGCCAGGGCCTGGTCAACCAAATGCGGCCCAAGGTCGAAGAGCATTCCGTTAGCGGGGCTGCCCGCTTCTTTCCATGAGCCGGGCCTTGGGATGGGACGGAAGCGGTCGAAATGCGATTCAAACGTTGTGAGCCGGCCAAGAGCCTGCTGGATGAGCAGCGCCTTGATCGTGAGGAAGTCGCCATCCCAGCGACGATTGTGAAAGGCAGCAAGGACAAGATTTTTCTCCCGTGCGAGCCGGGCCAGGGTTAGAACCTGTTCACTGGTTGCGGCTACTGGCTTGTCGACTACAACGTGCTTGCCTGCTTCAAGGGCGAGGCGGGCGAGGTCGAAGTGGGTGTCGTTGGGGGTCGCAACGATAATGAGTGCGGCGTCCGAAGCGAGTGCGGCGTCGAAGGAGCGAAGGATCTTTGAGGCAGGATAGGCAAGGGCGGCTTCGTCGCCTTTCCGCTGGACGATGGACGAGAGCTCCAGTCCAGGAACGGCACTGACGAATGGGGCATGGAAGACGCGTCCGGCTAGACCGAAGCCGATGACAGCAGTCTTAATAGGTGATTTAACAGCGGGTGCTGACATTGATTCGCTTCCGAAACTCAGGGATTGGCGGGACGTGCCAAGCATATCGCAGGATGAAGCAAGCTGTCCTACGGGACAAGCGGGGAGCAGGTCTAGTTGTCTTCGTGCGGCCGTTGGTACGGCTTCTGCATGAGTGCGCGGGCCTCGTTTACCGCTCCCTGAGTGTTGTCATTGGTCTGCACGGCGAGGCGGTATTCATTGACGGCGCGGTCGCGCTGGCCGGTGACGTCAAAGATCCGGCCGAGTTCGATGTGGCTCCAGACTTCGATCCACTTCGGATCGCCGTCGCCGCGCAGAGCATCCCGAAAAGAGTTGGCAGCGGACTGGTAGTTACGCTGGGTGAAAAAGATCTCGCCGACACGATACGTGGCAAGAGAGCTGGTCTTATTGATGTCCAAAGCTTTCTGGTATTCAGCGAGAGCGGCGGTCAAATCTCCCTGGGCAGCCTGTTGCTGTCCGCGAAGTACGGCGACCCGGACGGCGAGGTCGGGAGTGCTCTTTAGCAGCCAGTTCTCGGGATCGATCTCGATCTTGCGAGGCCGACCGAAGGTCTCGATGGTGAACTGCGACTCATTTCCGGAGACGTCAACGCGACGGACTTCGGTCTTGCCATCTGTCTCGATGCGGAGAGCGACAGGCATGCGGAAGAGATCGAGATCCTGGTCGATGGAACCGACGGTACGGAAACCCTTGTTGTTACCCAGGCGGTAGACGGTGAATTTGTTGGTGAACTGCGGCGCGCCGGTGCCGTCAATCCATTGCGCGAAGAAAGCCTGAAGCTGGGTGCCTGATTGTGCTTCGGCGACAGTTTCAACGTTTGAACTACGAATACCCTGGTCGGTGTATTGAGAGAGTAAGCCGCGGAGGAACTTCTTAAAGGCATCGTCGCCGAGCTCCCAGCGAAGCATGTGGAAGACCATCGCGCCCTTCTCCAGAGTCATGGATTGAAACTGCGGAGAGAACGGATCGAGACGACCAAGCGTTGTCAGCGGCTCTGTGTCATAGGCAAGCGCACCAGCGGAAACGTCGCTGACGGCAGTCTGGAAGGCGGTGCGACCGGAGACTTCCTCGACATACATCAGTTCCGCGTAGCGAGACATGCCGTTTGTAATCCAGGCGTCGTTGAGCGTGGCTGGAGAGACTTCTGAGCCCCACCACTGATGGGCAATGGTGTTGGCCAGGAGGCGGGTGCTGTTCTTTTCGCCAATACGATTACCGGCGATCGCGACGATCCCGGGTGCCCAGGCAGCCGAGACAGCGTCATCGGGCAGCTCGACGATGTTCAGGCGGCTGGTCTCCGGCTGCCCGAAGATTGAGCTGAAGTACTCGAACTGCTCTGCAGCCGTGGCGGCGTATCCTGCTGCCGCCGCTTTGTGTTTCTCGGTGACGAAGATGCGGACGTTGGGTATTCCGGCAGCGGAGATTGGCGCGAGAAACTTCCCGGCGACGATGGTCCCGGGAAAACCGGGCTTGGACCAGTTAAAGCTGTACTCACTTCGATTGCCAGAGATGCTTTTCGGGGTGGATTCTGTGGTGGTGCTGCCGACTACGCGGTAATCAGAAGGGACGCGGATGTGCATTTCGGCGGTGAAGCGGTTGGTGAAAAGGCCAGGAGTGGTGAGAGGAAACCAGCGGCCTGCGTACAGCAGGATCGACACGGGATCGGCGATTGCAGCGAGCTTAATACCTTCGACGGGGCTGGTATCGGAACCGGTCAGGACTCCGGCATAGTCGAAGGTGAGCGTTGTGCTGGAACCCTTGCTGAGCGTGCTGAGCAACGGTATGCGCACTGTAGAGTTGGTGGTCAGGCGCTCGGGAGAGAGCGGGTGCTGGGTGGCATCGACGATCTTCGATATCTGCAGGCCATTGTTCAGTTCAAGGGTGACCTGTGTGAGGTCTTCGAGAGCGGATAAAGTGACGGCGACAGTTGCAGACAATTTGTTGGCAGCCGGATCAAGATCGGCGGAGATGACATAGTTGGTGACCTGCACCTGCGGACGAACCGGCGCCGCAAAGGCGCTTACGCAGGGTAAACCAACGGTGATCAGAGCCAGAACGATGCGGCTGAAGCGGGTCATGCGAGTCATATTCCTCGTTTGGAAGCAGATTGCTCGGGGCGCAGCTGTACGTCAGTTTATTAGACGCTTGGAAGCCTCGTTAGAGATTGCGTCAAAGTTCATGGCATCGAGCCTGGGACCGGGAGTTGGGTGGGAAGGAATTTCAGGATAACGCGCGCGGCTCGGGTGATGGGATCAGTGACATTGGCCGGCAGGAGCTGCTGGCTCAGCTCGGCGAGTGAAGCGATCATGGTATCTCGCTGGGGAGTGTCTCCAAGCAGAGGCAGGAGCTCCTCGACAAGCGATTCGGCTGTGAGATTTGATTGAAGGAGCTCGGGCACGATGCGGCGGCCCGCGATGAGATTGACCATGGCGATCGGCAGATTGCCTGCTTCGTCGGGCTCGGCTTTCAGTTCAGGGGGGTATTCGACAAGGAGCTTTGCCAGCGCAAAGGTGAGCGGCGAAACGCGATATACGACTACAAACGGATTGCCGATTACAGCGGCCTGGACTGTGGCTGTTCCGCTGGCAACGACAGATGCGCGGGCATGATGGAGAGCTTCGCGGGCGTCGGGGACGAGATGGATGTAGGGGAGCGACGTGGTGGTGGCTATCGGCCGGTACGTGATCCACCCTTTGACGAATTCCTGCAGACGCGGGCGGTCGATGGTCGAGGCGACGGGGAGAATGTATTCGCAGGCAAAGGGCAGAAGGCTGGCCATCTCGACCATTGCGGGAAGATTTGCGGTGATCTCCCGCCAACGGCTGCCTGGCAGCAGGGCGATCCAGGGCTTTTCAGGATCGAGCTTGTAGTGGGCGGCGTAGGCTTCGCGAGAGATAGACGGCAGGGGCAATGCGGCGAGCGGGTGGCCGATGAATTCAGAGTCAACGCCGCGATTGCGGTAAAACTCGGCTTCAAAGGGGAAGATCACAAGCATCTTCGTGACGCGCTCCTGCACCCAGCGAAGACGGCCGCGTTTCCATGCCCACAGTTGCGGGCTGACCAGATAGATGACGGAAATGCCGAGGCGTTTAAGGTGCGCGGCAAGGCGGAAGTTTACGTCGGGAAAATCGATCAGTACAGCGATGTCAGGACGGTTACGTTCTATGGATCGGACAAGCTTACGGTACTGGGAGTAGATGTACGGAGCGTGGCGAAGGACTTCGGTGATGCCCATGTGAGCGACATCTTCAGCACGCACAATTCGTTGCTGGCCTGCGCGCTCCATCTCGGTACCACCCAAACCAACGAAAATTGCTGTGGGCAGGCTGGTCTTCAGAGCGGAGATCAACTGGGCACCGTAGTGGTCGCCGCTGGCTTCGCCGGCTGATAGGAAGATGCGCGGGTTGGAATGAGCGGCGATAAGTCAGTTTAGAGCGTCATGAGTGAGAGTGTTCCAAGGTTGATGCGGGCGCGACGGCTGGCCTGGCAGGAGACAGGCGAGCAGAATGGCAGAGCTTACTTCACATCCCTTGAGAAGGTCATGAGGAGGTCGACGGTGTGTGCATCGGGATCAGCAACTGTTTTGAAACGTGCCGAGTAGCCATTGAAGCTGGTTATAGCGCTGTTGTTTGTCAGAAAGGAGCTGGCATAGCCCTCGTCAAAGACATCTCCGGGTTGCATCTTCCAGGCACGGATGAAGTCTTTCTGCTGGGCATCTGAGAGGCCCACTGGCGTGACCGCGTGGAGTTTGTACTGCTCCCCAGGCACTGCGTTGATGGTGAATGCAACCTGGTGGGAGGTGGTGTCGAGTTGGGGCGTTGCAGTGACGACCACATCCATGTAGCCCTTGTTGCGGTACGCGGTCTCCAGCTTGCGGAGCGAGATGAGCAGGGCCTTTTGCGACGCAACATCGCCAGGATGGAGCCGCTCATCGGCTGCAAAGCCTTCGGCGCTCATGATGGGAGAGCCCGCCCATTCTAGTTTCGACAGGTGGTACACGTCGCCTGGCTCTACAGTTGCGGTGACATCGACGTCCGCGTTCAAGCCGCTCGCGGGCGTGAGCTTCCGCGCGAGAGAGGTGATGCTGCTGGCCTGGTATCCGGCATTCTTGTAGACGGCGAGCACGGCGTTGTTAAGGCTGAAGGGCACCAGTCCTTCGATGTACGGCCTGCCCGCAGCGGCGGTGATCAGCTTGTTGAGAGGCTCAGAGAAGGGGGGCGTGACACCGTTGAGTGTGAGAGAGTGGAAGCGGACTGAAGGCTTGCTTACGTGGAACTCGGCGAGCCGCAGGGGTTGAGTTGGCGAAGGAGCAACAGGCTCGAAACTTACGGTGGCGTCGACACCCTTCCCGCTGAGCAGTTTCTTGAGAGCGGCCACGATTGAGTCGGTCTGATTGCCAGCCTCGGGAACAGTGCCGTCAAAGAGCGGTACGAGCTTCTGGACTTCTGCGGGGAGTTCTTCAGGGGAGAACCAGACGAAGTTGTCGAAGGTAGCGGTCAACAGGCGTGCCGGGTCGACGCCTTTGATCTTGAAGATCACGGTGATGGCTTTTATGGGGCCGTCGAGACTCGACGAGAGATCTTCGAAAGCACCGGTGTCGACGAGGCGCTGCGATGCCGCCTGGAGGTCGGCTTTCGAGATGGTGGCGCCAGGCTTGAGGCCGGAGGCAGCTTCAAGGGCAGACTGGGAGTATGGCGTCTTGCCGTCGAAGACAACGTTCTTGATGGTGTATTGCTGTGCAAAGGCGGTGGCGGAGGCGAGGCACAGGAGTGCAGGCGTGGACAGGAACTTCAAGAGTCGCATGTGGGGGTTAAGCGTAGCTGAGACGCGGCAGGGAGGCAAGCACCGCGTCGTTTGCAAGCACCGCGTCCATCGCGAATACCCTGGGTTCTTCGCGAACATCTTTGGGCAGAATGCTCGCGAAGAACGATTTGACTATTCAAGTTCAGCCAGGCTGTTTGCGCCGTACTTGAGATACCAGGGGCTGGCAGCTTTGAGAGCCTTATTGACGTTCTCAATGTTCTCAACACCTTCGACGTCCAGCCACTTGCGGAAGGCATCTTTACCCTTCCTGGCGTAGATCTCGATGCCGTCGTACCAGGTGGCGCGGCCGCAGAGGACACCGTTGAACTTGGTTCCGGATTCACCGGCGAGCTCAAGGGTCTCGATAAAGATCGGATTGGTGACACCTGCTGAAAGATAGATGAACGGCTTGTGGGTCATGCCTTCGGCATCGCGGAAGTGCTGCAGGGCCTCGGCGCGCGTGTAGGCCTTTTCACCCTTGAAGGCCCGGGTGCCTTCGACGTAGGTCATCTCAATCGGCACTTCTACCTTGAGCACGTCGACGTTGTAGCGAGCCTTGCCAAACTCGGCCATGCAGCCCGAGACGACGGAGGGCTTCAGCTTGGCGTACTCGATTGACTTTTCGCCAACACCGCTCACATCGTAGCCGACGAACTCAAGGAAGAAGGGGATGTCGTGGGCCAGGCACTCGTCGCCGATGCGTTCGATCCAGGCCTGCTTGAGGTCGTTAATGGAGGATTTCTCGAAGGGTGTGTAGTAGAGCAGGATCTTGATACAGTCAGCCCCGGCTTCTTTGAGGCGACGGACGCTCCAGACATCGAGCAAGTCGGGCAGGCGGCCAGCAGTGTTCGAGTCATAGCCGGTCTTCTCGTAGGCGAGCAGCAGGCCCTTGCCATTACGCTTTTTGGAGGCAGGCAGGCCAAATTCCGGATCGAGGAGAATGGCGGAGGCGTACTTTGTCAGCACCTCCGTAACTTCCTCTTTGAACACCTCGAGATCGTGTGCATCCGAGGCCGCGCCGCGATCTTTGGCGATGGATTTCTGCAGCGAGCCGCGCTGATCCATGGCAGCTGCGGCGATGATGGCGTCAGGCGTTGAGACAGCCTTGAGTCCGGCGAGTTTGCCTGGGGTCAGCTTCGACATGATTCTCCTCTTGGGTGATGCGAGTTAGATGTCTAGAGTACATGCGAGATTTTACACATGCGGTACTCAGCGGGAAACAGGCAGACCCTCGAGGAGGTGAGAGTCTCGTGTTGGATTGCCGAAGCTCCCATCGACGCTTGATGACACGCAGGCTCTAGACAACAGCCTCTACGCCCCGGGTGCGGTCTACGCCGGCAGCGGATTCCTGGTCGCGATATTGGAGTTGGTAGAGCTTGTAATAGAGGCCGCGTTCAGCGAGGAGTTCCTGGTGGGTTCCGCGTTCGCGGAGCGTGCCCTTATGCATGACAAGGATGGTGTCTGCGGATTGGATGGTGGAGAGCCGGTGGGCGATCAGGATGCTGGTACGACCGGTGATCATGCGGCTGAGGGCGAGGCGGACGCGCATCTCGGTGTCTGTATCGACCGAACTGGTGGCCTCATCGAGAATCAGAATTCCGGGTGCATGGGCAAGGGCACGGGCGAAGCTGATGAGCTGCTTCTGGCCTGTGGAGAAGGTACTGCCGCGCTCGTTGACGGGCTCCATGAATTTGTTTGGAAGGCTGCGGATGAAGTCGCCCACGTTGACTTCGTCGGCGGCTTTCTCGACGGATTCAGCCGTGATCCACGCAGTGCCGAGGCGAATATTGTCGGTGATGGTGCCAGTGAAGAGGAAGGAATCCTGAAGAACAACGCCGAAACGTTGCCGGAGGAGCTTGAGGTCCTGACATCGGATGTCGACACCATCTACGAGAATGGTGCCGTGTTGAACGTCGTAAAAGCGCATCATCAGGGCAGTGATGGTGGTCTTGCCGGCTCCGGTATGGCCGACGATTGCTGCGGTTTCGCCGGGATCGATGGTGAAGGAGACACCGCGGAGAATCCACTCGATGGCGGGGTCTGGATTCCAGTTGGCGGACGCGGTGGCGTCATCTGATCCCACGGCAGGCGATAGGGCCGCCGGATCAGGTGCGCCCGGATTTGTGGCGGTGCTGTCGTAGGTGAACCAGACATTGCGGAACTCGATGCGGCCGGACTTATCGCCAGCAACAGGGGAAGTGGGCGATAGGATTTCGGACTCAGAATCGAGCAGATGGAAGACGCGTTCGCTGGCTGCCATCGCTGCCTGAAGGATGTTGAACTTGTCGCTGAGGTCCTGGATGGGCCGGAAGAAGCGCTGAGCGTACTGCATGAATGCGATCAGGATGCCCAGGGTGACCGCGCCGTGCAGCACGGAGAAGCCGCCGCGCCAGATGACGAGTGCGATGGCGACGGAGCTGAGAAGCTCGACAGCAGGGTAGTACCAGGCGTAGGCGAAGATGGCGTCGGTCCAGGCGGCCATGTGCATGCGATTGACGGCGACAAACTCGTCGTAGGCGCGTGATTCGCGGTTGAAAAGCTGAACGATGTTCATTCCGCTGACGTGTTCCTGCGTGAAGGCGTTGATCTTTGCGATGTTGGTGCGGATGCGACGATAGCTGTCGCGGACGCTCTTACGGAAGATGCTGGTGAGGAAGAGGATGCCGGGGATGACGGCGAGCGTGAGCAGGGCGAGCGGCCAACTCATCCGCAGCATGATGATGACAATGAAGAGCAGCACGAAAACGTCTTCAAAGATAGCGAGGACGCCGGAGGTGAACATTTCGTTCAGCGCGTCGACGTCGGACGTTACGCGGGTTACGAGTTTGCCGACGGGATTGCGGTCGAAGAAGGCAGGAGACATGCGCTGGATGTGGCGGAAGATCTGGCTGCGGAGATCGAACATGATCTTCTGGCCGGTCCACTGCATGAGGTAGGTCTGGAAGAACTCGAGGATGAAGCTGATGACAAGTGCGGCGAAGTAGAGGCAGGCAATCTGGGTGATGCCGGTCATCGGGGCGCGACTCAGGTGGCGGGCAAGCCAGGAGAGCTTTTCGGGCGGCGTGTCGGCCATGTAGGTGTCGACGGCCACTTTTGTAAGGTAGGGGCCCAGTACATCGGTGGCTGCCTTGAGCAGAATGGCAATTGCAGAAAGTGCTGTCTGGAGCTTGTAAGGGCGCAGGTAGGTGAGCAGACGCCGCATGAGGCGGCTGTCGTAGACCTTGCCGACGACGTCATCGTCCGGCCTGGCGGTGTTGGGCTTTTTTGCAGACTTACTCTGCGTCTGATCCTGATTTGCCATGCTGTGTTGTTAGTTTAGATGCCCAGTGAACACAGTTCGACCCGGAGATGTCGCGAGCAGGCCGTGAAGAGGAGACTGTGCTTATCGAAGCCGGCAGACTTTGACAGCTTTGTTGGTGAACGGGCAGTGCATTTGCGTGGACGAAGATGTGTTGAGCACGATCCAATCAACATGGAAGGGGGCCAAACGAGTGCGGCGTTCAGCATCATCGATGTTATTCAGGTCAGTGGTTGCCGATTGTTCCGCCATCCAGCGATCCGCGAGTTGTCGAAAAACGGCTGCGGCGCCTCCGTCCTTTGACCGGTCGGCGAGGGAATCGCGTTCGGCAATGGCCCGAAAGCCCTGGCTGTCTTCTCCGTGGGCGTGAATGTAGTCAGCGTCAAGGGCGAATACTGCATTGGGCGGCGTGTTGTCGCGGATCCAGAGGAACGCCTGAACCCAGCTGTTCTGACTTACTGTGCCGGGAAGTTCAAGTTGCCTCGAAGCGGAGTACGCATCATGTTGCACAAACGAGAGTCCGGCAGCGATCGCCCCGAAGAGAAGCACCCAGCGCCAGGCAGATGTTTTCAGGATACTGCCACCAATGACTCCACCAAGGATGAGAAACATGCAGAGATAGATCAGTAGGAAGGGTCGAAGCGGCTGCAATGCGGCGACGAGATGCGAATGGCTGTGTTCTCTTGCGAAGACGAGCGCAATGAACATAGAGGTGAGGCCAAGGAAGACAGCACCGGTTGCGAGTGTGACGCCAGTCTTGAGAGCGCGACCTCTGTGCCAGAAGGCGTAGGCGCCGAGGATGAGCAGCGGGGCGACGATACCAAACTGCTCGTACCAATGCCAGTTAGCGAGGAAGAAGTAATAGCGTGAACCGACAGCATTCTGGTAGGCAACAGATTCGACAAAATGTCGCTGGGAGAGATGAATTGCAGCAGCACAGGCTATGGCGATGGCACAGGCCGAGGCAGTGCCGATCTTGGAGTGGATCCTGGTCGTCCAGAGTACAAGTACAAAAGACGCCGCATAGATGACCATCAGTGGATGGAAGAGGCCAATAAGCACCAGCAGCAAGCAGGTACGTCTGAGTTGTCCATCCAGGCACGCGATGAGTGCAAGCAGTGAGAGCGGTGTGGAGAAGGACCGCCCGGTGAGGTACGGATCCATGAGGAAGAGCGAGGAACCTGCGACCGGGATGGAGAGGCACGCGGCGGTAAGCAAGAGCGCGCCCCACTGCTCTTCGCGTCGAGCAAAGCAGCGTTTTGCCAGTTCCCAGCAGGCATAGAGCAGCAGCCAGGTTGTCAGGATCTGCATGATGAACAGCAGGTACCCCAGTGGAAGATGAAGCGCAGTCACAATCCAGGCGCTCAGGTCCGGGAAGAGCGACACCCGCAGGTAGGGGGCGATGAGATACGCGCTGCTGCCGTACAGACCGGGATGGATCGCCTGCTTGATCCCGGAGACGTAGATGCCGGCATCCTCTGCGTAGGGATGGTAGCCGTTGATTGCGATTGCGATCAAAGACAGCAGGAAGAGGAGTGCGGCGTGGCGGAGACGGGCGGAGAAAAGTCGCCGGAGAGGGGAAGAGCTTCCTTCAGTGCTCCGGGTAGGAAGCCGGCTGTATGCAGTTGCGTGATTCTGGACTGCGGTCCGAAAGGAGGGCAAGCATTACCTCAAATAGCCTGTGGTTCGGCTTAGTCATGCACCGCGGCCCGGGACTATCGCGTTAGACGGCAACGTGCTCAGATAGACGATTGTTTCTGAATGCCTGCCCCCGCGTCAAACGTGAAGACCATGCATCGAGGCGGCCACAGCCCCGGGCGTGCTGAATGCGTACAAAGAATTTGTAACGTAAACTAAGGGAGCGTTTTGCAGACCTGGCGTGTTGCAGACCTGGCGTGTTGCGGAACTGCTCAAGGAGTCACTTCTCGATGTTGAATTTGTTCGGATCGTCCTGCGCTCGGCAGGTTCTGCTGTCCGCAGCTGTACTTCTCGTTTCTTCGAATGCTTTTGGTCAGGTCACCTTTGCCGCTCGTCAACTAGACCGGCTCGATCTTGGAGTCAGCGGTTCAGCGGTGTTTACGAAGAGCGTTGCGGGAACCAACCTTGAAGCCTTCCCGGTGAGCCTCGATGCCAGTACAACGGTAGGAGCGCTGGTTCAGGTCCGCTATACGAAGTCGCCTCTACTTGGCGCAGAGTTCAATTACACCTATGCCCGGTTTACGGAGAACTTTGGAGGGTCACCCTTCGGCACGGATGCTTCAACACCGACGCCTTTTGGCGTTCAGACCAACATGTCGGAGTACACGGTAGGCTACGTGGCGCACCTGCCGAGCTTTCTGGGAGTGCAGCCATTCGCCGGGGTAGGCGGTGGTGCGGTGGCTTTCAAGCCGACTCCTATGGGCGGACAAAGCCTGCCAGAGCGTGCGCGCGCTGCCTATTATTACGACATTGGCGTTGAGGACCAGCTGACCAGGCACTTCGGAGTAAGAGCACAGTTTCGCCAGCTCTTCTATAAGGTACCGGATTTCGGGCAAAACTACCTGACGATCAATCAGCAGACGTTTACGACCGAGCCGAGCGTGGGTTTCTTCATCAAGTTCTAAGTCAACTAGAATGAAGACCCCGTCGCCAAGGACCAGGTGCCGGGGTCTTTTTGCGTCTTGCGGTATGATTCGATACTGCTTTTCGGAAGTACGGGCGCGATCCTTCATACATCCCAAACCGCCAGTTCGAATTCAAACAGGCAAAGACCCTATAGTCGTAAATGAAGGCATGGCCCCCTGGCCGCAACCGCGTGGAATAGTAACTGAGAAGGCAAGAGGGTTTGAGCATGGAATTTCACGTTTCGCGAGAGGTTCGCAACAGGACTGGCGTAGACGACATTCTTTTCAACTATGCCGGGAACGTGATCTTCGGAAGTTTGACCGCGTGCCGCAAGTTTGCTGCAAAGTACAACGAGGCGCAAGCCGCCAGCGGCGAGGCTAGTCCGGTGCTGCATGCCGGAGCGCTATTTGCGATGGGCCTCATCGATGAGTTGAACCACGCGATGATCGCAAAGTATCGCGAGTCGCTTGATCCAGAGCTGATGTCGAGTGCGCTCGAGTGGTTGAGGGCCGACGCAAACCATGATGCGGTCGATACGCTGTTGCTGGAGTTTTCTCGTCAGTTTCCGACGGTGAGTGTATATCGCGGCAAGCAGTCTGCGGGTGAATGGCTAAATGCTGTGACGCCGGCGATGGAGGCACAAACAACCGAGGATGTGCCGAATCGTGAGATTGCGATCGAAGAGTTGCTGATGTTGTGGCTTGCGAACAGCAACCCGGCGTTCACACCCTTCAAGGCGCTGTTTGATGATCGAGAGCTCGAACAGACGACAATTTACAAGTCGGTTACAGCAGAACTCCCGCAGTTCTTTGCGTCGAGGCCAATGGTAAGCGGAACCGAGACGCTGCTCGATGCGCTGCTTGCGCCAATGCTTGCGTCGCCTGATTCGCTCAGCGGACAGCTTGCATACATCCGGGACAATTGGATGGACAACCTGGGGCCGGAATTCGGCGAGACACTGCGGCGAACGATACTTGCCGGAGACGTATTAAAAGAAGAAGAGATTGCGATCTGGTCGACGTTTCACCCCGCCAAGGGTGGAAGGCACCGGCAACAGGCAGATGGCAGCTGGACGATGGAAGGGTTCGTCGGAGACGAGTTTACCGGGTATGACGGACTGGATGGCGATTGGATCGTGGGCGCTGATGGCGTAAGGCGACGCGCAGAGCAGCCACCGGCGCTCAATGAATACGAGGCTTTCAGTCCTGACCAGGCGTGGATGCCAACGGTGGTGATGATTGCAAAGAGCACGTATGTGTGGCTGGAACAGCTTTCAAAGAAGTTCCAACGTCATATTCATCGACTCGACCAAATTCCAGGCGAGGAGCTCGAGTTGCTGTCGAGCCGGGGCATCAATGCACTCTGGCTGATCGGATTGTGGGAGCGCAGTACGGCTTCGCAAACGATCAAGCGCATGATGGGGCAATCGGACGCGGTGGCGTCGGCTTACTCTCTCAAGGACTACCGGATTGCAGAGGACCTTGGCGGTACATGGGCTTATGAGCAGTTACGCAACAATGCCATGCGGTACGGAATCCGGCTGGCTTCAGACATGGTGCCAAACCATATGGGCATCGACTCGACCTGGGTGATGGAGCATCCGGAGTGGTTTCTTTCGCGGGACGAGAGCCCGTTCCCGGTATACAGCTTTGAGGGGCCGGACCTTTCGAGTGAGAGCAAATTCGAGATCAAGATTGACGATCATTACTTCGATCAGAGCGACGCTGCAGTTGTGTTCCGACTGCGTGAGCGCGCAAACGGCCATTCGCAGTTTGTGTACCACGGCAACGACGGCACAACCTTCGCGTGGAACGATACCGCGCAGCTTGATTACTCCAAAGCGTTCGTGCGCGAGCACGTGATCCAGACAATTCTCCAGGTGGCGCGACTCTTCCCGATTATTCGATTCGATGCGGCGATGACGCTGGCAAAAAAACATGTACAGCGGCTGTGGTTTCCGCTGCCCGGGATCGGCGGGTCGATCCCGTCAAGAGCGGAGTCGGCGATCTCTCAGGCAGAGTTCGATGCCATGATGCCGAACGAGTTCTGGCGCGAGGTCGTAGACAGGGTGGCCGCGGAGGTCCCTGGAACGCTGCTGCTTGCCGAAGCTTTTTGGCTGCTTGAGGGATACTTTGTCCGAACGCTTGGGATGCATCGCGTCTACAACAGCGCCTTTATGAACATGCTGCGGGATGAGGAGAACGCGAAGTATCGGTCTTACCTGAAGAAGACCATCGAATTTGATCCTGACATTCTAAAGCGCTACGTCAACTTTATGAGTAATCCCGATGAAAAGACAGCGATTGCCCAGTTCGGGACGGGCGATAAGTACTTCGGAACATGCACCATGCTGGCGACGATTCCAGGCCTTCCGATGATTGGGCATGGACAGATCGAGGCATTTACCGAGAAGTACGGTATGGAATACAAAACGGCCCGCTTTGTAGAGTGGGCAAACGAAGACCTGGTTGCGCGTCATATGCGGGAGATTGCGCCACTGCTGAAGAACCGACAGCTGTTCGCCGAGAGCCACAACTTCGTGATGTACGACTTCTGGGCGGGCGAGAACAACGTCAATGAAAATGTCTTCGTATATTCCAACCGCGTGGATCATGGCGGGACGGGATACGGCGGCTCTGGCAAAGAGCGAGCGCTGATTTTTTACAACAATGCGTATGACAGCACACATGGGACGATCCATATCTCGGTTGCCGACATGGACAAGTCGAGTGGTCAACTTCGCCAGCGCACGTTGAGCGATGCGCTTCACTTGCCGTCGAATTCAAACCTTTACCTTGCCTGGCGAGACTCCGCGAGCAACCTTGAGTACTTGAAGAGGTCATCCGACTTCGACCACCATGGCTTCTCGATCGAGTTACGCGGATATCAGTATGCCGTACTGGGCGAGTGGCGGGAATTGTTCGCCACGGCAGAACAGCCGTGGGACCAACTTGCTGGAGCGCTCGGCGGTGGCGGCGTTCACAATCTGGAAGAAGCGTTGACGAAGCTGCGCCTGAGACCACTGCACGAGGCGCTGCGCCACGCCATCTCGCCGGAGACTTTGCGCAGCGTTGTGGCGAGTTCTACTAATGCTGCTGACACCAGTAAGGCTGCAAGTCCATTGCCGTCCGGAGATCTGCACCATGCTGAGGTGACCGTCGATGCTGATGAGAATTTGATCGATGAGAAGCCTGAACTCTCGCCACAGCCCGCGAAGAGGATCGCTGACGGTGAGATAACGCTTGAGGCATTTTTTGAACATTCGCGACTGTTCTTCGAACGGGCGCAACACCTCACGCAGCACGGTGAAAAGATTGCTAGCCCGGAACAGAAGGCTGAAAGAGATGCAGAGTTCCGCAAGCTGGTGTGCCGGGCGGCAAGTCTGCCGAACTTTGAGGCAGAATTCAATCTGCCCTGGCCAGAGAGTGCGAGAAAGGTGCTGCCGAACCTCCTTGAACAGACCAAGCATGAAGGTTCTATGCAAAGATGGGCGCCGGTGCTCGCATGGCTGATGATCGACAATCTCGCGGACGCTGTTCCCGCTGCAACAATGCTTTTTGATGATCTTTACTTACGCTCAGCGCTGGGTGAGGTCTTCAGCTCGATTGGCGTAGAGGGCGAGAACGTCTGGCGAATGGCGGCCCGTGTACGTGTGCTGCTCGCGCATCCTGCAGTGGCGACAGC